>NZ_JAABLT010000024.1:0-527949 GCF_009915125.1 Proteus sp. G2673
GGAACGCGCAGAGCAGGAACGTCTGGCACAAGAAGCTGAAGCCCAACGCCTTGCGCAAGAAGAGGAAAACGAACGTCTCGCTATTGCGCAAGCAGAAGCTGAAGATATTGAAGCTTTACGTGAAGAAGTGCTAGCAGATAAAGTTGTTGAACAAGAAAAACCTAAGAAAGAAGGTTTCTTTAGTCGACTGAAAAAAGGTTTACTGAAAACTCGCCAGAATTTAGGTTTAGGATTTCTTGGCCTATTTCGTGGTAAGAAAATTGATGATGAGCTTTTTGAAGAGTTAGAAGAGCAACTCTTAATTGCTGATGTGGGAATGGAAACCACGACTAAAATCATCACCAGCCTGACCAAACACGCAACACATAAAGATCTTAAAGATGCTGAAGCCCTTTACGGCAAATTACGTGAAGAGATGGCCGAGATCTTAACGAAAGTTGATAAGCCATTAAATATTGAAGGTAAAAAACCTTTTGTTATTTTGATGGTCGGAGTTAATGGTGTGGGTAAAACAACTACAATCGGAAAATTAGCGCGACAATACCAAGCTGAGGGTAAATCTGTCATGTTAGCGGCAGGTGATACCTTCCGTGCTGCTGCTGTTGAACAGTTACAAGTTTGGGGAGAGCGCAATAATATTCCTGTTGTCGCACAACATACAGGCGCTGATCCTGCATCTGTGATTTTTGATGCAATTCAATCAGCACAGGCAAAAGGTGTCGATGTTCTTATTGCTGATACCGCAGGACGATTGCAGAATAAATCCCATTTAATGGAAGAGCTGAAAAAAATCGTTCGTGTTATGAAGAAATTAGACGAAGAAGCACCACATGAAGTGATGCTGACGTTAGATGCAAGTACCGGACAAAATGCAGTGAGCCAGGCTAAACTCTTTAATGAAACAGTTGGGCTAACTGGATTAACATTGACTAAACTCGATGGTACAGCAAAAGGAGGCGTTATCTTCTCCATTGCTGATCAGTTTAGTATTCCTATCCGCTATATCGGGGTAGGTGAAGGAATTGAAGATCTACGTCCGTTTAAGGCCGACGATTTTATTGAGGCTCTGTTTGCCCGCGAGGAGTAGTTTTAATGATCCGCTTCGAACACGTCAGCAAGGCTTATTTAGGTGGAAGACAAGCATTGCAGGGAGTTGATTTTCATCTTCGCCCTGGTGAAATGGCTTTTTTAACAGGTCACTCTGGTGCCGGTAAAAGTACATTGCTTAAATTAATTTGTGGAATAGAACGACCCAGTGATGGTGCTATTTG
The DNA here is from genome assembly GCF_009915125.1 of Proteus sp. G2673. Taxonomy (NCBI): domain Bacteria; kingdom Pseudomonadati; phylum Pseudomonadota; class Gammaproteobacteria; order Enterobacterales; family Morganellaceae; genus Proteus; species Proteus sp. G2673. The sequence continues at coordinate 1,272 of NZ_JAABLT010000024.1, forward strand.
GTTTGCTGGTCATGATATCAGTAGACTAAAAAATAGTGAGATCCCTTTTCTGCGTCGTCAAATTGGGATGATCTTTCAAGATCACCACTTATTGATGGACAGAACGGTTTATGACAACGTTTCTCTTCCCCTGATTATTGCTGGCGCAAGTGAAGAAGATATTCGGCGCAGAGTTTCAGCTGCTTTAGATAAAGTAGGGCTTTTGGATAAAGCCAAAAATTATCCTATTCAACTCTCTGGTGGTGAACAACAACGTGTCGGTATTGCGCGCGCGGTTGTGAATAAACCGACTGTTTTACTCGCAGATGAACCAACAGGTAACCTTGATGGTGAGCTTTCAGAAGGCATTATGCGTCTTTTTGAAGAGTTCAATCGTGTTGGCGTAACCGTGTTAATGGCGACACACGATATGTCGCTGATAGAACGCAGAAATTATCGCATTCTTACATTAGGGCAAGGCAGAATGGTGGGAGGACAAAATGGCTAAAGCAAAAAGTTCCCGTAAATCAAAGCCAACGCCAAGTGCAAAAACCAAGGCGCTAAAAGGGGGAAGACGCGAACAGTGGCGTTATGCATGGCGTAACACGATGGCAGATTTTTTACGTCAGCCGCTCTCCTCTTTTTTAACGGTAATGGTTGTTGCTATTTCTCTCACCTTGCCTAGCATCTTTTATATTGTGTGGAAGAATGTTTCAACTGCGGCAGAACAATGGTATCCAACACCGCAGTTAACCGTTTATCTTGATAAATCTCTTGATGATTCATTAGCTGAAGCCACAATCAAGAAGATAGAAGCTTTAGATAAAGTTGAGAATGTTAACTATCTTTCACGACAAGATTCGCTAGTGGAATTTCGTTCTTGGTCTGGTTTTAGTAGTGCGTTAGATATGTTAGAAGAGAATCCATTACCTGCGGTTGCGATTGTGACACCAGTTATGGAGCCTAGTGATCAACAATTGATGGTGAATTTGCGTGATACAGTAGCGAAAATACCCGGTGTTGATGAAGTAAGAATGGATGATAGTTGGTTTACTCGGCTTTCAACGTTAACTTCATTAGTTGGGCAAATCGCTTTGGTCATTGGTACATTGATGGTTGTTGCCCTGTTGCTGGTAATTGGTAACAGTGTGCGCCTCAATATTTTCAGTCGACGCGATACCATTAATGTGATGAAGCTAATTGGTGCAACTGACGGTTTTATTATGCGTCCTTTCCTTAATTGGGGATTGATCCTTGGTTTTATTGGCGCCGTATTCGCCCTAATTTTTTCAGCTTTACTGGTATGGAAACTCTCAGATGTGGTGACTCAAGCCGCGACCGTGTTTGGAACGTCATTTTCCATCTCAGGATTAGGCTTTGATGAATCTATCATTCTTATTCTTGTTGCTATGATAATTGGCTGGCTGGCTGCATGGTTGACGACAATGCAACATTTGCGTCAATTCACACCCGAATAATATTTTAGCACCTTTTTCCCTTTTTATTACGGCAGGTTGCATTATTATCGCAACCTTGCCATGTTATCACACCACTATCTTTGGCATAATAATGTTCTACACTTAATCTATACTAATTAAGTTCTGTTTTTAATAGATGAATTTGTGGTTTGCTTGGTAAAGTACAAAGATATGTAAACATAGATGCGATATGAACCTTTAGTCTTTATGCTGGTCAAATTACGTTGTAAAACATAATATCTACCTCCGACTATGACCTGTTAAGTGCTATTATAAGGTTCTTCCTACTCGCCATACAGTATTAATATTAATTATCTATTTGATTTTCATGAGGATTTGAATGACAAAAGAAATGCAATCCTTAGCATTGGTTCCGCAAGGCAGCATTGAAGCGTATATACGTGCAGCCAATTCCTATCCGATGTTAACGGCAGAGGAAGAAAAGGAACTCGCTGAACGGCTGCATTACGAGGGTGATTTGGATGCAGCAAGAACGCTTATCCTTTCACATCTGCGCTTCGTTATTCATGTTGCTCGCAGCTATTCTGGCTATGGCCTACCCCAAGCCGATCTTATCCAAGAAGGTAATATTGGTCTGATGAAAGCGGTTCGCCGTTTTAACCCAGAAGTGGGTGTTCGACTAGTCTCTTTTGCCGTACATTGGATCAAAGCAGAAATTCATGAATATGTGCTACGTAACTGGCGTATCGTGAAAGTCGCGACCACTAAATCTCAACGTAAACTGTTTTTTAATCTGCGAAAAAATAAAAAGCGTTTAGGTTGGTTTAATCAAGATGAAGTGGAATTAGTCGCAAGAGAATTGGGCGTGTCAGAAAGTGATGTCCGAGAAATGGAATCACGAATGTCAGCACAAGATATGGCATTTGATATGACTGCTGATGATAGTGATGACTCACATCCTATTGCTCCAGTACTTTTCTTAGAAGATAAGTCTTCAGACTTTGCCGACGGCATTGAGGAAGATAACTGGGATAATCATGCAGCAGATAAACTGACGTCAGCAATTGAAACTCTTGATGAACGTAGCCAAGATATTATTCGTGCTCGTTGGCTAGATGATGATAACAAATCGACATTGCAAGATTTGGCGACAAAATATGGTGTATCTGCTGAGCGTGTTCGCCAATTAGAAAAAAATGCGATGAAAAAATTGCGTTTAGCGATTGAAGATTAATCACATTTCAGACCATGTACACGCTCTCATAAAGTAGAGTATGTTATAAAAGCGATATGAAAATATCGCTTTTTTATTGCCCGGAGAATATAACGTGAAAATAGTTATCGCCCCTGATTCATTTAAAGAAAGCTTAAGTGCGAAAGAAGTTGCAACAGCGATAAAACAGGGGTTTTCACGCTATTTACCAGATGCGCAATACTATTGCATTCCTATGGCTGATGGAGGAGAAGGTACAGTCACTTCATTGATTGATGCAACTCAAGGGCGATTATTTACTACGCCAGTTTGCTCACCTTTAGGTAAGCAAGTGACAGCAACGTGGGGCATCTTAGGCGATAACACCACTGCCGTGATTGAAATGGCACAAGCGTCTGGTCTTCATCTTATTCCGGTCTCTCAACGTGATCCCAATTTAACAACCAGCTATGGTACGGGTGAATTAATTAATGCCGCACTTGAGATGGGTGTTAAAAAAATCATTTTAGGATTAGGGGGAAGTGCCACCAATGACGCTGGTGCTGGCATGATGCAAGCACTTGGTCTTGGACTTAAAGATAAATTAGGCTCCTCTTTGCCTTTTGGTGGACAGGCATTAACACAGCTCCATTCTATTGATATCACAACGCTTAACCCTAAACTTAAGCAAGTTGAGATCGAAATTGCTTGTGATGTAACAAATCCGTTGTGTGGAGAAAAAGGGGCATCAGCTATTTTTGGTCCTCAAAAAGGCGCGACCAAAGATGATATTGCGCAACTTGATAAAGCCTTACGTCATTTTGGTACCTATCTGGAGAAAATGACGCAACGCAATCTTATTAATATTGCAGGAAGTGGTGCAGCGGGCGGGTTGGCACTACCGTTACTTGCCTTTACGCAAGCAACGCTTTCGCCGGGGGTTGAACTGGTTGCTAAAGCGGTTCAACTAGAAAAATATTTTATTGATGCTGATTTAGTTATCACTGGAGAAGGTCGAATGGATAGCCAATCGGCGCAAGGTAAAACACCGACAGGCGTTGCTAAATTGGCAAAAAAATACCACCTTCCTGTTATTGCGTTGGTCGGTGGTTATTTACCTGACTATGATGTGGTTCATCAGCAGGGTATTGATGCCGTTTTCTCTATTGTACCGGGCGTTTCTACACTGGATGATGCACTTCATAATGCGCAAAAGAATCTTAGTGAAACGGCTTACAACGTGGCTAGACTTTATACTACTTGTCAAATATTGAGAACATAGAGATCAGATTGTGGCGATGGGCTAAATTGATGGTGTACTAAAAAAGCGTGTGCAACATCATATCCATTTTCTTCTGCGGATAAGCTTATTGCCTGCCAATGGCAAATATCAGGATAGGCAGATAAACATTGTGTCAGTAAATAATGCCCAACACCGCGACGACGAGTTACTTCTCTGACCATAAAATCAGTAATAACCGCTTTTTTATCTGATAATTTAACCCAGCAAGCCGCTAATAATCGCTCATTAAATCTCGCCACAAAGAGTACATTCTCGTTGTTTATCTCATTTGTTAGAGCTGATTGATAACGTGGATCTTGCCAAATTTTGCCTAAATCAATACGGTCTTGTTCAGAGAGCTGTGCCAGTTTTTCAATGGTTAATTTCATTAGATATCCTGTTAGTTTGCAGTTTGTTTTTTTTCTTTTAATGAAGACATTAAGGTCTTAATGGTGAAACACAATGCCAAACTCGTTAAGATCACACAAGAATAAAAGACATGCTCATAGTTATTGTCAGTCACAAAATAGACCGAAATTATAGGGCCAGCCGCCATTCCACAATAACGAATAAAGTTATAAATCCCCATTGCAGTTGCCCTCATTGAGCCAAACTGACTTGCTAATAATGTAGTGTGCGTTGGCATGGTTAAGCCTAAAGAAAGCCCGTATAACACAGTTAAGCCAAGCATGACAGGTAATGAGATTTGCCAAAAGAGTGCAAATAACGTCAACATAGTCAGGTTGATACAAGAGGTAATAATCACACCATATTCAGCGCTAAATAGATGGCAAATTCTACGGTAAAGATAGCTACCTAAGACAAGTGCTATCGACATAGGCATATATAATCCACCTATTTCAGTGCTGTTAAGTTGATAGAGATGAAAGGCAATTAAGGGTAAGAAAACCAGTAGACAAAAATAGTTATAAAACACCATAAAACTCATGACAAATACAGATTTACCCTCAGGCGCTATAAGCACTTGTTGCATCGCTGATAAGCTTTTAAAGGTTTCCTTTTGCTCCGGACGTGTTTCAGGTAAATAAAAGAGATGTGTGATCAGTAATAGGATACCGATAACAGCCAAAAAAATAAAAATACCTTGATATTGATAATGTTGCGCTAAATATCCACCTAACAAAGGGCCACAAGCTGGTGCTAGTGCTAATAGCATTTGGTACGATCCCATTGCTTTTGCGCGATCGTTTCCTTGGTAAAGATCGCCAAGAATAGTTGCTGCAACTACGGGAATGGCTGCAATACCGATAGCTTGGATCACACGCCAAAAAATCAATAAGCCAATAGAGTCAGACCAAACACAACCCAATGCACCCACAATAGAAATGGCTAATCCACTGAGTAAAATTGGCTTTCTTCCCCATTTATCAATCAATGAACCATAAAATAGTTGCATAACAGCCATAGCAAAAGTAAATGCAGATACCGTCAGATTAACCAGTGATAACGTGGTATTAAATTGCTGCTGTATCAAGGGAAGTACAGGGGTATAAATATTTTGTGCTAAAGAGCCTAATAGTGCGCTAAAGCAAATGAGATAAAACAAACTGCGGATTGATAATTTCATTATATAGTCTCTCTTTATCTATTTTGTTTCCATGGAAACAAAATAGATAATAGCGACATTTTGATTGTTGTAAATACTTTTGGTACTATTTTTTAAAATATTTTTTCCAAGGAAACAAAATGACAAAAGAGAATGTAACAACACAAGACTTGTTAAAAGGGTTAAGTGATTTCTTGCATCTTAAAGATGAACATGTCAATGAGGAGCATAAAAAAGTATTAGAAGAGAAGGGGTTAGAGAATTATTCACTCACAGAATTGCATGTTATTCATTGTATTGGTGAGGAGAGCATGAGAAATCTAACGACTATCAGTGAATATATGGCAATGACTCGAGGAGCGGTCTCAAAAATTTGTAGTCGATTACAAAAAAAAGGTGCGATTGAAAAAATAAAATTGGCAGACAATCAAAAAGAGATCTTTTTTATTTTAACCGATCAAGGAGAGCTGCTTTTTCATGCACATGGGGTACTACATCAACAATCTCAAGCAAAATGGTCTGCATTGTTTGAACAATATGATCAGCAGGAAAGGCAAGCAATTAAACGTTTTTTTGCCGATGTTGTGGATCGTTTTCGTCATTCATAACCGATAAGCCTGAAAAGAAAACCCCCATATCATGAGATATAGGGGCGAGGTCATTATTTTTTATCTGCAGCGATGCGATTACGGATATTATCAGCACGCTCTTTTGATGGTGGGTGAGAATCAAACATACTTGAATCACCACCACCTAATTTAGCGAGCTTCTCAAAGCCTGTAACCAACCCTGCTGTATTAACGCCACGTTTTGTTAGCAGATCATAAGAGAAATTATCTGCTTCAGTTTCTTGATGTTGTGAGAATTGAGCATTAATTAATTTCTGACCCATTTCAGCTAATTGTGAGCTACTTAATTGTGCTGCAACGCCACCCGCTGATGCTGCTGCCGTACGTGCAGCAACTGTTGCGTGAGCAACTTGAATTGCTTTACGGGTATGGCCTAAAGCAACATGACCCATTTCATGACCTAAAACGCCCTCAACTTCGTTATCTGTCATCATGTCCATTAAACCACTATAAACACGAACACAACCGTTAGCCATAGCCCATGCGTTCACATCTTTAGTCATGTAAACTTTGTAATTTACCGGAGTGCCATTAACTTCATTACCTAACGCTTTAGCGATATTATTTAAACGTTTGGTGTAAGTGCTATTGGCTGGAGCGACTTTATTTTGCGCATCCATTTCTTTACATGCATCATTTGTTAGTGCTTTGATATCATCATCGCTTAATGTTGCAGCTTGGAAAAGTTGGGTTCCTGATTTAGTCAGCATATCGGTATTGAGGTTTTGACAACCTGAGAGTAGTGCTGCTGATACCATCACTGTAGCAAGTAATTTAATTTTCATTTTTTAATTAAGTCCTTTTCTGCTTGGCAGTTTATATAAGTGCAGATCAAATTCGAGCAGAAGAATAACAGTGCTTATCTATTGGCGCAATATAGGTATTTTATGAAAAAATATATCTCCATATATGTTTTTTTCTTTCCTTAGCAAAAATGTATTATTATTTCTTTCCTTAACATGAGTAAAAAATGGATTAATAAATTTAACTTGTTTAAAATTAAGATAATTAATTGGTAGGCTAAGTTTAAAAAGATAAGCTTTGTTGGTTAAATATTATATAAAACATTTAATTATACTTATTTTAAGTGTAAGTGATGTTGTTTTTTATTTATTTGGAATAATATCAAAAGAACACGGTATTTAGTACGGGTTTTTATTTGTTTAATTCTGACAAAGTTTATATTTTTGATATTTATTGCTTTGTTTTAAATAAATAGCGATGCTCAACACATCGCTATTCAGATTAAACTGAAAATGAAAAAAACGATATCAATATTTTATGAAACCATTAATTCACTGATGATCATAAAAGGGCGATTAATACGTTTTCCTGTTTGCTCATCAAAGAAATGTAGGTTTTCCGGATGAATAGTAAGACCTATTTTGTGACCAATATTCACACCATGATCGTTCGGCGCGCGAATAACAACAGGTTGTTTTTGTTTATCACAGGTTGTGGCATAAATTAAAACATCAGCACCTAATGCTTCAATAAATTCAACATCAACATGGAACATAGGATGCTGGTGGCTAATGAGTAAATGCTCAGGGCGTAAACCTAATTTAATCGCTTGATAAGGAAGGTGCTGAGATGAAACAGCAATGTGCCCATCAGCGACTTCAATTACACCATGATTAATGGAAGTTTCTAAAATATTCATTGCAGGAGAACCCATAAAGGTAGCCACAAACACCGAAGCTGGGCTTTCATAAATATCTAACGGTGTGCCTACTTGTTCTATATTTCCTTGATTTAGCACCACCAACTTATCGGCTAATGTCATAGCTTCAACTTGATCGTGTGTAACGTAGATCGACGTTGTGGAGAGTTTTCGTTGTAGCTTTTTTATCTCAAGGCGCATTTGTACACGTAATTTTGCATCAAGATTAGAGAGTGGCTCATCAAATAAAAAGACTTTAGGTTTACGGACAATGGCTCTGCCCATTGCCACACGTTGTCGTTGCCCACCTGATAGCTCTTTAGGTTTTCTATCAAGTAAATGGCTGATTTCCAGCATTTGAGCTGCATTTGTGACAAGTTCTTCAATCTTTGCTTTTGGTGTTTTTCGATTACGCAAGCCATATGCCATGTTGTTATAAACCGACATATGGGGATAAAGAGCGTAGTTTTGAAAAACCATGGCGATATCACGCTCACTGGGTTCGTGTTCATTAACACGCAAATTATCAATAAGTAAATCACCTTGTGTAATGGTTTCTAATCCCGCAATCATTCGCAGTAATGTCGATTTACCACAACCGCTAGGGCCGACTAATACCACCATTTCGCCTTGCTCAATAGAAAGATTTAATTTTGAAATGGCTTGATGACCATTTGGGTAACGCTTTTCTAAATCAGTGAGAGTGACGGTTGTCATGTTATTTCTCCGTATCAATAAAGCCTTTTACAAAGGCTCTTTGCATCAGAATGACGATAAAGACAGGAGGCAACATCGCAATTAATGTGGTTGCCATAATTTTATTCCATTCAATAACACCATCGGAAACCGCAACCATCTGTTTAATACCCATCACAATAGTGTAATAGTGGGTATCTGTCGTGATAAGCATTGGCCAAAGATATTGGTTCCAGCCATAAATAAATGTGATAACAAACAAGGCGGCTATATTGGTACGTGAAAGAGGAAGTAAGATGGTGAAAAAGAATCTTATCGGGCCTGCGCCATCAATTTTGGCTGCTTCAATAAGCTCCGGGGTAATAGTAAGAAAGAATTGTCGAAATAAAAAAGTAGCGGTAGCGCTGGCAATTAATGGAATGGTTAATCCTGCATAAGAGTTCAGCATATTAAGGTTAGTAACAACCTCAAATGTCGGCATAATACGAACTTCAACGGGCAGCATTAATGTAAAAAAGATGGTCCAAAAGGCAAGCATACGGCCTGGAAAGCGAAAGAATACAACCGCATAGGCTGATAAAATTGAAATGATTAATTTTCCGATAGTGATCACTAACGCCATGATTAATGAATTCAACAACATACTGTTAATTGAGATCGCACTATTTTGTGTTGTACCCACTTGTGACAATAGGGTTTTAAAAATACTGAAACCTTCAGTGCCGAACCAAAGCGGCGATCCTGTGGCAAATTCGGTATTTTGATGTGTTGTAGCGACAAGCGCTATCCATACAGGAAATGCGACAGAAAGAATGCCAACAATGAGGATCAAGTGGCAAAAAGCGTGAAATAAAGGTCTGCGTTCAACCATCAGTAAGCCACCTTTTTCTCAACATAACGAAATTGAATAATGGTTAATATCGCGACGATAAACATTAAAATAACGGATTGTGCAGCAGAGGAGCCTAAATCTAATCCCACAAAACCATCGTTATAGACCTTATAAACCAGTGTTGATGTACTACTGCCAGGGCCACCTTGTGTCATGGCATGGATAATCGCGAATGTATCAAAAAAGGCATAAGCAAAATTCACGACCAGTAAGAAAAAAGTGGTCGGTGAAATAAGCGGAAAGCTTATTGTTATAAAGCGTTTAATAGGTCCACTGCCATCAATAGCGGCTGCTTCTAATAGTGATTTAGGTACAGATTGCAAGGCTGCGAGGAAAAACAGAAAGTTATAACTCACTTGTTTCCATGTCGCCGTTAGAATCACCATCCACATAGCATGATGGGTATTCAGTACGGGATCCCAATTAATGCCTATCTGTTTTAATAATTGGCTTAATACACCAATCGTAGGATCAAGCATAAATAACCAAAGAAAACCCGCGATAACTGGCGCAATGGCATAGGGTGAAATTAAAATTGTGCGATAAAACAGTTTGCCTCGTAAAATTTGCTCGGCAATGCCGGCCAAAACAAGTGCAGATAACATAGAGAGAAAGACAACACTGGTGCTAAAAATCAATGTGGTGATTAAACTGTCAAAATAGTAACTATTGCTAAATAAACGCTGAAAGTTTTCGAGACCAACAAACTCGCTACTCAGGCCAAACGCATCTTCTAATTGAAATGACTGAAAGAAAGCTTGCCCAGCAGGCCAAATAAAAAAGATAAGTGTGATAGCTAGTTGAGGAAAAATCAGCGCTAGAGGTAACCATTTTTGTTTAAAATAAATGGATTGAGAAGCCATACAGTATCCAGTAAATCGATAAAAACAGAAGGCGAGCACTTGGCTCGCCTAATATAAATGATTATTGTTGAGTACGTTCAAAGCGGCGTAATTGCTCATTTCCACGTGTGACAGCATTATCCAATGCAGCTTGAGCACTCTGTTTTCCTGACCATACTTTTTCTAACTCTTCATCAACAATTTCGCGTGTTTGTAAGAAATTACCAAAGCGTAATCCTTTAGAGTTTGCAGTCGGTTCTGAGGTTGTCATTTGTAATATTGCGGTGTCAGCCCCTGGATTTTGCTGATAAAAGCCTTGTTGTTGCGTCAATGCGTAAGCGGCTTTAGTAACAGGAAGATAACCGGTAGCTTGGTGCCAATCAGCTTGTACTTCAGGGCTTGAAAGATAAGTGAAGAATTTCGCCACACCGTTATATTCCGCATCTGGACGCCCTGACATAACCCATAAAGACGCACCACCAATAATGGTGTTAGCGGGTTTTTGTACCAGCGTATCGTCATAAGGTAATTGGCTAACACCAATATCAATGCCTTTCATATTCTCTTTAATACCAGCAAAACCAGCGGATGATTCCATCACCATGGCGCACTCTTGAGTATAAAATAGAGGCATTGAATCGGATTGGCGCCCACCATATTTGAAAATACCTGATTTAGACCAATCTGCCATTTGTTGAATATGAGCCACGAAAGGGGCTTTATTAAATAGAAACGTCGTATCTAAGCCATCAAAACCATTATTTTTTGTCGCAATAGGTAAATTATTACGTGCCCCAAAGTTTTCTATTTGAGTCCATGATTGCCATGTGGTGGTAAATCCACATTTCACTCCAGAATCGAGCAGTTTCTGAGATACAGCTTCCATCTCTTTCCATGTTTTAGGCGGTTGCTCTATACCTGCTTTTTTAAATAGAACCTTGTTGTAATAAAGCACGGGGGTTGAGCTATTAAAGGGCAGTGACATCATTTTGCCATCGCTGGTGGTGTAATAGCCCGTCACAGTAGAGAGATAACTATTAGGATCAAAAGGCTCGTTAGTTTTTTCCATTAATTGATAAACCGGGAAAACGGCTTTTTTAGCGCCCATCATGCTGGCTGTACCGACTTCAAAGACTTGCACAATAGCAGGTTGGTTTTTAGCACGAAACGAGGCTACTGCACTGGTCATCGTTTCAGCATAAGTGCCTTTATAAACAGGCTTTATCTCATATTCAGATTGGCTTGCATTAAAATCAGAGGCGATTTGATTAACTTTCTGACCGAGCGCACCTCCCATTGCATGCCACCATTCAATTTGTGTTTTTGCGTGTGTAGGAGAAGTAAATAACGCCATTGCAACAGCAAGACCTGTTATTGATTTTATCGACATGCAGAATTTCCTTTTTAATCGAAAGTTAAAGGTGCAATCTAATCTGCGAATTACCCTAAATGTTGTTTATGACAAAGGGGTGACAATTAAATGAAGATATATTGATGGTATGACTGTCAAATTGCTGTCATAAATGGTTGTCATGATGTCGGCACAAATGAAAAGGAGAGAGAAATGAAGATAGCTGCTCACCGAGGTTTTTCTGGAAAAGCCCCTGAAAATACATTGGCTGCGTTTAAAATGGCAATTGATTTCGGGTGTGAATGGATTGAAACGGATGTGCAATTAACCGCGGATCATGTTCCTGTGCTTATTCATGATAAAACAGTTAATCGTTGCACAAATGGGCAAGGTGCTGTGCGTTTTCATACCTTAGATGATTTGCATCGTCTTGATGCAGGAAGTTGGTTTAGCTCACTCTATCAAGGTGAGAAAATTCCTTCTTTAAGACAAGGATTGCAATTAATTAAGCGTTCAGGAACAAAGCTTAATATTGAGTTGAAGACATGGCCTGATGATGATGTTGAGCGTTTATGTTTAGCGGTTTCTGATATGATAAAAAGTGCAGATATTCCGAATGAGCAAATTTTATTTTCTTCTTTTGATACGCATGCACTTACTGTTATGAAACGATTCCTGCCTTCTATTCACAGAGGCCAATTATGGGATGAGATCCCTGATAATGCGTTAGAAACACTAAAAGCGATTGATGGTTTTAGTGTGCATTGTAATTACAAGTATCTTACACAAGAACAAGCACAGTTATTAAAACAGGCAGGCTATGAAATTTATTGTTATACCCCGAATAATCCTGAAGAAGTGAAAGATTTTGAGCAATGGGGTGTTGATATGCTAATTACCGATATGCCGGATGTTTATCAACCGGATATTTATGATGTAGCAAAATGAAAAAGAACTAACCATCCCGCTTACTGTATTGAATAAGGTGTTATCGATATGTTTGATGACGCCTTTCCTCCTTTTCCTCCCGTATTTTAAGAGAAACGTTGAGTAATAGATGTTTTATTTACATTCTCTGCTATCATCCTGCGCAATTAATGAATAGATATTGTTTAACACGATAATGTTTATCTCATTAAAAATAAAAATGGGGAAAATGGTTAGCGATATGGCGGCCTTATTAACCCAACCTCTAAGAGTAGAGGTGAGTTATTTCTACTTTAATTGCCAATAATATCATTGAGAGTGAAACATGAAAGAACTCGTTGTTGTTGCCATTGGAGGCAACAGTATTATTAAAGACAATGCAAGCCAGTCTATCGCTCATCAAGAACAAGCAGTACAAGAGGTTGCAGCCCATATTAGTGACATGGTGGCTGAAGGGTATAATATCGTTTTAACTCATGGTAACGGGCCACAAGTAGGGCTTGATTTACGCCGTGCGGAAGTTGCACATGTACAAGAAGGTTTACCATTAACACCATTAGCCAACTGTGTCGCAGATACACAAGGAGGTATTGGTTATTTAATACAACAAGCGTTAACCAATAAGCTTCGTGTTCAACACAATAAACAAGCAATTACCCTTATTACACAAGTTGAAGTAGATAAAAACGATCCCAACTTTGTTTCTCCAACAAAACCTATTGGTGCATTTTTCTCTGAACAAGAGATGGCACAATTAAAGCAAGAAAATCCTCAATGGCATTTTGTTGAAGACTCTGGTCGTGGTTATCGTCGAGTTGTTGCCTCTCCTGTTCCACAGCATGTAATTGAATCTAATGCAATTAAATCATTGTCAGAATGTGGCTATGTTGTTATTGCTGTAGGAGGCGGTGGCATTCCGGTCATTAAAAATGAGCAAGGTAATTACCAAAGTGTTGATGCCGTTATTGATAAAGATCTGTCATCAACGTTACTGGCAAAAGAATTACATGCAGATATTCTGATTATTACAACAGGGGTTGAAAAAGTCTGTATTCATTTCGGCAAGCCAGAACAAAAAGCGTTAGGTGAAACCTCTGTGACAGAAATGACACAATATATGCATGAGGGACATTTTCCTCCAGGCAGTATGCTTCCTAAAATCGAAGCGAGTTTGTCATTTTTAGCTGCGGGTGGAAAAAGAGTGATTATCACAACGCCAGAAAAACTGGCTTCAGCCTTAAAAGGTGAAACAGGAACACATATCGTTGCTTAATCATCTTCATAAGTAGTGTTCGATTATTATCATTGTTCAGCGCCTTATTTGTAAAAAGTAAGGCGCTTATTTTATGTGTATATTTTTATGATGATTAAATAGAATGATTGGCGGGATAGGCTTTTGCGTAATGGCGAGGGTTTAATCGTGCAAATAATCCTATCGTAATAATCACTAAAATGGCATGAAATGCCCATGCATAAGTAAAGCTTCCATCAGGTTGGCGTAATAGCACAGCAACTAATGGGCCAAAAGCGGCAATAATAAAGCCACCACCTTGCATTAAGGCTGACAGAGCACCCGCTTGCGCTGGATCTGGAATATGATCAAGCGCGACAATCATCATCATGGAAAAACATCCTCCTAAGCCACAGCCTAAGAAAATACTCCAAAGATAAGGCGAACTCATGGGGATCGTCATGATTGCGGCAAAACCGATAAATTGGCTTATTAATGTTATTGTAAGCCAAAAACGCCTGTCGTGATTTTTAGCCGCTAAGAAAGGAATAATCAACGCGGCAGAAGCTTGAAAAAGGGAAAGGATAGCGACTAGAGAGCCACTTTGGGCGCTTGGCATTCCTAACGATTGATAGAAAGGTGCTAGCCATGTTACCACTGAAGCATATCCTGCATTAACACAACCAAACCCTAAGATAAGTAACCCTGTTCTAGGACGCCAGATTAAGGTATTGAGTGATATTTTATTGGCAGAGGTGGCGCTATTTTTAATAGAAAAAAGAATAGCAACAAATGCAAAACCAGCAGGAAGTGCAAACCATGCTAAAGCATTTTGCCAATGACCATCAGGGGCGGTAAGAATAGGGGAAAGTTGAGCACCTAGTGCGCCTCCTCCCATTAACATGGCGGAATATAGTCCCATCATGATAGGCGTTCGATTTCCAAACCATCCTTTAATAATGCCAGGAAATACCGCTTGAATATAAGCGACACTTAAACCGCAGAAGAGGGCGGTCAATAATAGCTGATTGCCATCAGAAACATAAGCTCGAGAAAATGAGCCAATAAGAAGCATCAACATTGCGACTAACAGTCCTTTACGTACTTGAATGTAAGACTGTAAGAAAGGAACGACTAATGCCCCTACTCCCATTAAAAGCATAGGTAATAGTGTGAGTAATGAGACTTGGCTATAACTCATTCCTGTTGAGGCAATAATATTGTCAATAACAGGGCCAGGGCCAGTTAAGAAGGGGCGTAAGTTTATCCCCACTAGAATAATAGTGAGGACAATCTGCCATGTTTTTTTTCGTGGTAAGGCAGTCATTGTCATTCCCTGATAAAAATAAATATTACCTACTTTATGGACAATGTTGATATAAACAGATGAGGGATTTTATATCAACATAAATATCATTAGGTATTTTAATTAATCATCACACTATTTAAGCGATGTATTTTAATTTCCACTGTTTAATCTGACTTTTGGGATTAATTAACACAAACTCATAATGTTCAAAATGAGAAAGTACCTTTTTAAATTCCAGAGTTGCTTTATCTAAATCCCACGATTTAGGGAAATAAAAGCCATCAAAAGAAATATTTTCTAATCTTGCAATAAATTGATGAGTAAATTCATCAAATCCCGCATAAGTCAGTGCAATTTTACCTGTCCAATCAATATTAAAAGTATTATTGGATTGGCGTTGGAAAGTGATTTGATGATTTTTACATGCATCATGACCTAATAAGTAAATACTGAAAGCGGGGACCTCTGCTCTTTCTTCATCCTCATCGGTATCACTATCGATTTGAGGGGCAATATCAACATTAAATTGATGATTAATAAAGTTATCAAAATCAAACGGTGTATTTCCTGTGCTGAGCAAAATACCTTGGTCGTCAGACCAATAAGTTGAGGAGAGTGTACAGCAGTGATAATTATCCCAAACGATTTGAGCTTGCCAGTGTGCAAGGCTGGTATATTCTTCCTCATCATTTAATTCATCTTCATCTATATCATCAAGATAATCCTCACCTTCACTTAAATAGTAACTGTTACTTCTAAGGTGCAGATCAAACCAAAGTTGACCGTGTTTATCTAATCGACCAGACCAGACAAACTCTTTGATTGCATGAGGTTTAGGATAAGCACTATCAATAAATGTAATGGTACGTACTGGTGTGGTCATGGTTTGTTTTCTTTTTAATATAGGTTTGTTTACTAGGGTAATAGAGTGATAACTATCAGCATGATTATGATAAAAGTGATACTCACTCTAAAATACCATACATTACACAGTGTAATAGAACTCAAATAAGTGAGATAGTGATGTTAACGGCATTAAATCAGCAACTACCTATTCCTTCTGCAATACATGAAAATGGAAAAGAAGAGAAATGGCCATTAATTGATAACAAATATGCCCTTCCCAACGATTATATTGCGTTTATCACCCAATATGGATCAGGTCAGATAGCTGATTTTATAACGTTATTTAATCCCTTTAGCAAAAATGAGTACATTAATTTTTTTCAGCAAAAAGAGTGGATACTTGAAGATTTCGATTCATTAATCAATGAAGATCCTGATTACTATCCTTTTGTTCTATATCCAAAATGTAATGGGCTTTTACCCATTGGTGTTACTGATAATGGTGATACGCTTTTTTGGGTTGTTTTATCAGAAAATAGTGAGCTTTGGACAATGGCTATTATTCCATCTAGAGGATCAGAGATAGAATTTATTGCAGAAAATCTGACTGGATTTTTAGAGGGAATATTATCAAAACGAATACGTTGCCAGTCGTTCCCTGAGGGATTCCCATTAGAAAAATGATATTTAGCCCAGAAGTTTGATGAGTTATTTTCCTATAGGGAGTTGAGTCACAAAATAGGAAGTAGCAAGTCCTATAAAGATAGATATGCTAAAGCTAATCAGTGTACCTAACATGAAATACTTGATCGGTAATAAACCATTTTAGAGAATTATCAGTATAAGATTTTGCGAGATCGAATAAATAATGAGTGATAGATATAATAAGGCTGTAAACCAAAATAGCATTGAAATTGACTTTTGCCATTACGATCAGAACGATAAATGTGATCCCACCTTGTAGTAATGAATGAAAGTAAAGCTCTTTAGATTTGTAGTGAAGTGAATTCCGCGCTTCTATCCAGCTTTTAGGTTGCAAATAAAAATCAAAAATAATATGAGCAAGGTAAAGAGAAATAAGAAGCGTGAAATTGTACATATCAATAAGCCTTGTTAATTAAATAATTAAAGTATTGAATATATTCATCTATTAACTGATAGTGGCTAGCGTTTAATAATCTAGTAATATTACTTCTCGATTTTTTTAATTCATCAGCAATAGCATAGTGAGATTTATCTTCATTAACCATATATTTAAGTAAAACTTGCGCTTGTGCTCGAGTTATTTCTTTAAGTTGTATATCTAAGTATTTAGTCACTAAAGTAATGTTTTTTTGAAATTCTTTATCTGATGCGGATATTGTTAATATTTCACTTTTCATCTTATCTAATCCTTCACCCGATAAGATAAAGGCCTCACCCGTTGATGTTCTAATATCATTACGTAATGAATTAATTTGACCGATACCAATACTTTGACGAGCACAGATGTCTAGTTCGGACGTTTTCAATGCTAATTGAATGACAATAGCAACTTTAATGGCATCACAAGCGTGTAAGCAAACAAGTTGGAAGGAGTCACCGCGATATCTGTCATATTTAAGTGGTAGTTGTTCTGAGAGTAATTGAACCGTCTGCTCCAAGGTATAGAGCATAACATCATAGTTTTCAGGTGTGATGTTTCTAGAGTTTATGATATCACCTGTAATTACACTTACGATGTCTTTATTCATTAGCTTGCTCTTATCATTTTGTGAGAGAAATAGAATGAGTATAGTGATCTTTTATTCAGTTATTTAATTGAAATACCAAAGAGAATGTTACTATATTTGGTAACATAGTAAAATGTTACCATATTTGGTAACTTAATAATTTATGTTATAGAGCAAGCGTGAAAAATAGGCAACAAAAAAGCCTTTTCTGGAAACCAGAAAAGGCTTTTTATAAAAATAGACCTAACTGACTAGGATCAGTTCATGCCGTATTTTTTCAGTTTCTTACGCAGTGTACCGCGGTTAATGCCCATCATTTGCGCTGCACGCGTTTGGTTGCCACGGGTGTACTGCATTACCATGTCCAACAATGGCTGTTCAACTTCAGCCAATACTAGCTCATATAAGTCATTAACATCTTGACCGTTTAATTGAGCAAAATAGTTCTTCAGTGCTTGTTTAACTGAGTCACGTAAAGGTTTTTGGGTCACCTGATCTTGTGAATTTACGGTGGCAACTGTTAGTACGTCTGAATTTACGCGTTGTTCGAACATAGTTCTGTCAGCTCTTTTATTTATTTACGCAAAAAATTTTCGAAATATGCTTCCAACGCCTCCAGCTGTTCGCTGGCATCCTCTATGGCGTTGAAGGAGCGCCGAAACTGGTCATCAGGGGCATGTTCCTTGAGATACCAAGAGACATGCTTGCGTGCAATGCGAGTTCCTTTGCCTTGACCGTAAAAGTCGTGCAACTCACGCACATGCTTTTGCATTATTTGTTGTACCTCTGCAATCGGCAGAGGGGGCAACAGTTCACCTGTGTCCAGATAGTGCTGGATTTCCCGAAAGATCCAGGGTCTTCCCTGAGCAGCGCGACCGATCATTAAAGCATCGGCTCCAGTGTAGTCTAATACTGCTCTGGCTTTTAGCGGGTCTGTTATGTCTCCATTCGCAATAATGGGAATAGAAACATTCTGCTTAACTGTCCGAATGCTGTCGTATTCGGCTTCCCCTTTGAACAAACACTCGCGTGTACGTCCATGAATAGTAAGAGCCTGAATACCACAACGTTCAGCCAATTTGGCAATCTCTACACAGTTACGTTCATCAGGTGACCAGCCAGTACGGATCTTGAGAGTAACAGGTACATCTACCGCGTTAACCACAGCAGAGAGGATCTCTGCGACAAGGTCAGGATGACGAAGTAGTGCTGAACCCGCTAGCTTTTTATTCACCTTTTTTGCAGGGCAACCCATATTAATGTCGATAATTTGAGCGCCACTATCTGCGTTTATTTTCGCAGCGGCCGCCATATCAACGGGATCACTTCCTGCAATTTGTACGGAGCGGATCCCCAATTCATCACTATGTACCATTCGTAACCGAGACTTGTCAGTCTGCCAAACCTGAGGATTGGAAGAAAGCATTTCAGAAACTGTCATACCCGCACCCATATCATAGCAAAGCGACCGAAAAGGTCGGTCTGTAACGCCAGCCATGGGAGCCGCGATAAGGCAATTTTTTAACTGATACTGTCCGATTCGCATAGATGAAAAGAGGGCCAAACTGTGACTGCAAGGGCGCGTATATTACGCATTTTTTGCCAGATATGAAAGGACAAAGTTTAACCAAATTGCGAAAAAAAGTTACTCATTTATACTTGATTTTTTATAAATTGATTATTTAATTAATAAAAACATAGTGTTATATGTTTTTAAAAAATTAAAATTTGATGATGTAGAATTGATAAACAAGTGGAACTAAGTGGAGTTTATCAGGCAAAAGTGTGATTAATGCCTGATAAACAATAATTAAGTAAAATTTTAACGTAATGAGATTATCTCATTTTGGTTAATATTTGTTCGGTGTTATTTTTTCACACCGGTAATACGGCACCACTCTTCTTTTTCGGCAACAGGATCTAAGTTAAATAGCCCTTCATAGGCAGCAGCTACACCTTCTGCTTGTGTCGCTAACACACCAGAAAGCCCTAGATGTCCACCTTGACGAGGCAATGTACTGATAACAGGTGCAAGTTCACGCAATGGGCCAGCTAAAATATTCGCGACCACAACATCTGCAGTGAGGTTATCAGGCTGGTCTTTTGCAAGATATAATGTGAGGGCGTCAGAAACGCCATTACGTTGCGCGTTATCACGACTTGCTTGGATAGCTTGAGGATCGATATCAATACCAATTGCTTTAGCTGCACCTAATTTTAAGGCTGCAATGGCTAAAATCCCAGAACCACAACCGAAGTCAATAACCGTTTTACCCGCTAAATCTAAACCATCAAGCCACTGAAGGCACAATGAGGTAGTAGGGTGGGTACCTGTACCAAATGCCAGACCAGGGTCTAGCATGACGTTTACAGCGTTAGGATCGGGTACTTCACGCCAGCTTGGGCAAATCCATAAACGTTCGCCAAAACGCATTGGATGGAAGTTATCCATCCATTCACGTTCCCAATCTTTATCTTCGAGTTGTTCAATTTTGTGTAGGAAGCCCTGACCGAGTAATGGCGTGTTTTCTAACATTGCCACAACGATTTTCATGTCAGTTTCTGCATCATATAAACCGATAACGTCAGTATCACCCCAAAGACGAGTTTCACCCGGTAAAGGTTCAAAAATAGGCGTATCGTGACTATCTTGGAAAGTCACTGAAACGGCACCGCTTTCAACTAATTCATCACCAATAGCTTCTGCATTAGCGGCGGTTGCATTAAGTCTTAATTGTATCCAAGGCATAATTTGTCTCTTTAAAAACGAATTCACTGTAATGATGCTGATTGAGGCAGAGTATGCTCTCCAAATCGATTAGCTACAAGAAACGCGGCTAAGCTTAATAACAGTGATGGAATAATAGGATGGAATCCGGCTATTTGGATATTAAATGTCGCTAAGGTGGCATAGAGCGTGGCACCTGTGATCATGCCAGCAATAGCACCATAACGGTTAGCTTTCTCCCAATAAAGCCCAAGAACTAGAGGCCATAAGAAAACGGCTTGTAGGCCACCAAAAGCGAGTAAGTTAAGCCAAATAATCATTGATGGTGGGTTCCATGCGGCAAACAGCAGTAGTACACCTAAAATCAAGGTTGAAAGGCTCGATAAACGAGAGATTCGTTTTTCATTAGTGATCGCATGCGGAGCGATATTGAGATAGAGATCTTTGACCAACGTTGCTGACGATTGTAACAGTTGCGCATTTATCGTCGACATAATGGCAGCCATAGGTGCCGCAAGGAAAATACCAGCTGCAATTGGCGGTAATACTTCAACCATCAATGTTGGAATAACTTGATCAGGAACAGTCAGATCAGGAATGATCGCTCGACCTAATGCACCAGCAAAGTGCATACCAAACATTAATAATGACATCACGATTGTGCCAATAATGATCCCTTTATGCATGGCTTTACTGTCTTTGTAAGAGATGCAACGTACCGCAGTATGTGGTAAGCCAATAACACCAAAACAGACTAGTACCCAGAATGATGCCATAAACGGGCCACTTAAAATCCCATCAGCCCCTTGAGGGGAGGTTAATGCAGGATCGATGGTATTGAGTTTTTGTATCGCAATATCTAATCCACCTGCTTTATAGATAATGGCAAACAGGAGAATAAATGTACCAAGCAGCATGACAAGGCCTTGTAAGGCATCGTTTAATACGCTAGCCCTAAATCCACCAATTGCGGTGTACAGCGCAATCGAGACTCCAAAAATAAGTAAGCCAAACTCATAAGGGATACCAGCTGCGGTTTCTAATAAACGTGCACCGCCGATAAATTGCACTGTCATGGCACCGATAAAAGCGACTAACAGGCTTAAACTGGCAAACCAGACGAGAAAACGGCTTTTATAACGCGCATAGAGCATGTCGTTTAAGGTAACGGCATTATAACGACGCGCTAAAATAGCAAATTTTTTCCCTAAGACCCCCAGAGAAAGCCAAATTGCAGGTAGTTGGATCATCGAAAGCAATACCCAACCAATACCATATTTATAGGCAGCACCCGGCCCACCGATAAAGGAGCTTGCACTAACATAAGTTGCAGTGATAGTCATGGCTAGCACGAAGCCACCCATTGAACGGTTACCCAGAAAATACTCGTTAAGAAACTCGCCTTTCTCGCGTTTGCGATAAGCATAAGCCGACAGCAGAAAGACCAGCAGAAGGTAGCCAATCAGTGGCACTATGACCTCAGTTTGCATCGTCATGCTCATCTCCTAACGGCATATCTTTGAAAAAATAGCGTACCATCAGATAGCACAGCAGAAAAAACAAAACAGGTAGGAATAAGCATGAAAGCTCAAACCAAAGCGGTAAACCAGTAATGCCTTGTGTGTTATCTGGTAAATAGGCGGTAATTAACCAACCCAACAAATATATAAAAGTTAAAATCAGGGCCCAAAGGGCTTCTTTGTGGGCCTGAACAAAACGTTTGTCCATCTGTTCTCCCAATCTTAATAGGGTTAAAAATGAATGGGAGGATTGTACGGGAAAGTGAGTATTGATTCAGTGAAAATTAATCACAAAGTTATAGGCTAGATTTGAGATGTATTTATCTTGTTGTTTTTAAACGTAAATAGGAATAAACGAGGTGCGGGTTTTTAATCAAAAGACGGATCATAGGCAATAAAAAAGGCATAGTGATTAGACTATGCCTTTTCTGGTTAAGTGAAGAAAATTACTTCTCAGCTAAACCTAAACGTTTTTCAAGGTAGTGAATATTTGTACCACCTTTTTGGAAATTCTCATCATTCATAATGAACTGGTGCAGTTCAATATTGGTTTTAATACCATCAATGATAAGTTCCGCCAACGCATTTTTCATACGAGAGATCGCGATTTCACGTGTTTCACCATACGTGATCAATTTACCAATCATTGAATCATAATGAGGTGGAACAGTATAACCTGCGTAAATATGCGATTCCCAACGTACGCCAAATCCACCTGGTGAGTGGAAGCGGGTAATCGTACCTGGGCTTGGCATGAAGGTTTTTGGATCTTCTGCGTTGATACGACATTCAATGGCATGACCATGAACGTTAATTTGATCTTGCGTTACTGATAAAGGTAAGCCAGATGCAATGCGTAACTGTTCTTTGATTAAGTCGATGCCTGTGATCATCTCTGTTACTGGATGTTCAACCTGAATACGGGTGTTCATCTCAATAAAGTAGAATTCACCATTTTCATACAGAAATTCGAATGTACCTGCACCACGATAGCCGATTTCAATACATGCGTTCGCACAGCGTTCGCCGATATTTTTACGGATTTCTGGGGTAATACCCGGTGCTGGTGCCTCTTCAACCACTTTTTGGTGACGACGTTGCATGGAGCAATCACGTTCAGCCAAATAGATTGCATTACCTTGACCATCAGCCATAACTTGAATTTCAACATGGCGTGGATTTTCAAGGTATTTTTCCATGTATACCATGTCGTTGCTAAATGCCGCTTTTGCTTCCGCTCGCGTCATTGTGATGGATTGTTCCAGCTCTTTTTCAGAACGAACAACACGCATACCGCGTCCACCACCGCCACCAGAAGCTTTGATGATAACTGGGTAGCCAATACGTTTAGCAATTTCAATATTTTTTGCAGTGTCGTTACCTAAAGGACCGTCTGATCCTGGTACACAAGGAACACCTGCTTTTTTCATCGCTTCAATAGCAGAAACTTTATCACCCATTAGGCGGATGGTTTCAGCTTTGGGGCCGACAAAAATAAAGCCTGAGCGTTCAACTTGCTCTGCGAAATCAGCATTTTCAGACAGGAAACCGTATCCTGGATGAATGGCTTGTGCGCCACTGATCTCAGCCGCTGCAATAATTGCAGGGATATTTAGGTAACTTTTTGCTGAAGCAGCGGGACCAATACAGATAGTCTCGTCTGCCAGCAGAACGTGTTTTAAATCACGGTCTGCTGTGGAGTGAACGGCAACTGCTTTGATCCCAAGCTCTTTACATGCTCTTAGGATACGCAGTGCTATCTCACCACGGTTGGCAATGAGGATTTTTTCTAGCATGGACCTGCCTCGTTATTCGATAACAAAGAGTGGAGCGTCAAACTCAACGTTGTCGCCATCTTGGCAAAGGATAGATTTAACAACACCCGCTTTGTCAGATTCAATCTGGTTCATCATTTTCATTGCTTCAACGATGCACAGAGTATCGCCTACATTGACTTGCTGACCGACTTCAACAAATTTCTTAGCTTCAGGGCTTGGTGAGCGATAGAACGTTCCGACCATTGGTGAACGAACAACATGACCGCTGATTTCTTGCGTTGGTGTAGCCGCTGGTGTTTCTGGCGCTACGGGCGCAACTGCATTTGCTAATGCAGGTTGAGGAGCCGCTGGTGCCGCAAAATATTGCTGAGGAGCCATTTGACCCTGAATACCAGAGTTACGACTAATACGTACTGACTCTTCACCTTCAGAGATTTCCAGTTCAGAAATGCCAGACTCTTCGACTAGCTCGATCAGTTTTTTAATTTTACGAATATCCATGAGTTGATTCCGTACTCTTTTTGATGTTTTTTATTAAGACAAACGGCTGACCGCTGCCTGTAAAGCAAACCGATAACCTTCTGCACCTAATCCACAGATTACGCCTGTTGCGATATCAGAGAGATATGAATGGTGGCGGAAAGGCTCCCGACTGTAGACATTGGACAGGTGAATTTCAATAAATGGAATATTCACCCCTAATAATGCATCACGCAGTGCAACACTGGTATGCGTGAAAGCTGCAGGGTTGATTAATATATAATCGACATTACCCCGAGCTGCATGAATTTTATTTATCAGCTCAAATTCAGCGTTAGACTGAAAATGACTGAGTTTCACATTTAATGCCTGAGCATCTGCTGACAAACTTTGAACGATATCATCCAGAGTTAAGTGTCCGTAGGTTTCCGGCTCTCTTGTTCCAAGCAGGTTTAGATTCGGACCATTCAGGAGCAAAATATGAAAATTTTCCGACATTATGCTTCTATCTCCGTCAATTCGTCAACGAAATGACAAAATAACCTGTGCTTTTCGTTTTGTCATCTTTTATTGTATCCAATGCTACGATACATATCACAAAGTCCGACATTATAGACATTTCACAGAAGATAACAGCAAAATACTGGTCTAATCAGGGAATGAAGGGTTTATTTTGATGAAAAGTTAAAAGTTTTTACAATATTGTAAACGTGAGAAAGCAAAATAAATAGGTGACTAAAAAATAATCATAACATCACGTTATTTATTGATGTCACTGGAAATCTGAGCTTCTTTGATGCTAGTCATCAATATATGTCATAAATGTGATTCAGATCACAATTTAACATCAGTTCGACACACAAAAGCGCTTATTCTGGCACTAATTAATGCGAATTAATGCCAAAAATAAGCAGACAAAAACGGGAGAATTAGAGTTTTACTAAGGTGCGGCCTGTCACTTGATTATCCATAATCATCTGAGCATAACGTGGAACTTCATCAAGTGTAATCTCTGTCATTGCTTGTTGATAGAACGTTTCTGGTAGTAATTTTAATAAACGTTGCCAAACTTGAGCGCGTTTTTCTGCTGGGAAATAAACAGAATCAACACCTTGTAAACGAACATTACGTAAAATAAAAGGCATGACGGTTGTTGGCAAAGAAAAACCACTCGCTAATCCACAAGCTGCCACTGTGCCGTTATAGTTTGTCTGTGACAAAATATTAGCAAGAATTTGCCCACCTACGGTATCAATTGCACCCGCCCAGCGTTGTTTATCTAAAGCTTTGCCCGCGGATTCAAACTCTTCGCGAGTGATAATATTTTTGGCACCAAGTTTGCGTAAATAGTCATGGTTGCTGGCTCTGCCACTTAATGCAGTAACTTGATAGCCTAATGCTGTTAGCAAACTAATGGCAGTACTTCCTACACCACCACTGGCTCCAGTGACTAAAATATCACCGCTTTCAGGTGTGATACCGCCTTGTTCTAAGGCCATCACACAAAGCATGGCAGTAAAACCCGCAGTTCCAATGATCATGGCATTTTTTAAAGAGAGTCCTTCTGGTACGACGGTTAACCAATCACCTTTTACACCAGCCTTTTGTGCAAGACCTCCCCAGTGATTTTCACCTACTCCCCAGCCAGTTAATAAGACATGTTGACCAATGTGGAAACGAGGATCTTCGGTGTGATGAACAATACCTGAAAAATCGATACCTGGTATCATTGGGAATTGACGCAGAATTTTTCCTTTTCCGGTGATAGCAAGCCCATCTTTATAGTTAAGTGTTGAGTAATGAATATCGACAATAACTTCATGAATAGGCAGCGTTTTTTCATCAATGCTTTGTATGCTGGCACTGAGTTTTTTGTCATTTTGTTCTACTAATAATGCTTTCATTTTGACCCCTCACCGATTTCTATTTGTGTCATGATAGGTGATTTTTTAGATTTCGTCGTGATTGTGGACAATATCTATTGTAATAATGAGACAAATAATCCTTTTTTAGTGTATAAACGGGGAGTTCTACGTTTGTTGAAGCAGAGATTATTCTGAGTTTTATATCTTGGTAATTAGATAACATCGTTAATGGGTTACGATTGGATAAAAATTAGCATTTCTCTTTATTGCTCGAAACAAAGATAATGTATTGCCTTAAAAGTATTCGAGGTGGGTACTTTGGTTGTTATCTCAGTCAACTTTGCCAATGAAATACCATTTAATATCAATAGAGTGATTGAGCTTATATAAATGAATAAATTTTATTTGAACTTGCAACGAGACTTTTGAGTCACAGTTTGGCAACGAAGTGAGATTTTTCTTTATTGATATGAACGTTGTTTGTATTGTTACATAAGTTAAATATGAACGGCGTAGGATCGAAATTATGCGTTAATCGTTCTAATTAGCCCCTTTTTATGCAGTTTTTTTCTGCTCCAATTGGGAAAAGTAACGTAGAATATTGTGCCTTTATGATTATTTACGTGTCCACTTTAATTTAAGTAGTGAATCGCGCCTTGTCGCTGCTTATTGTGGTTGATAGAGTAGACGGATTTTTCCGTCCCGGCTTGCAGGATTATCCTTTCGTATGTTTAAAAAATTTCGTGGCATGTTTTCCAACGATTTGTCTATTGACTTGGGTACCGCCAATACCCTTATTTATGTCAAAGGGCAGGGTATTGTTCTCGATGAACCCTCCGTTGTCGCTATTCGTCAAGATCGCGCTGGCACATCAAAAAGTGTTGCAGCTGTAGGGCATGAAGCGAAACAGATGTTAGGGCGTACACCCGGGAATATCGCTGCTATCCGTCCAATGAAAGACGGTGTGATTGCTGATTTTTATGTAACCGAAAAAATGCTTCAGCACTTCATAAAACAGGTTCATAACAATAGCTTTATGCGTCCAAGTCCTCGCGTATTAGTCTGTGTACCAGTAGGAGCCACTCAAGTAGAGCGCAGAGCTATTCGTGAATCAGCATTAAGTGCGGGGGCGCGTGAAGTGTTCTTAATTGAAGAACCTATGTCTGCGGCAATCGGTGCCGGTTTACCTGTTTCTGAAGCAACAGGTTCAATGGTTGTGGATATCGGTGGTGGTACAACAGAAGTTGCCGTAATTTCATTAAACGGTGTTGTTTACTCTTCTTCTGTTCGTATTGGTGGTGACCGTTTTGATGAAGCGATCATTAACTATGTGCGTCGTAACTACGGTTCACTGATTGGTGAAGCAACCGCAGAACGTATTAAACACGATATCGGTTCAGCTTATCCTTCTGACGAAGTCAATGAGATTGAAGTTCGTGGCCGTAACCTTGCAGAAGGTGTACCTCGTAGCTTTACATTAAACTCCAATGAAATCCTTGAAGCATTACAGGAGCCATTAACAGGTATCGTAAGTGCGGTCATGGTTGCATTAGAGCAATGTCCGCCAGAATTAGCCTCTGATATTTCAGAGCGCGGCATGGTGTTAACAGGCGGTGGTGCATTATTACGTAACTTAGACCGTTTATTAATGGAAGAAACAGGTATTCCTGTGATTGTTGCTGAAGATCCACTGACTTGTGTTGCTCGTGGTGGTGGTAAAGCATTAGAAATGATCGATATGCACGGTGGCGATCTGTTTAGCGAAGATTGAGACTAATTCTAACAAGGGAGAATGGATTCCCCCTTGGTGAGAATATTAACGCCTGTTCTTTTACTTCTCCGTGTGAGTGATCTTAGAGTTTATGAAGCCAATTTTTAGTCGGGGCCCTTCCCTGCAACTAAGATTAATAATCGCCGTGGTTGTCGCTATTTCTTTATTGATTGCTGATAACCGTATTGGTGCATTTTCTAAAGTCCGCCAGTATCTTGATACTGCTGTTAGTCCCTTCTATTTTCTTGCAAATGGCCCACGTCGTTTCCTTGATCAAATTTCAGAAACATTTGCCACACGTGAGCGTTTACAATTTGAGAATCAAGCGTTAAGAAAAGAGCTATTAGTTCGTAGCGGAGAAAGCCAATTACTAGAGCAATTTAAGCAAGAGAACGCCCGTTTACGAGAATTACTTGGTTCACCACTGCGCCAAAATGAACAAATGACAGTAACACAAGTACTGTCTGGTAATAGTACGCCGTATCGAGACCAAGTGGTTATTGATAAAGGAACCAACAATGGCGTCTATGAAGGGCAACCTGTTATTAGTGATAAAGGTGTTGTAGGACAAGTCATTGCCGTAAGTGAGCTTACGAGTCGTGTGCTATTAATATGTGACACTTCTCATGCATTACCTGTACAAGTTTTGCGTAACGATATTCGTGTTATAGCTTCTGGTGCGGGCTGTGCCGATGATTTATTGTTAGAAGCATTACCTGCCAATATTGATATCCGTGTAGGCGATGTTTTAGTGACATCAGGATTGGGGGGGCGTTTCCCTGAAGGATATCCTGTTGGTGTGGTATCTTCAGTTAAAGTAGATAATCAGCGAGCTTATTCCGTGATCAATGTTCGACCTTCAGCAGAGCTACAACGTTTACGCTATTTGCTTTTGTTATGGAATACATCAGATAAAACGGGAGAGCCTCCTCTGCCTTCAGAGGTTTATCACGCGGCGAATGAGCGTTTAATGCAACTGATGCCTCAAGTTTTACCTAATTATGAACAAGCAGGGCCTCCGCTTCCTCGTTCTATGTCTCAAGAGCCGTTAAGTAATACAGCTGAAGAAACTAACGGAACTGTGACGCCAGCGACAAATACGCCAGCCAATACCAATAATACAAGAAGTAGGTAGACACGATGAATCCATATCAAAGTCGTGGGCGTTGGGTTGTTTGGCTCTCTTTTCTTGTCGCATTAGTTTTACAAATTATGCCGTGGCCAGAACAGTTGGAAGTCTATCGACCTATTTGGCCCATGTTATTTCTTATTTATTGGGTAACAGCTATTCCTCACCGTGTCAGTGTCGGAACCGCATTTGTTTTGGGGATGATTATAGATTTAGTCCAAGGAACTACCTTGGGAGTCAATGCATTGGCCTATACTTTAGTGAGTTATGTCATCGCCTTTAAATATCAGCTTTTTTGTAATCTAGCGTTATGGCAACAAGCCTTAGTGGTGATGTTAAGTATTGTCGTTGTCGATCTTGCTGTATTTTGGGCGGAATTTTTACTTTCACCAGTGACTTTTCACCCTCAAGTATTCTGGAATAGTCCAGTCAGTGGTATTCTTTGGCCATGGCTTTATTTTTTGCTTCGCAAAATCCGTCACCAGTTTTTAGTTCACTAATTTATTGGATCATGGCGGTCTCTTTTGCGTTACCGTCATGAGGACATTATCTGTGACCACGCTTTACCTTGCTTCCAGCTCACCAAGAAGACGTGAACTTCTCGCGTTATTAGATGTTGAATTTAGTATTATCACGCCAGCAATTGATGAAATTTGGCAACAAGGTGAAAAACCAGAAGAGTATGTTCTTCGTTTGGCAAAAGAAAAATCACAAGAAGGTGTAAGACAAGCACCTTATGATTATCCCGTTTTGGGCTCTGATACTATTGTGGTTCATGATGGTCATATTCTTGAGAAACCTCGGGATAAATCCCATGCTGCGCAAATCCTACGTTCATTATCAGGCGCAACACATCAAGTGATGACAGCAATTGCTATCTCTAATAGAACACATACCTTGAGTCAATTAGTCGTCACACATGTCACTTTTAGAGAGATGACAGAGAGTGAAATTAGCGCGTATATTGAGTCAGGGGAGCCAATGGATAAAGCTGGCGCTTACGGTATTCAAGGAAAAGGAGGCCGTTTTGTTCAACGGATTGAGGGAAGTTATCATGCTGTTGTCGGATTACCTCTTGTTGAAACCGAAGCCTTGATAACTCAATTTTCGTCTCTAGCTAATGAGAAGGATATTTCATGACAGCAGAGTTATTAGTGAATGTGACGCCATCTGAAACTCGAGTTGCTTATATTCGTGGAGGCATACTTCAAGAAATTCATGTCGAAAGAGAAGCGAAACGAGGTATCGTCGGAAACATCTACAAAGGTCGGGTAAGTCGCGTATTACCCGGGATGCAAGCTGCATTTATTGACATCGGGCTAGATAAAGCCGCTTTTCTACATGCTTCTGATATTATGCCTCACACGGAATGTATCGCAGGTGAAGAGCAGAAAAAGTTTAATGTTCGTGATATTGCGCAACTGGTGCATCAAGGACAAGACTTAATTGTACAAGTGGTTAAAGATCCTTTAGGAACAAAAGGCGCTCGCCTGACCACGGATATTACATTACCTTCTCGCTATTTAGTCTTTATGCCTGGTGCATCTCATGTCGGTGTTTCTCAACGAATTGATAGCGAAGAAGAGCGCGAGCGTTTAAAGCAACTCGTTGAAGAGTATTGCGATGAAAATGGGGGGTTTATTATTCGTACAGCCGCCGAAGGTGTTGGCGAGCATGAAATTAAGCAAGATGCCGCTTTTCTTAAACGCTTGTGGAATAAAATTATTGAGCGTAAGAAAAGAAATAAAACCCGCATTCAAATTTATGGTGAATTAGCTTTAGCGCAGCGTATTTTACGAGATTTTGCTGGCTCTGAATTAGATAGCATACGTGTTGATTCTAAATTAACTTATAATCAACTACAGGAATTTATTGGTGAATACATTCCTGAATTAACCGCTAAACTTGAATTGCACCAAGGGAATCAGCCTATTTTCGATCTCTATGGCGTTGAAAATGAAATTCAACGGGCTTTAGAGCGTAAAGTTGAATTAAAGTCAGGCGGTTACCTCATTATCGATCAAACAGAAGCAATGACGACGATTGATATTAATACGGGAGCTTTTGTTGGTCATCGAAATTTAGAAGAAACCATTTTTAATACTAATATTGAAGCAAGCCAAGCCATTGCTCGTCAATTACGGTTACGTAATTTAGGCGGTATCATTATTATTGACTTTATTGATATGAATAATGATGAACATAAACGCAGAGTATTGGCGTCACTTGAACAAGCGCTAAGTAAAGATAGAGTGAAAACAACGATTAATGGTTTTTCTCAACTTGGCTTAGTGGAAATGACGCGTAAAAGAACGCGGGAAAGCCTCGAGCATGTTCTTTGTGATGATTGCCCAACTTGCCAAGGGCGAGGTACGGTAAAATCAGTTGAAACGGTTTGTTATGAAATCTTGCGTGAAATAGTACGTGTACATAAAACAATTGATGCAGATCGCTTCTTAGTTTATGCCTCTTCAGCAGTTGCAGAAGCCTTAAAAGGCGATGAGTCGCATGCATTAGCTGAGGTTGAAATTTTTGTTGGTAAACAAGTGAAAGTGCAAACTGAGCTACTTTATAGTCAGGAGCAATTTGATGTGGTGATGATGTAATGGATTCGCCTTCCTAATGAATATGATGGCAGAAAGGAGACAAAAATGAAGCGGCTGCCTAAATACCTGTTAGTGATAACAGTTTTTTGCCTCATCGTTTTTGCCTTGGTGTTAAGCGGGTTTCGCTATTTTCTGCCTCGTTTAGATAATTATCGCCCTGAAATAGAAACGTATTTAACAAAACAACTTAATAGCCCTGTTTCAATAACGAAAATTAATGGGGAATGGCAGAATTTTGGCCCTGATATTCAAGTAAAAGGGCTTAATATTAAGAATAAAGATGTCAACGTTAGCGCAGAAAAAGTGACTTTTTCTTTTGATGTGTGGCGTTCATTATTGACCCTCCGTCCCCATTTTCGTGAGCTGACCTTTGATCAATTAGATGTCAATTACCAACGTCCTATTTTTACTGGGCAAAGTGGCGATATTACACTAACTGCACCTGATGATATTTCTTCGCTTTTTCTTGAACAATTCGATCACTTTAAGCTAGTCAAAAGCCGTTTTATTTTTCTAACGCCTTCAGGTGATACCAGTACATTACATATTCCTGAGTTGATGTGGCTGAATCAAAAAAAACGCCACCGTGCTCAAGGTGAAGTTACCCTTGATACACCGATTAATCACTATGGTGGTTTAAAAGTTCGCCTCGACCTCTATACCACGAATGAAGGCTTAATTGATAATGGTAAGGTGTTTCTTACCGCTGATAATATTGATATTTCACCTTGGCTTAGCCAATGGGTAAAAAATAATAGTGGTTTAGGTGAAGCCAAAGCCAGTTTGTCTAATTGGATTGAAATTACTCAAGGGCGTATTACTGGCAGTCAGTTGCAAATTCATCAAGGTGAAATGGACTGGCGTAGTGAAGGCACTTCACATGTATTAAATGTTGAAGACTTAATATTACGTATGAGAAGGCAAGAAAATGGTTGGCTTGCGGATGTTCCTTATACTCGAAAAATTACCATGGATGGTGAAGAGTGGCCTGATGGTTATTTAGCGGTTCTTTATCAACCAAAAGAAAAACAGCATGATGAAGCATGGCGTATTCGTGCCAAAAATATTGAGTTAGATAGGTTATATGCTGTATTGCCACTGTTCTCTTTTTTAACACCGGATTTTGTTCGTCAATGGCAGTATCGCCAATTTTCTGGTGTGGTTAATGATTTTGCCTTAGATCTCACACCGGAAAACTTTGAGCAAAGTGCAATTAATCTTTCTTGGAAAAATGTGAGTTGGAAACGTTGGCAAGAGATCCCATCAGTGCAACATTTCAGCGGACAATTAAAAGGGAGCATGCAAAGTGGTGAACTTAACTTTGCCCTAGCGGATAGTGAAATAGACACCGGTAAATTGTTTAAAGCCCCCCTGAATATTGAAAAAGGGAAAGGTACGATTTATTGGACTCATTCTGGAGATGACTTATCTCTTTGGAGTGAAGGATTAGATATCCAAGCCACATCAGCGTGGGTAGCGGGTGATTTTCGTTATGAGAAACAAGGTGAGGATCAGCGGCTTTCTATACTCTCAGGTGTAAGAGTGACCAATGCGGGAGATACATGGCGTTATCTGCCAGAAGAGTATGTTGGTAAAGCGTTAACACAATATCTCTCGGATGCAATTATTGCGGGTAATATCGACAATGGAACCTTTATTTTCCATGGTGATCCTGCCGATTTTCCTTTTGATAACCACAAAGGGTGGTTCCAAGTTTATGCCCCTGTTAAACAGGCTACGTTTAAATTTGATAGTGAATGGCCCGCATTATTTGATCTCGATATTAATCTAGATTTTAAAAATGATGGGTTATGGATGTCTTCTGCTCAAGCGAAAGTGGGTAAAGCAACAGCGACAAATTTAAGTGCAGTCATTGAAAGTTATCGACAAGAAAAGATCTTAATTAATGCGGATATTCAAGCCACAGGCGATGAGCTGAAAGAGTATTTTTTAGATTCTCAAATGGCGAGTATTGGTCATACGCTTGAAGAACTGAATGTGGCAGGAAAAATTAATGGTACATTGAAACTTGATATCCCATTTGATGGCGGTGAGGTTGTGGCTTCAGGTGATATTAATTTGAAAGATAATGATGTCACTTTGAATTTTATGGATACTACGTTAAAAGGTGTGAGTGGACAGTTTCGTTACCATAATGACAAACTTGAGAGCGATATATTAACGGCTAATTGGTTTGGGCAGCCTCTCGCTTTCTCATTTACCAGTCACAATGATACAGATAATTATCAGGTTGATGTTGACTTAAAAGGCCAATGGGATATTCAAAAAATCCAAGGATTACCTAGCGA
Source organism: Proteus sp. G2673 (assembly GCF_009915125.1). NCBI lineage: Bacteria > Pseudomonadati > Pseudomonadota > Gammaproteobacteria > Enterobacterales > Morganellaceae > Proteus > Proteus sp. G2673. Next base: position 35,015 of record NZ_JAABLT010000024.1, read on the forward strand.
TATTCAACAGAAATTTAGTGGTGTATTTCCATGGAATGGCAACGTTAATGTTAAGATCCCCGAAAAAGGTGATGTTGATTATCAAGTTGATTTAACCGGAAATATCAATGCATTAAGTAGCAAGTTAACAGCACCTGAAACACAAGATTTAAAAAAATCACCGCCTATTGTTATTTCTGCAAGCGGCAATAGTGAAATGTTAACTGTGAATGCAAATGCTGAAAAACAGTGGAAACTTAATAGCCAATGGGGATTAGGTAAACAGCTTCGTTTATTGCAGGGTAACCTCGTTTCTTCTAGCCTTAAATTACCAGAGTTAAGTTCACAACAACGCTTAACCATAGCGCTTAAAGGATTAGAGGGTGATAAATGGTTGCCAACATTAACCGCATTTTCATCATTAACCCCTTCTGACAATGCAATAAGTTTCCCTGATAATGTGCATATCAGTTTGCCTGATTTAAATTTTGCAGGGCAAAAATGGAATAATCCTCAAACTGAAATTATGCGCGTTAAAGAAGGTGTAAAATTTGCATTTTCAGGAAGTGAACTACGAGGTGATGTATTTATTCCTGAAGTATCAACACCTTGGAAAATAAATATTAATTATCTTTATTTTAATGGTACTTCTATAGTTCAAGAAGAGAAGCCATTAAAAATGGCTAATGTTTCTGATCCCAATATCTCGAAGTTTTCAGTGAAAGATATTCCTTCTATTGATTTTGAATGTCAGGAATGTTGGGTTAATGGTCTGCTTTTAGGAAAAATTGAAGGTTCGTTAAAACAAAATCAGGGAGCTTTATTTTTAACTGACGGTAAATTAGAAAATAGCAGCGGCGAATTGTCGGTTAATGGAGTGTGGTCTGAAGATAAGAAGGGCAATAATACAACAAAATTAATAGGAAAATTAAAAGCCGGAGAAATTGACGAAATGGCGGCCTATTTTGGTTACATTATCCCGATTATTCAGTCCCCACTTGCCGCTGAGTTCTCATTACAATGGCGTAATACACCGTGGAACTTTGAATTGGCTACTTTGCAAGGTGATATTAAATCAACGTTGGGTAAAGGACGTATAGAAAAAGTCAATGTAGGACAAGCGGGTAAATTACTACGATTGGTGAGTTTTGATGCACTTTTACGCAAATTACAGTTTGATTTTAGAGATACTTTCAGTGAGCATTTTGAATATGATTCGATTAAAAGTGAAATTACGATTAATCAAGGTATTATGAATGCAGAGAGTGTACGTGTTGATGGTGTTATTGCTGATATAGCGATAAGTGGGAAAGTGGATTTACTTGAACGAAGCATGGATCTACAAGTTGTTGTCACCCCTGAGATTTCAGCTACAGTCGGTGTTGCCACGGCTTTTGCAATAAACCCAATTGCAGGCGCCGCAGTGTTTGCGGCATCAAAGGTTCTGGGGCCACTTTGGAGTAAGATTTCAGTTATCCGTTATCATGTGACCGGAACTATGGAACAACCCAAAATTGACGAAGTACTGCGTCAGCTTAAGGAGAATCAGGCGTTATGAAAAAAGTTAATGTCGCACTTTTGCAACTTTGTAGCGGAAAAAACACAAAAAATAATCTGGCGCAAATCGAGCAACAGATTAAGCAATTACCCGATTCAGTGAAGCTGGTATTAACACCTGAAAATGCGTTACTTTTTTCAAACTCTAAAGATTACCATAAACACGCTGAAATTCAGGGTGATGGGCCGTTACAAAATGCGATTGCAAAAATGGCTCAGCGTTACAAAGTGTGGATCTTAGTCGGTTCTATGCCTTTAGTTAGTCGAGATGCTCCAGATCAAATTACCAGCAGTAGTTTGGTGTTTGATGATGAGGGGGTTATTCGTGCTCGTTATGACAAAATTCATATGTTTGATGTCAGTATTGATGACGAGCAAGGCGAATATAACGAATCTTCTATTTATCAACGTGGTGAGCGGCTAACAGTCGTTGATACTCCCGTTGGGAAATTAGGTTTAACAATCTGTTATGACTTACGCTTCCCTGGTATTTTCCAAGCATTAAGAGAAAAAGGAGCAGAGATAATCTCTGTACCAGCAGCATTTACCCGTTTAACAGGGAAAGCGCACTGGGAGCCTTTATTACGCGCTCGCGCGATTGAGAATCAGTGTATTATCTTAGCGCCTGCACAAGTGGGTACACATGATACGCGCCGGACTTGGGGCCATACCATGGCGATTGATGGTTGGGGTAAAGTGTTGAAGAAGAACCCTGATGCGGTCAGTGCGTTAACGCTCAATGTTGGTGTTGATAGTTTACACGGTATGCGTGAACAGATCCGGGTCGTGAAACATAACCGTTTTCGCCCGAAACTGACCCACTTAATCAAAAAAGTTAAGGATAAAGAAGAATTATGAGTTTAGCTGTTGTCAGCGAAAGTCTGTTGGAAGCAAACAAACTTAGTTTAGATGATTTAGCATCAACACTAGAGCAGCTTGCACAGCGTCAAATTGATTATGGTGATCTTTATTTTCAGTCAAGTTATCACGAGGCTTGGATACTTGATGATCAGATTATTAAAGATGGCTCTTACAATATTGATCAAGGTGTTGGCGTTAGAGCAATTTACGGTGAAAAAACCGGTTTTGCTTATGCCGATCAACTCACGCTTAATGCACTGAATCAAAGTGCGCATGCTGCGCGAAGCATTGTTCAGGCTAAGGGTAATGGTCGTATCCATACTTTAGGTGCTATTCAACATTCTCCGCTGTACAGCTTAAACGATCCTCTGCAAAGCCTCTCTCGTGAAGAGAAAATTGCGTTACTGCATGAGGTAGATAAAGTCGCTCGCGCTGAAGATAAACGCGTTAAACAAGTGAATGCGTCATTAACGGGTGTTTATGAACATGTGCTGGTGGCTGCAACTGATGGTACTTTAGCAGCCGATGTGCGTCCTTTAGTTCGTCTTTCAGTTAGTGTGCTGGTGGAAGAAGATGGCAAACGTGAACGTGGTGCAAGTGGCGGTGGTGGTCGTTTTGGTTATGACTACTTCTTGATGAAAGCTGATGGTGAAAGCCACGCTGTGACTTATGCGCGTGAAGCGGTACGGATGGCATTAGTCAATTTATCAGCAATTGCTGCACCGGCTGGAACAATGCCTGTGGTACTAGGCGCAGGATGGCCAGGTGTGTTATTACATGAAGCGGTGGGTCATGGTTTAGAAGGTGATTTTAATCGTCGTGAAACCTCTGTTTTTTCGGGGCGCCTTGGTGAAAAAGTGACTTCTGAGCTTTGTACCATAGTTGATGATGGCTCAATTGAAGGTCGTCGAGGCTCTGTTGCTATTGATGATGAAGGTGTCCCGGGTCAATACAATGTGTTAATCGAAAACGGCATCTTAAAAGGTTATATGCAAGATAAGATGAATGCTCGTTTAATGGGGGTTGCGCCGACAGGAAATGGTCGTCGTGAGTCTTATGCGCATCTTCCTATGCCTCGTATGACCAATACTTACATGTTAGCGGGTAAATCGTCACCAGAAGAGATTATTGCGAGCGTTGATCGTGGTATTTACGCACCAAACTTTGGTGGCGGTCAGGTTGATATCACATCAGGTAAATTTGTTTTCTCAACTTCAGAAGCTTATTTAATCGAGAATGGAAAAATAACGAAACCAATTAAAGGGGCAACACTGATTGGTTCAGGTATTGAAGCCATGCAACAGGTTTCTATGGTAGGTAATGATCTTGCGTTAGATAAAGGGGTTGGTGTTTGTGGTAAAGAAGGGCAAAGCCTCCCTGTTGGTGTAGGGCAACCTACCTTGAAGCTTGATAAGATCACCGTAGGTGGTACAGCTTAATTTTTTTATAGTGATTTATATGTATTCATTAAACTCCATCTTTTGATGGAGTTTTTTATCTCAGCAACAGTAAAGGTGCTAATTTATGGGTAAACGTTTATTACCAGTTATTATTGTTATTGCTGTTTTATTTGGTGTTCTTTATAAAGGTTTACTTCCAGAAACGACAGTATCGTCCTCTTCAACGTCCGTTTCTGTTCCAACATCATCGAGCAATAACAGCAATAAATCAGCGCAAATCCCACTCTCTATTGATGAAAAAACACAAGCTAATGCTGTGGCTAATTATTTACAACGTCATCAACAGTTACCGAGTTTTTATCTCACTAAAAGACAGGCAAGAGAACAAGGCTGGAATGCGAAAGAAGGCAATTTATGTGAGGTTTTGCCAGGAAGAGCAATTGGGGGCGATCGTTTTATGAATCGTGAAAAACAGCTACCAGAAGAAGCGGGACGCCAGTGGTATGAAGCTGACGTGAATTATCATTGTGGTCATCGTGGTAGTGATAGATTGCTCTATTCAAATGATGGGCTGATTTATCTCACTACCGATCATTATCGTACAATGACAAAGGTTGCCCCTTAATGAAACAAGTTGTTTTTGATTTTAAGATGCTGGCAGATAGAGACGCCTTTTATCGGGATTTTGCATTGCAATTTCAGCTAGATGAGCATTTTGGTAATAACTTAGATGCATTATGGGATGTGTTAATGGGAGAAATTGAATTGCCAGTCAGTATTGTTTTTAAGCATTTTCCTCATTATTCTCGTGATTTTCAACCTTTGGTGGAATTGATGCAAGAAGCACAAAATGAGCTTGGTAAAGACGTATTGAGCTTTCATTGTGAGCATAAAATACAAAAGTAATTCAGAGTAGAATTAAGCCCTGAAAATCGCAGTGAGGCTGAGTTTACACTGCGTTTTCAGGATACTCAGGTTTTATGCTGATTCCGATAAATCTTTTAGATATTGAAACAATAAGCGGAATGATTTCGGTGGCTTATTGGCTTCTTTTTCTTTTTTTGCATTACGGATCAGTGTGCGTAATTGTTGGCGATCAGCCATTGGATAAAGCGCAACAACTTCTTCAATCACTTCATTGCCACCTTCGATAAGGCGAATTCGCAGATCTTCAAGTTTATGTAACACTAAGATCTGTTGATTGTGGCGGTTTTTTAGTTTATCGAGCGCTTGGCGGATTGGTTCTTCATCCACATTGCGCAGTAGCTTTCCAATATATTGAATTTGGCGACGGCGTGCTTCACGTTGTACTTTTTGTGCTAGTTGAATAGAAGATAATAATTTTTCATCTAATGGCACACGTTCTAGTTCTTGAGCACTTAATTCAACTAATTCAGTACCCAGTTTTTTGAGTGCTTCAGCGTCACGTTTAATTTCGCTTTTGCTAACCCAGATGATTTCGTCCTCTTCTTCCTCTTCTGACGATGTATCGTCGAATTCAGGATTGAGGTAATGCCACTCTTCAGGCTGCTTTGCCATAATAAAATTCCTGTTGCAGAGTAAGCCGGGAGTGTGATTTGGTGAATGACCAAAAGCCCGACGGGTGATAACATTCATATATCTTCTATTGTAACTGGGAAAATCGCTTGTTGACCACCTGTCAATTGATTTACTTTGCTAAAAATAAGTAAAAAGTGATGTTCTCCTTAGGAAAAATGGTTTTCAATGAATAATTCAGATCAGGTAAAACAGCTTGAAGACGCCGTCTCTCTCGCATTAGAGCTGGCATCAAAACAGTGTGATGGTGCTGAAGTCGCTATTAATAAATCAACGGGGATTAGTGTCAGTACACGTTACGGTGAAGTTGAAAATGTGGAATTTAACAGTGATGGCGCGTTAGGCATTACGGTTTATCAACAACAACGTAAAGGCAGTGCTTCTTCTACCGATTTAAGTCCTGATGCGATTAAACGCGCTGTACAAGCCGCTGTGGATATTGCACGATACACTTCAGCTGATCCATATGCAGGGCCTGCGGATCAAGATTTATTAGCGTTTGATGCGCCTTTCCTTGATCTTTACCATCCTGCCGAAATTACGGCAGATAAAGCGATTGAATTAGCATCAAGAGCAGAAAAAGCCGCGTTAGACAGTGATAGTCGTATTATTAATACTGAAGGAGGCAGCTTTAATAGCCACAGTGGGACCCGTGTATTTGGTAATAGCCTGGGTTTATTAAAAAGCTATTCATCTTCACGCTATTCTATGTCGAGTTGTGTTATTGCCCGTGATGGTGAAGATATGGAGCGCGACTATGCTTACACCATTAGTCGTCGTTTTGATGATCTTGAATCACCTGAGTGGGTAGGTCAAGAGTGCGCCCGTCGTACTTTATCACGCCTTGCACCTCGTAAACTCCCAACCATGAAAGCCCCTGTTATTTTTGCTGCTGATGTTGCGACAGGTATTTTTGGTCATTTAGTTGCAGCAATTAGCGGTAGCATGATTTACCGTGAATCTTCTTGCCTACTCGATAGTTTGGGCAAACAAATTTTTCCTCAATGGCTCAATATTCAAGAGCGTCCTCACTTAATGAGAGGTTTGGCATCAACACCATTTGATAGCGAAGGTGTGCGCACAACTGATGCTGACATTATTAAAGATGGCGTATTACAAGAGTGGTTATTAACTACCTATTCAGCAAGAAAGTTAGGTTTAAAAAGCAATGGCCATGCTGGTGGTATTCATAACTGGTATATCCCAGGACAAGGCCTATCATTTGATGCACTGCTAAAAGAGATGGGAACCGGGCTAGTTGTTACAGAATTGATGGGGCAAGGCGTCAGTACCGTGACGGGTGATTATTCTCGTGGAGCAAGCGGTTTTTGGGTTGAGAATGGTGAAATTCAGTATCCTGTTAGTGAAGTGACTATTGCTGGTAATTTAAAAGAGATGTGGGCAAACATTGCTACTATGGGTGATGATATTGAGATGCGCAGTAATGTTCAGTGTGGATCGTTGTTATTACCAGAAATGAGTATTGCCGGTGAGTAAATTTTAGATACTTATCGCAACCTTTAATCTCAGCCCGCAATGGGCTGAGATATCGCGTTTATCAGTGTGCTTTTCAATTTGAGAAGATAAAAATAAGACGCGAACCTTCAGCTCTGCTTAACGGTGTAATTCACCCGCAGCTTCAGGTTGGTATAGAATTTCTAATACTTTAACCTTAGTTTCAAGGCCATTAGGCAGCTTCCAACTGATCTCGTCATCAATTGCTAAACCCAGTAGTGCAGCACCCATTGGGGCCATGACTGAAAGTTCAGTGGCGCTATCTTTTAATGAAGCGGGATACACTAAAGTACGAGTACGCTCTTCATTATTTTTTAAGTCCATAAAGCGGACTTTGCTGTTCATTGTGACAATATTAGCAGGGATATCAGCTGGTGTAACAATGTCAGCACGATCTAATTCTTCATTCAATGCTTCAGCAATCGGGCTATCTGCAAATGCCGGTTGCTCTAGCAATGAATCTAAACGTTCAGCATCAAGTTCGTTGATGATAATTGTTGGCTTTGTCATACCATACTCCAATTTATTCCAATGCAAAACAACACCCCCACGGGTGAGGTGGGGGTGTTGTTAAACTCATATAAGAGATAATAGGCGGTTCTGTATAAAAAAGAAAGAGACAGTGATCACAGTCTCTTTCTGGTTATTTAGTTAAGAAATGCTAATCTATTGTTTTCTATTATGATTATTCTTCATCAAACCCTGATTCAAATAATGCGATAATAGCATCAATAGCTTCATTTTCATCACTACCAGTCACTTCTATATCAATTTGACTGCCTTGCTCTGAATCTAACATTAGCATAGCAATCACACTATCCGCTTGAGCTTCAACCCCTTCGTTGTTACGTAAAATGACGGTTGATTGAAATGTTTTGACTAAATCAAATAATTTCATTGCAGGTCTTGCATGCATACCGAGCCGATTTTTAATCGCAACTTGTCGATATTGGGTCATTTGCGTTTTTCTAGCGTTCTGTGACGTGATTGTACGTTTTTCCCTCTAGAGCGGAAATAATCGGCGAGTTGCTCAGCAACATAAACTGAACGGTGTTTACCCCCCGTACAACCAATTGCAACTGTCAAATAACTACGATTATTGGTTTCTAACATCGGCAACCAAAGTTCAAGATAGCTTCTAGTTTGATAAATAAAGTTATGAACTTCAGTGTGTCTATCTAAAAATGCCGCAACAGGGCGATCAAGACCTGTCATTGGGCGCAGTTTAGGGTCCCAATGTGGATTGGGTAAGAATCGCACATCAAAAACATAATCCGCATCAATAGGAATACCATGTTTAAAACCAAAGGATTCAAAGACCATTGTCAGCTCACGTTCACGTTTACCTAATAAACGAGTCCGCAGCATTTCTGCAAGCTCATGAACTGACATCTCAGAGGTGTCAATGATGAGATCAGCACGTGATCGCAATGGCTCAAGCAGATCACTTTCGGTATCAATTGCCATTTCTAATGAAAGGTTTTTGGTCGAAAGTGGGTGCAAGCGTCGTGTATCACTATAACGACGAATTAAAGTATTTCTATCTGCGTCTAAAAATAAGAGTTGTGGAGAATATTCAGCGGGTAAACTTTCTAGCGCTTTTTCGAAGATCTCCGGCGACTCAGGCATATTTCGGACATCAATACTGACTGCGGCAGCAGAAGCATCACGTTCAGCCAGTGTTTTTGCGAGCTCCGGTAAAAGATCAACAGGTAAGTTATCAACACAATAAAATCCCATGTCTTCAAGCGCACGCAAAGCGACTGACTTACCTGAACCAGAGCGTCCGCTGACTATCATCAGCACCATGAGGTAGCTCCCCTATAATTTCCCAGTGATGAATATCATTCCACTGTATGCTATTCGCGTCCCATTAAACCCATAGGGGTTATTCTGTGATAATCTGATAAAGCTCTTCATCACTTTGTGCGGAGCGTAGTCGGCGACATAAATTTTTGTCCGCCAACTGTTTTGCAATTAAAGACAGTGTGTGTAAATGTTCCTTACATTGTGTCGCAGGAACGAGTAATGCGAACAACAAGTCGACAGGTTGATTATCAATAGCGTCGAAGGCAATAGGTTCGCTTAGGTGAAGAAACACACCAACTACTTTTTCTGTTTCATCACTTTCAATACGTCCATGAGGGATTGCTAAACCACCCCCAATCCCTGTTGTACCGACTTTTTCACGCGTCAGTAAGGCTTCAAATATCAGCGTTTCGGGTAAATTAAGTGCTTTTGCCGCATTTTCACTGATAATTTCTAACGCGCGCTTTTTACTCGTGCAATGTACATCATTATGTGTACATGACAGAGAAAGTACGTCGCTAATATTCATCTTTGTATCGTTGTTCATTGTCTTATTCACTTAGACCAGCAAACCAGATGCCACAAAGTGACATCTGGTTTTTCGTTACTGATATTGATTAGGCGTTGGTTTAAACCGAGTCATAAACAACGCAGTAACTTCGCCGATTGTATCCCCATTTTACAATGGGAAATGAATTAATGTTGTCTCAGTTTATCTTTGTGTTTGGTTAATTGACGAGCCAGCTTATCCATTAATCCATCAATTGCTGCGTACATATCTTCTGCTTCTGCAGAGGCATGTAATTCACCGCCATTAACTTGAATGGTCGCTTCCGCGATTTTATTCACTTTCTCGACTTTCAGGATAACCTGAACGTTATTAATTTTGTCAAAGAACTGAGGTAATTTCGCGCTTTTTGCTTTGACGGTATCACGCAGAGCATCAGTTAATTCAATATTATGACCAGTGATTTGAAGTTCCATAGTGTCTTCCTTCTCAATTATGCTCAAACCAACTCTTTACGTTGATTTGAAGGCGGGATGGATAATGACTCTCTATACTTCGCAACAGTGCGTCGAGCAACTTGTATACCAAGTTCTGCGAGCATATTAGCCAGTTTACTATCACTAAGTGGTTTCGCTGGATTTTCTGCTGCGATGAGTTTCTTCACTAAAGCCCTGATTGCTGTTGAAGAGGCTTCGCCTCCGCTATCAGTATTCACATGGCTAGAGAAAAAATACTTCAATTCGAAAATTCCTCTCGGGCAATGCAAAAATTTTTGCGTTGTCACTCGAGAAATGGTGGATTCGTGCATTTCAACCTGTTCAGCAATATCTGCTAACACAAGAGGCTTCATATGCTCTTCACCCAATTCGAAAAATGCCTGCTGTGTGTCAACAATGCAATGAGCGACTTTTAATAATGTCTCATTACGGCTTTCTAAACTTTTTATCAGCCATTTGGCTTCTTGTAAATTGTCACGAATAAATTTTCCATCGCTTTCATTTTGAGTCGATTGACCCAATGCTGCATAAGTCTCATTTATTCGTAGGCGAGGAATGCTATCTGTATTTAACTCAACTTGCCAGCGTTCACCTGATTTTTTTACCAGTATATCTGGGATAACATACTCTGACTCGCCTGTATCAATACTTAATCCAGGTTTAGGATCAAGTGATTGAATGATCTCAATAACAGATTTAAGTGTCTCTTCGCGTAACTTCGTTTGACGCATCAATTGACGAAAATCACGGTTGCCTAGCAATTCTAAATATTGGCTAATGACTAACTGCGTTTCTTTAAGATAGGGTGTTTCTGTTGAAAAAGCGGATAGCTGAATCAAAAGACACTCTTTTAAATCGCGTGCAGCAACACCAATAGGATCAAAGCGTTGAATACGTTTTAATACGGCTTCAACTTCATCAAGCTCTATCTCATCATCGCCCATTCCAAGCAGGATGTCATCTGTTGTAACAGTTAAATATCCTGTTTCATCAACTGCATCGATAATACTTATGGCAATTGCTCTGTCTGTTTCTGTAAACGGAGTGAGATCCGCCTGCCATGTTAGATAATCTTGTAATGAGGCTGTTGTTTCACCTTGATACAGTGGCAGCTCATCATCCATATAGTCATTACTGGTACCAGAAGGCGTGCCCGCAGTGTAGATTTCTTCCCATTGAGTGTCTAATGGGAGATCGTCAGGCATCTCTTTTTGTTCTAAAGCGTCCAGCGTGTCAAACTCTTCAACGTCGTTTTCAGTTGTTGTTTCTGTTGTAGAGTCAGATTGATTTTCTGTATGAGAGGTATCATCTGAAACGGGATCTTGTTGATCGTCGTCTTGTTCGAGAAGAGGGTTAGATTCAAGCGCTTGCTGAATTTCTTGTTGTAATTCAAGCGTCGAAAGTTGCAACAAACGAATAGCCTGTTGTAGCTGTGGCGTCATTGCCAGTTGCTGACTAAGACGAAGTTGCAAACTTTGTTTCATAATAATGCGATGAGTCCTTTGCTGTTGTCATCCATGACAGAGTAAAAGTGAATCAAAGATTACAGGCGGAAGCCTTCACCTAAGTAAACACGTTTAACTTGCTCATTTTCAAGAATTTCTTCGGGTGAACCATGAGCGATAAGGTGACCTTGGCTGACGATGTAAGCACGTTCACACACATCTAATGTTTCACGAACATTATGGTCAGTAATCAGTACACCTAATCCATAATCACGTAGATGCTGGATAATTTTTTTAATATCTAATACCGAAATAGGGTCAACACCCGCAAAAGGTTCATCTAATAAAATGAATTTAGGGTTTGCGGCCAATGCTCGTGCGATTTCAACGCGGCGACGTTCACCCCCCGATAATGATTGTCCTAAGCTGTTACGTAAATGGCTGACATTAAACTCTTCTAGCAGTTCTTCTGCGCGATCTTTTCGTTCTTCAGGCGTTAAATCATGGCGGATTTCTAAGATCCCCATAATGTTGTCATAAACGCTTAAGCGTCTAAAAATAGACGCCTCTTGAGGAAGATAGCCAATGCCTTTACGTGCTCGTTCATGTAACGGTAACAGCGTAATGTCTTCATCATCAATTGTAATACTACCAGCATCACGAGCGACAATGCCAACAACCATATAGAATGTGGTTGTTTTACCTGCACCATTTGGTCCAAGTAAGCCGACAATTTCACCTGAATTAACGTTCAGGCTTACATCACCGACAACGGTGCGCCCTTTGTATGCTTTCGCTAAATTTTCAGCTTTTAACAGCGCCATAAAGTGTTACTTACCTTTGTTGTTAACACCAGGGCCTTTCTCTTGCAACTGGGAAGGCAGTAAAACAGTAGTCACTTGTTTACCTTTACCGCTAAAAGCTTCCATTTGCTGAGTTGGGACGAGATAAGTGATCTTATCACCGGTGATATTACTGTCTAATTGTTCAAGATAGGCTTTACCCGTTAAGGTCATTAACTCTTTATCCATTTCATAGGTCATCTTGTCGCCACGACCTTTGATTGGTTTGCCATCATCTTGTAACTGATAAAAAGTTACGGGATTACCAAATGCTTCTATAACGATTTTTTTGGAGTCACCACCTGGGCGTGTGACAACAACTTTATCAGCACGAATGTCGATAGATCCTTGTTTGATCACAACATTTTGTGTAAAGGTTGTGACGTTCTTTTCTAGATCAAGCGATTGTTTCTCTGAGTTCACAACAATAGGTTGTTGTGTGTCATCTTTAAGCGCCATCGCAGGTACACTTATCGCTAAAAGTGTGCCGATAATCAGTGTATTACGGATTTTTTGATTCATTAGGGATCTCATAATAGGTGTTTACCTTTTCAATCAGCTCTGCACGTTTCTCGCGCAGATTGCCTCGCATTTTTAAGCCGACTGATTTCAGTCCGACGCCGATAATAGTCACTTCATCATCAGAGGAAACATCCTGTGTGTCCAAATTTGCGATAGCGTTATCTGTGCTTATTCTCTGTAGTTGAGAGTCATCCGTTAAGCTATCAATTTGAACATCGCCATAAAGATAGAGCATTTTACTGTTTGTTAGCTTGGCTTTATTGGCGCGTACGGTCCATGTTGCATCCCCTGTCGGTGAATAGGTGGTTAAGACAGGGTTAGTAAACCACGTAAACTTTTGCTGAGCATAATTTTTGACATCATCAGCAACAAGTTTATATCCAAGTATACCCGTTGGCTCGTAAACAAAAGATATCGATGATTTGGATTGATAGGTTGGCTGACCATCTTCAACAATCGCACCATCACCGAGTTCAGTGTTATTAGTGTAGTTCCAGCCAATCAGCCCAAGGGCGATAATGGCAAGAATTAAGGTAAACCAGGATTTTAATTTATTCATTCTGTGTCGTTATACGTTAAATCGAAAGACCTTTAGCGTCTTCAAGCCGACCTTGCGCTAAAAGGATTAAATCACACAATTCTCGTACTGCACCACGACCACCCGCAATGCGAGTTACATAATTAGCACGAGGTGTAAGTAATGGATGAGCATCAGCTACGGCGACAGAAAGTCCCACTTTTTCCATTACAGGTAAATCAATCAGGTCGTCACCAATATAGGCTGTTTGTTCAGGTTCAAGGTTTAGTGTATCTAACAGTTGTTGATACGCCAAAAGCTTATTATGCTGACCTTGGTAAAGATATGTAATGCCAAGGGTTTTAGCACGATCTTCTAACAGTTTAGATTGACGACCTGTAATGATAGCAACCTCAATGCCTGATGTAAGCAAACAACGGATGCCATATCCATCACGGACATTAAAGGCTTTTAATTCTTCGCCATTATTACCCATGTAAATAAGTCCGTCAGACATCACACCATCAACATCACAAATCAGCAATTGGATTTTTTCTGCTTTTTTGATGATTTGCTGACTTACCGCACCATAACAAGTTTCTATCATTGTATTCATTTTTATCCTTCGAACGTTATGAATATCTTATACAACACCCGCTTGTAATAAATCATGCATATGTAAAACACCTAACAGGATATCACTATCTTGTTCTGTGACTAATAGCGAGGTGATATGTTTTGCTTGCATTAAATTTAGTGCTTCAACGGCTAAACAATCAGGGCGAATACGAATACCGCCTTTTGTCATCACATCTGAGATTTTGGCATTGTTCAGATCTATCCCTAAGTCAAATATTCTCCGTAAATCACCGTCAGTAAAGATACCGTTGATCTGCATGCTATCATCGCAAATAACGGTCATACCTAATTTTTTACGGGTTATTTCGACAAGTGCTTCACGTAAAGTGGCATCTTTAGTGACACGTGGAATATCTTCCTCTTTATTCATTAAATCACTGACATGAAGGAGTAATTTACGGCCTAATGCACCACCAGGATGAGAAAGGGCAAAATCTTCAGCGGTAAAACCACGAGCACGTAAAAGAGCGATCGCTAGCGCATCCCCCATTACCAAGGTTGCTGTTGTACTGGTTGTTGGTGCAAGACCTAAAGGACAAGCTTCTTTAGGGACTTTGATACAAAGATGAATATCAGACGCTTTCCCCATTGTACTTTGAGGCGTGCGTGTCATACAAATCAGTGTTATCTGTTTACGTTTCAGTACCGGAATAAGTGCGAGGATCTCACTGGCTTCACCTGAGTTTGAAATCGCTAGAACGATATCTTTTTCTGTTACCATACCTAAGTCGCCATGGCTTGCTTCACCGGGGTGAACAAAAAAAGAAGGTGTTCCTGTGCTAGCGAATGTTGCGGCAATCTTATGTCCAATATGACCAGATTTACCCATTCCCATGACAATAACTCGACCTTGGCAGTGAAAAATTTTTTCACAGGCAAGAGTGAAATCATCATTAATGTATTGTTCTAGTTCAGCTAATCCATCACGTTCAATATGAAGAACCTTTTTTCCTGCTTGCTGAAAATCAAACTCGGTCATTTTTTTGTACCATTTATTTTAGGTTAAGAGAGAATGTGCGACGCACAACACCGTAATATAAATAATAAAGCAAACTAATAAGAATATCCCTTTTCCGCGGTTGAGGCGTTGCTTTCGCCCTAATGAAAAGAGAGAAAACAGTAAACTGGCCACACCAAGTACAGCAAAACTAAAATAAAAAGTGTTGATATTAAATGTGCTTGGTGAAAGTAATGCTGGCATTCCTAAAACAAATGTCAGGTTGAAAATATTAGCACCTATAATATTCCCTAAGGCTAATTCATTTTCACGTCTGAGTGCGGCCACGATAGTCGTTGCTAATTCAGGTAAACTTGTACCAATGGATAGCAAGGTTAAACCAACAAAAAAGCCACTAAAATGATACTGTTGCATTAGAATAAAGACATTGTCTAATATCATTTGAGTTGCAACTGGAATAATCAGTAACGCAATAACAACCCAAAAAAGGGCAACAGAATTACGGGGATTTGTCTGTAATTCAAAACGCGTTAAGGTTTCTAAAGGTAACACGTGGCGCTCTTGTGTTAGTGTTTTATGCATTGTTTTTATCATGAGAAAAATGGATGCAAAACCAATAAAAAAGAGCAGAGTGCCTTCTCTAAGCCCTAGCTCTCCGCTAGAAACAATAATGCCAACGAGCATGATGACGATAATCATCAATGGAAGCTCTTTTTTTAGCACTGCGGACTGAATGCTCATGGGGTAAATCATTGCGCCAATACCCGCGATAAGGAGAAGATTGGTGAGTGTAGAGCCAATAGCTGTCCCGATAGCGATATCAGGTAAATTATGAACTGCGGCATCCGTTGAAATAAAAAGCTCAGGTAGTGAAGTCCCTGTACCAACAATTAAGATACCGATAACAGCGGGGGGGATTTTTAACGATTGCGCAAAAACACTCGCACCATAAACTAATCGGTCTGATGCATAAACGAGTAACATCAACCCAAGAATTAAAAGAGACAAAGTAATCAACATGCCATCAGTTTTCCAACAATGAGCGAATAAAGAAAAAACCAATAAGACAGGGCTGATAAAAAACATATTGTCAAAAGGTTTTGCTAATTAACCATATTTTGACTAGCCAAGCACGAAAAGTAAAATTAACCGTGCAATAAATTGCTAAATAGTGGTGATTTCTTTGTAACATAGTGAATGACCTGCCAAAATAGTGTAAAAATTCGTTTATGCAGACAGGCTTGAGGATGTTTTATTCATGAACGCACAATCTGACAATTTAATTGAAGTGCGCAATATGAACTTCACTCGCGGTAGCAGAAAGATCTTCTCTGAGATCAATCTTGTGGTACCGAGGGGAAAAGTGACTGCAATTATGGGCCCTTCAGGGATTGGTAAAACAACCTTGTTACGCCTAATGGGAGGACAAATCCTTCCAGATAGTGGTGAAATTTGGTTTGATGGCGACAATATTCCTGCGCTATCACGTTCTGCGTTGTATCAAGCAAGAAAGAAAATGAGTATGCTTTTTCAGTCCGGTGCCCTTTTTACCGACATGAATGTGTTTGAAAATGTAGCCTTTCCGCTAAGAGAGCATACAAATTTACCTGAAGCATTGATCCGTACAACGGTGATGATGAAACTTGAAGCCGTGGGGTTACGTGGGGCGGCAAACTTAATGCCTTCTGAATTATCAGGCGGTATGGCGAGAAGAGCCGCATTAGCAAGGGCTATTGCGCTTGATCCTGAACTGATTATGTTTGATGAACCTTTTGTTGGGCAAGATCCTATCACAATGGGGGTGCTTGTTAAGTTAATTGATGAGTTAAACCATGCGCTGGGTGTGACTTGTGTTGTGGTTTCCCATGATGTACCCGAAGTGTTAAGTATCGCAGATTACGCCTATATTGTTGCGGAACAGAAAGTTATTGCTCAAGGTAGTGCACAAGAATTACAGGATAATCCAAATAGGCAAGTAAGACAGTTTTTAGATGGGATCGCTGATGGCCCTGTACCTTTCCGTTTTCCTGCGGGAGATTATCAGGACGACCTATTAGGACGAGGAAATTAGTACGTGATAAATTTATTATCTCGCATTGGCACTAGAGCGTTGGCGATTTTTGCAACCTTCGGTAGAGCCGGCATTATGCTCTTTAGAGCATTAGTTGGTAAGCCTGAATTTCGTAAACAGTGGCCTCTTTTACTGAAGCAATTGTATAACGTTGGTGTTCAATCCTTATTAATTATCATGGTGTCTGGCCTATTTATTGGCATGGTGTTGGGATTACAAGGCTATCTTGTTTTAACAACCTTTAGTGCTGAAGCTAGTCTAGGTATGATGGTCGCACTTTCATTGTTAAGAGAATTAGGCCCAGTTGTCACGGCACTATTATTTGCGGGTCGTGCGGGTTCAGCCTTAACCGCTGAAATCGGTTTAATGAAAGCCACAGAGCAAATTTCTAGTTTAGAAATGATGGCTGTCGATCCTTTAAGACGTGTTGTTGCCCCCCGTTTTTGGGCTGGTCTTATTAGTATGCCATTGCTTTCACTTATTTTTGTTGCCATCGGTATTTGGGGTGGTGCCATTGTTGGTGTGGATTGGAAAGGGATCGATGAAGGCTTTTTCTGGGCATCGATGCAAGGTGCCGTTGAATGGCGACTTGATCTAGTGAATTGCTTTATTAAAAGTGTTGTTTTTGCCATCACCGTCACTTGGATAGCGCTTTTTAACGGGTATGACGCAATCCCAACATCAGAAGGGATTAGCAGAGCAACAACACGTACTGTTGTTCATTCTTCGTTAGCCGTATTGGGTTTAGATTTTGTGCTAACCGCACTGATGTTTGGGAACTAAGTCATGCAAAGTAAAAAAATTGAAGTTTGGGTTGGTCTATTTGTTCTGATTGCGTTAGCCGCTGTGATTTTCTTATGCCTAAAAGTGGCTGATATTAAAGAAATGGGTAATCAACCAACTTATCGCGTTTATGCCAGCTTTGGTAATATTGGTGGGTTAAAAGAACGTTCCCCAGTTAAGATTGGTGGTGTGGTGATTGGTCGCGTTTCTTCTATCACCTTAAAAGAAGAAGATGAAGGGAACTATCGCCCAGAAGTTGCTCTCGATATTCTGAGCATTTATGACCATATTCCAGAAAGTAGCTCATTGTCTATTCGTACATCTGGTTTATTAGGTGAGCAGTTCCTTGCATTGAATTTAGGCTTTTATGATGAAGCATTAGATTCTACTTTGTTAAAAGATGGGGGACGGATCACAAATACCAATTCAGCAATGGTGTTGGAAGATCTTATTGGTCAATTCCTTTATAAAACGGGTGATGGTGATAATTCAGCAAAATCTGAATCTGAACCGACTGAAGAACATCCAGCATTACCTTAATCATTAATTTCTATACGATGCACTTATACATTTAGCTAGATTTAGCGTAATAAATGCATCGTATTATTGAAACCCTATTTGAGGAGACGCGAACGTATGTTTAAACGCTTATTGATGGTCGCACTATTAGTGATAACGCCTTTTGCAATGGCAGTAGACAAAACCAATCCTTACGCATTAATGGAAGATGCAGCGCAAAAGACCTTTAGTAAATTAAAAAATGAACAGCCTGAAATTCGTAAAAATCCTGAAGTTTTACGCCAAATTGTTCAGCAAGAATTACTGCCTTATGTACATATTAAATATGCAGGGGCATTAGTGCTAGGGCCACATTATCGTAATGCAACACCAGCGCAACGTGATGCTTATTTCACTGCATTTGAAGCATATCTTGCTCAAGTTTATGGCCAAGCATTAGCGATGTATGAAGGTCAAGAGTACCGTATTGAGCCTGCAAAACCGTTCGCAGATAAAACAAATCTCACTATTCGCGTTACTATTATCGATACAAATGGTCGCCCACCTGTTCGCCTCGATTTCCAATGGCGTAAAAACAGTAAGACAGGTGAATGGCAAGCTTATGATATGATTGCTGAAGGTGTCAGCATGATCACAACAAAACAGAATGAGTGGTCAGATATTTTAAATTCTAAAGGTGTTGATGGTTTAACAAAACAGTTAGAAATCAGTGCTAAAACACCAATCACTCTGGATGAGAAAAAATAACATGTCAGCTTCGTTAAATTGGGAAAAAAAAGAGGATGTCCTCTATTTCCAAGGAACGCTAGATCGTGAAACGTTATTGTCTGTTTGGCAACAACGTAAAGCATTATTAGCTGATATTAATATCATTGATATTTCTGCTTTAGGGCATATTGATTCAACAGGATTGGCACTTTTTGTTCATTTAAAAGCAGAAATGGAAGAGCGAAATCGTCAATTTATTATTCAAGGTGTAAGTGAGCGTTTTCAAACCTTAATTACACTCTATGATCTTGATGAAATTATGAATATTGCCTAATACAGATTTTGAGTAAAGGTATTAAAAAGCCCCCTTCGTGATACTTTTATCATTAAGGGGGTTTTTGATGGTTTAAGAGTAGGGCGGATTCCATTAGGATAGACGACTGATTATTATTTTAACGTTGAGATTAAGCAATTATGGATACAAATGAAATCAAACAAGTATTAATGGACAGCCTGTCTTTAGATGAAGTCATCGTCAATGGTGATGGTAGTCATTTTCAAGTTGTCGTTGTCGGCGCAATGTTTGAGGGAATGAGCAGAGTCAAACAACAACAAACCATTTATGCCCCTTTGATGGAATATATTGCAGATAACCGTATTCACGCTTTGTCTATTAAAGCCTACACACCTGAAGAGTGGAAGAGGGATCGTAAACTTAACGGGCTTTGATTCAGTAGGTATACAGCGTACAGCAAAATAAAAAAGAGAGTTCTACAGATGGATAAATTTAGAGTACAAGGACCAACCTGTTTATCAGGTGAGGTCAATATTTCAGGCGCAAAAAATGCTGCACTGCCAATCCTGTTCGCTGCGATCCTTGCCGAAGAGCCAGTAGAATTAACGAATGTTCCTAAATTAAAAGATATCGATACAACGATTAAGTTGCTTAATCGCTTAGGAACTAATGTTGAACGTAATGGCTCTGTTTTCGTTGATGCTCGTAATATCAATGAATTTTGTGCACCTTACGAGCTGGTTAAAACCATGCGTGCTTCTATTTGGGCGTTAGGGCCGTTAGTCGCACGCTTTGGTCAAGGTCAGGTTTCTTTACCCGGTGGTTGTGCCATTGGCGCTCGTCCTGTTGATCTTCATATTACAGGTTTAGAGCAATTAGGTGCTGAGATCACTCTGGATGAAGGTTATGTGAAAGCACGTGTTGATGGGCGTTTAAAAGGCGCGCATATTGTCATGGATAAAGTGAGTGTGGGCGCCACTATCACTATTATGACTGCGGCAGTATTAGCGGAAGGCAAAACTATCATCGAGAATGCGGCAAGAGAGCCTGAAATTGAAGATACCGCCAACTTCCTTAATACATTAGGTGCTAAAATCAGCGGTGCAGGTACTGATAGCATTACGATTGAAGGCGTAGAACGCCTTGGTGGTGGCACTTATCAAATCCTACCGGATCGTATTGAAACAGGGACTTTCTTAGTTGCTGCTGCGATTTCTCGTGGTCATGTTGTTTGTCGTAATGCGAAACCAGACACATTAGATGCTGTATTGGCAAAATTACGTGAAGCAGGCGCGGATATTGAAGTAGGTGAAGATTGGATAAGCCTTGATATGCATGGTAAACGCCCTAAAGCGGTAACCTTGCGTACTGCGCCACATCCGGGTTTTCCAACCGATATGCAAGCACAATTTAGCCTTTTAAACTTAGTAGCTGAAGGTGCTGGGATGATCACTGAAACCATTTTTGAAAATCGTTTTATGCACATTCCTGAGTTAATTCGCATGGGCGCTCACGCTGAAATCGAAAGTAATACTGTGTTATGCCATGGTGTTGAAAAACTTTCAGGTGCACAAGTGATGGCAACGGATTTACGTGCTTCTGCAAGTTTAGTCCTTGCGGGGTGTATTGCTGAAGGCACAACCATTGTTGATCGTATCTATCATATCGATCGTGGGTATGAAAATATTGAAGCTAAATTACAAGGATTAGGGGCGAAAATAGAACGTTTACGCGCTAATGACTAATCTATTTTAGTTACCCTTTTTAGCGATTTAAAACCATAGCGCATTGTTGTGCTGTGGTTTTTTTTGCGCATTATTTCAATAGAATAGGATAATTCATAAGGCATTTCTTTCGTGGCAAGATACAGTAAGAAAAATAGACCTGTTTTAGAAAAATTTCTATGAGCTAAAAGGAAGAAATGAATATGCAGGTAACAAGGAAACAAGAGCGCCTAGTTCGTCAAGCACTGGATGAATGGCAACAATCTGGTGAGATTTCAGAACAACAACATCGGCAGTTAGGAAGTACATTGCACCGAATTCCTTTTGATTGGAAACGGCTGAGTCGTTATGCATTCTGGATAGCGATGGTGTGTTTGATTATTGCAGCTGGTAGCATTTTTAGTGATAGTGCATTAATTTATTATCTCATTGAAATTTTTAGTGTTTCTGAAATTATGCGTGTGGTATCTCCTGCACTTATTGCTTCAGCACTCTATTTTTGGGGATTTAAACGTCAGCGAAGAGAAACACAGTGGCATTACAGTACTGAGTTTATTCTCTTTTTAGGTGTGATGTTTACCGCTATTTTTCTTTGGCAACTAGGAGAGTTACTGGATACCGGTAGTGGTCATATTGCTCCTCTCTTTCTAATTGGTTGTGTCATTTATGGTGCAATTGGATTTATCAGTCGCTCTTCGTTGGTGTGGTTATTCTTCTTATTGATGTTAGGAAATTGGTTTGGTGCTGAAACAGGATATGTCTCTGGTTGGGGCGCTTATTGGTTAGGAATGAACTATCCTATCCGCTTTGTTTTCTTTGGCGCGGTATTATTAGCAGGTTGTTATTTTCTACAAAATGTATTGGTACAGCGCCGTTTATTTACCATGACAAAAATAATGGGGCTCACTTATCTGTTTATTGCGTTATGGATAATGTCTATTTTCGGCAATTACGATCCTGATACATGGTATTACACATCAAGTATAAAATTGTTACCTTGGGCACTGTTATTTGCTGTTGTTTCAGTTATCTGTATTTATATTAGCCTGAAAACAGATGACGGTATGTTAAGAGGATTCGGTCTAACATTCCTTGGTATTAACCTTTATACCCGATTCTTTGAATATTTCTGGGATAGTTTACATAGTGCGATTTTCTTCTTTATTTTGGCTATTTCACTGATTTTAATTGGACGGAAAGCCGAAAAAATTTGGCATGCTGTTGAACATAATGCACTCGCGAGTAAACCGAATAAAAATGAATAAAATCTCGCTTTATTCGTTATTGTTGTAGGAGATTACTTTGATAGAGAAACGCAGTTGTCACCTTCCACTCGAAGTGAGTTGTGTCGCTTGTCATTATTTTGTCTTTAAAGACAAAGATGAGGCATTTTTTGAGATCTGTCCGGTTTGTGGCTGGCAAAATGATGGTACTAAAGAAGGACAATATAGTGGTTGTAATCACAGTACATTAGAGGACTATCGCAATACCGAAACCTTTAAAGAAAGTTGCTTACAAAGTGCGACGTTTTATATGAAATCTCCTTATTAACCAATAATTAAGAAGATTTTTTGTTAGTTATTATTCTGGCTGGTATTCAGAAATAGTCACATCAACATTGAGTTCATTACCCTCACGTAATAACGTAACGGGTAATACAGTGCCGGGGCGAGTCTCTGCAATGTAATCCATCATTTCCATTGCGGAAGTTGCTGGTGCATGATTAATGCTAAGGATGATATCACCAGTTTTTATTCCTGCTTTATCCGCTGGACCATTTGGTGTGATCCTAAAAATTCGCAATCCTTGAATTTGCTTAATATCTGTATTTGATGAGCGAATTCTTGGTAATTCTTTTGCTGTGATACCAATAAAACCACGGATAACACGACCATCACGAATTAGTTTATTCATAATTTTAACTGCAAGTTCTGTCGGGATAGCGAAGCCTAATCCTTCTGCTGTAGGGCGGTATCCGTTATAGGTCCCTGAATCAAATGTCATAGTATTAATACCGACTAGTTCACCTTCGGTATTAATTAGTGCGCCGCCAGAGTTACCTTCATTGATTGAGGCATCCGTTTGCAGGAAATTTTGGTAACGGGTTGGACTTAATCCAACACGTCCTGTAGCACTGATGATCCCTTGTGTAATAGTTTGCCCAATATTAAATGGATTACCGATAGCGAGTACGACATCACCAACATGAGAAATTCGTTTAGTATTAATCGGGATTGTAGGGAGTTTATCGGCATCAATTTTTAATACCGCAAGATCGGTTAAAGGATCCGATCCAACAAGTAAACCTTCATAAAGATCACCATTTTGGAGGGCGATAAGGATCTGATCAGCATTATTAATAACATGCTGATTCGTCAGAATATAACCACGACCATCCATAATGACGCCAGCACCTAAAGATGTTAGCTCACGCCCTTCTTGAGAAAAGCTCCCCATGGTACTGCTATAAACATTAACAACAGCAGGGGCTGCTCGTCGCACCGCAGTATTATAGCTAAAAGGCGCATTGAGAAAATCGCCATTAAGTAGGCGTTCAATAAAAATAGGGCGAATTGAAGGAACTGCAATCAAAAGAATTGCTGCTGTGAGAAGACCGATTAGAGTTGATCGCAGTAACTTAGTTAACATAAAAATCCTATATTTATGTCTGACTGTGAAATTATTCGCGTAGGAGCAGTGAGAATAACATAGTTTCACTTATGAAAGCATCGCTCAGCGCATAAAATCCCCTTTTAAGCCAATGACTCTTATCAAAAATAGCTATAAAAAAAGCCCTATAATGGAAATTATAGGGCTAAGGAAATCAATAAATTAGATAGTTTTAAAGCTTACTTCTTAGCGCGGTGCATTACGTAATAGCAGATAAATTTCTTCATTACCACGTTGAATATTCAGTGCAAGAACAGGCGGTTTAGCATCAATGGCTTTGCGTAAGTCGCCTAGTGATGTAATTGGTGTATTATTGATGCCAATAATAAGATCGCCTTTCTGTAAACCAAATGCGGCTGCTGCAGAATCTTTTTCTACCGAATCGACAGCAACAGCTTTCACTTGTTTATTCACATAGTTACTTAATGTGGCACCTTGTAGTGCAGGAGAGAAGTTATCTGCTCGTGTTGCATCAGCGGATTGTTTCTCTAATGTCACTTTAACATCCATTGGTTTACCTTGACGGATTAAGCCAATCAGAATTTCTTTACCCGGAGGTGTTGTACCCACTTTAGCTCTTAACTCAGCAAAGCTATTGATTCGTTTACCATCAACTGAAATTAAAACGTCACCCGGTTTAATGCCTGCTTTTGAGGCGGATGAATCAGGTAAAACTTCGCTGACAAAAGCACCGCGTTGTGCATCAATATTAAAGGATTTCGCCAGATCAGAATTCATTTCTGTGCCACGAATACCTAAGATGCCACGTTTAACTTCACCATGAGAAATCAGTTGTTGGCTAAGATCACGCGCCATATTACTTGGGATGGCGAAGCCGATACCGATGTTGCCACCACCCGGAGCTAAAATAGCGGTGTTAATTCCGATTAACTCACCATTTAAGTTCACGAGCGCACCACCAGAGTTACCACGGTTAATAGATGCATCGGTTTGGATAAAGTTCTCTAAACCTTCCAGATTTAAACCGCTACGGCCTAATGCGGAGATAATGCCAGACGTTGCTGTTTGGCCTAAACCAAATGGGTTACCCACTGCAACTGCAAAGTCACCAACACGTAGCTGGTCCGAGTCTGCCATTTTAATTGCAGTTAAATTAGTTGGTTTTTCAATTTGCAGTAATGCGATATCTGTTTGTGGATCGCTACCAATTAATTTTGCATTAAATTCACGCCCATCATTAATTTGTAGTTGGATTTTATCTGCACCATCAACAACGTGGTTGTTTGTTAATACGTAGCCTTTTTGTGCATCAATAATGACACCAGAACCTAAGCCTTCAAAAGGGCGAATACTTTGTTGTTGTGATGGAAAATTTGGACCAAAGAAGAATTTGAACTCTTCAGGGACTTGCTGGCTTTGCACTCGTGTTCCTGAAACGTGCACACTGACAACAGCAGGTAACACTTTTTCTAACATTGGTGCAAGGCTTGGTAGCTGTTCACCTGATGGCATAACTGCAGGCAACGCGGCCATACTGGTTGCTGGAATAGTAGAGAGTGAAAGTCCGATACTCATTGCTAATGCACTAAGTAATAATTTTCTTTTTTTAGTCAACATGAATTAGAGTCTCTTGATACAGTTATCAAAATAAAAGTTGTTGCTCAAAATGAGCACGATGTCACTAAGACCTGTACTGACAGAGGAAAGTTCATTAAGACATGATGTGCTTTTCTTCCTTTTACACGGATTTACAAGACAAAAGCTATCTTTAAAACCATAGCAAATAATTGTCATTTTGTGATGTTTATTAGAAAGAAAAAACGCCACAAAATGTGGCGTTTTAAGATTAACTGTCTTTTTTCTCTGTAGGTCTGAACAATCCAGATGCCCCTTCGGAGTAATCACGAGGTGGCATTTTTATTGGGGATTGATCATTTGCAGCTTCAGATTCACTTAATCGGTAGTTAAATGGATTTTCTTGCTCAGGCATATCAGGCATGAGCTCATTAGAGCTTTTTGCCATATGTTGATAAAGCTGACGGTAATCTTTCGCCATGTTATCTAATAGTTCAGCGCTTCTAGCAAAGTGGCTGACAAGCTCATTGCGATAAGTATCAAGTTCTTCTTTTTTTGTATCTAACTCTGCTTTTATAGCATCTTGTTGGCGAAGGGTGCTGTTACCGTAACGCATTGCGAGTGCGCCGATAATAAGACCTACAACTAATCCAATCAGTGCATAAACCCAAACCATGGCAACTCCTTTTCATCTAATAGTGAGGACGATGGATTTTTATAACATCATAACCGCTAAAAGGCATGGGTGGAATAATATCCTTAAGCTTAATATGAAATTCCTGTGTTACGTTGATGTTAAAACAATTCTTAATGCTTATAATAGAGCCATTCGACAGACACAAATCAGTATGTCAGAAAATTAAGGATAAGAGGGCATTCATGACTGTTAGTACGCCGTTATCACTTTATGAAGCCGCATTGAAGCAAGGTGATTATCAACCTGATGATGTTCAGCGAAAAACTGTTCTCCATCTTCAACAGATATACCATGCATTATTAAAAGAGACTCCACCAGAAAAAAATTCGCTAACACAACGATTATTCGGGCGAATTCGCAAAAAAAAACAGATTGTTGCACCAGAACGTGGGTTATATATGTGGGGCGGTGTAGGTCGAGGTAAAACATGGTTGATGGATATGTTTTATCAAAGTCTGCCGACAGAACGAAAGCTTCGCTTACACTTCCATCGCTTTATGTTACGTGTTCAAGAAGAGCTGAAAAACTTACAAGGTCATGAAAATCCGCTAGAAATTATTGCCGATGGATTTAAAGCGCAAACCGATGTGCTCTGTTTTGATGAGTTTTTCGTTTCTGATATTACTGATGCAATGATTTTAGGTACTTTGCTTGAAGCGTTATTTGCCAGAGGCATCACGTTAGTAGCAACATCAAATATTCCACCTGACGAGCTTTATCGTAATGGATTGCAACGTTCTCGTTTTTTACCTGCAATAGAACAGATCAAACACCATTGTGACATTTTAAATGTTGATGCAGGTATTGATTATCGTTTAAGAACGTTAACACAAGCGCATCTTTTTTTATCTCCACTTAACGATAAAAATCGTCAGGAAATGGAGAGGGTTTTTTCTCACCTCGTCACCAGTGAACCACAAACCGATGTGACTTTAACCATTAATCATCGGCCGATGAAAGTCAGAAAAGTCGCTAATGGTGTGCTGGCAGTTAATTTTGCAACCTTATGTGTGGAAGCGCGTAGTCAGCTCGATTACATCGAACTTTCTAAGCATTATCATACAGTTTTATTACATGAAATGACGCAAATGAACGCGTTAAATGAAGATGTTGCGCGCCGATTTTTAGCATTAGTTGATGAATTTTATGAACGTAGAGTGAAACTGATTATTAATGCCGATGTTGAAATGAATGTGATTTACCAAGGTGATTTTTTACAGTTTGAATATCAACGTTGCTTATCACGTTTACAAGAGATGCAAAGTGAAGAATATTTAGTACAACCTCATCTCGCTTAATTTTTAATTCTTGAAGAAAGTCATCTTTCGTTATGGTAGGATGACGCAGGTTAAGTTGCTTGATGTTTTTTTCTATGAAAATAGAAAGCATTAGGTAACTTACAAGCGCTCTGGAAAGGAACAATTCTTCTCTTCAGGTAGCAAGAATTTATCAGTCAAATCAGAAAAAAGTGCTAAATTCGTTTTTTTCGCTGAAATATTGAAAAAGAATTCAATTGTTTTTCAATTATGACTCGATTTTTTTTTCTGACTTCTCTATAATCTTGCGACCCCACGTTGCAGCAAGTTTTTTATTTCCCAAAAAACTCGCATTTTAGAGTCAGCAGTGCTACTCGAAGGGGTAGGTTTGCTGGACACAAGAGTCGTGTGAACCTCAATAGTATTTGAACCGAGCGTTCACCAACGTGTAACTAAACATTGGGTAATTTTCAATAATGAAAACTTTTACAGCTAAACCAGAAACCGTAAAACGCGACTGGTACGTTGTTGATGCAGACGGCAAAACTTTAGGCCGTTTAGCAACTGAAATTGCTAGCCGTTTACGCGGTAAGCACAAAGCGGAATACACTCCGCACGTTGATACTGGTGATTACATCATCGTTTTAAACGCTGAGAAAGTGGCGGTAACTGGTCATAAACGTACTGACAAAGTTTACTACCGTCATACTGGTCACGTAGGTGGTATCAAACAAGCGACTTTCGAAGAGATGATCGCCCGTAGTCCTGAGCGTGTAATCGAAATCGCGGTAAAAGGCATGCTGCCAAAAGGGCCTCTGGGTCGTGCGATGTACCGTAAACTGAAAGTTTACGCAGGATCTGAGCACAACCACGCGGCACAACAACCGCAAGTTCTGGACATTTAATCGGGATAATAGGCAATGGCTGATAATCAATACTACGGCACAGGTCGCCGCAAAAGTTCTTCCGCACGTGTCTTCATTAAGCCAGGTAGCGGTAATATCGTAATCAACAAACGTAGCCTAGAAGTTTACTTCGGCCGCGAAACAGCACGTATGGTTGTTCGTCAACCGCTGGAATTAGTTGATATGCTGGGTAAATTAGATTTATACATCACTGTTAAAGGTGGTGGTATTTCTGGTCAAGCTGGCGCGATCCGTCACGGTATCACTCGTGCACTGATGGAATATGATGAGACTCTACGTTCTGATCTGCGTAAAGCTGGTTTCGTAACCCGTGATGCGCGTTCTGTTGAACGTAAGAAAGTGGGTCTGCGTAAAGCACGTCGTCGTCCACAGTTCTCTAAACGTTAATTTGTTATCTTTAGATATCAATTTGATGTTGAAAACCCGTCTTCACAGGCGGGTTTTTTATTTTTGACTTATTTGTACTTATTAATAATAAAAACATCATGTTGCTAATACATGGTACTGTTTTTCATAAAACAAGCTTTATGTAAGATAACAATGGTATCAAAAAACCCATTTTTTAGATTTTGCCTCTAAATAATTTTATTTTTTGATATTATAATCTTACTTTTAGGGTAGTATAGCATATTGTATTGAATTATTTGTATTAGTCCCCCTAAGTAACATGAATTCTGGTAGAATAGTGGGCTTTGGTGTCTTTCTTTCCATAACTTCATCATGTTGCTAATGGGCATGTTGATTGTAATATCTGTGATGAGTTTGAAAGTCATACCAAAATTATTATGACAATAATGATTGTTGAATGATTATTTTGGTATTACTTGATAATGATATGTGCCGCAAAGACAGGTAAGTTTTTAACCCTGTAAAATATGATTATCCCACGATAACACTGTTACAGGTAGTTACCCAATGCAGTTAATCACTTAAATGTTTATTTAGGTCTACTGCGTTTGTGTGCTTGTCTTTTAGGAATGGGGAAATGGAAAAGGCATCGTGCTAATTCATTTCTTTAATTGATTAACTTGGAGGTTTTCATGGCTGTCGCTGCCAACAAACGTTCGGTAATGACTTTGTTTTCCGGTCCGACTGATATTTTCAGCCATCAGGTCAGAATTGTCCTAGCGGAGAAAGGTGTCAGTGTTGAAATTGAACAGGTTGAAGCTGGTAATCTTCCACAGGATCTTATCGATCTAAACCCTTACCAAAGTGTACCGACTTTGGTGGATCGTGAGCTGACTCTGTATGATTCACGTATCATCATGGAATATCTTGATGAGCGCTTCCCTCATCCTCCTTTAATGCCCGTCTATCCTGTTGCTCGTGGTAGCAGCCGTTTAATGATGCATCGTATTGAGCATGATTGGTATTCTTTAATGAATACCATTGAAAAAGGAACTGAACAGCAAGCAAATGCTGCTCGTAAACAGTTAGCTGAAGAGCTATTGGCTGTATCTCCTGTGTTTAAAGAATATCCTTACTTTATGAGTGAAGAGTTCAGTTTAGTAGATTGCTATCTTTCTCCTCTGTTATGGCGTTTACCAGTGCTCGGTGTGGATTTAAGCGGTGCTGGTGCTAAAGATGTACAAATTTATATGCAACGTGTTTTTGAGCGCGATTCATTCCTTGCCTCATTAACTGAAGCAGAGCGTGAGATGCGCTTACCTTCAAGAGGGTAATAGAATATGGAGATTATGGATATGTCTCCGCGTCGTCCGCATTTATTACGTGCGCATTATGATTGGATCATTGAAAACGATTTAACACCTCATCTTGTTGTTGATGTGAATGTTGTTGGTGTTCAAGTTCCGATGGAATATGCGCACGATGGTCAAATTGTACTAAATATTTCATCTCGTGCAGTAGATGACTTAGAGTTAACGCCGTATCAGGTTTTATTTAGTGCAAGCTTTGGTGGCATACCTCGTAAAGTACGAGTGCCTATAGCTGCTGTTATGGCTATTTATGCGAGAGAAAACGGTGCGGGAATGATGTTTGAGCCAGAGCCTGCTTATGAATCTGGTGCATCATTAGAGTTTGCTGAAGAGGAACATCAAGAGTCTTCAGAAGCACCTGTTGGTGAAGTTTTATCATTGGTGACTGAGAAATCTGTTTCTGATGATGCCACGTCACCTGATGATGATCCTGAGCCACCTCGCCCAACGGGTCGACCATCATTGCGTGTTGTGAAATAAGAAATTAACTTATTTGCATTAATGAAAAACCCAGTTCAAGTGAGCTGGGTTTTTTGTGCACAAAAAAAGCGCCCTATATTGCTATTGAGCGCTTTATTGGATTGTATTACTGAAAAACTATTTCAGCAGTTCTTCTAAACAGCCAGTATAAAGGTTAACAGCTGTCATCAATTGTTTTTCATCGAAATCAAAGCCTGCTTGATGGTGACCTGCGGTTCTATCGGCACCAACAACGAAGTACAGTGATTTACCACCACAACGTTGTACACGTTTTGCTAATACTGTTGCATCTTCACTGCCACCAAATGGGCGCGTTGCAACGGCTGTTAGTTCTGAGTGTTTACCCACAACTTTGGTCATTACATCAATCAATTCTTGGTCATTCGTTAAGTCAACGGCTTCACCCATAATTTCACTTTCCATTTCTAACTGGAAGCTATGTGCTGCACCTTCAGCCATACGTACAGCATTTGCTGCCATAAAGCTGTTGATCTCTTCGTTTTCACCACGAACTTCGATTTGCATTTCAGCATTAGCTGGGGTGACGTTACGACCTTCACCGGCTTTTAATACACCGATGTTGATACGTGACATTCCTTTACCGTGGCGAGAAATACCCAGCATTTGTGTTGCTGCATGGCAAGCGCCTGCTAATGCATTACGGCCTAATTCTGGTTCTGCACCTGCGTGAGATGGCGCACCTTTAAAACGGAAGTCATATTTAGTGGTACATAAGAAATGTGTTGGGTTAATAACAATTTCACCACTGTTTGCGATAAAGCCTAAGTGTGCACCTAAGAAGTAATCTGCATCATCTGCGATACCACTTTCAGCCATTGCTCGCGCGCCACGAACACCTTCTTCTGCTGGTTGGAATAAAATTTTAACTTTACCAACCACTTTATCTTTATTCTCAACTAACCAGTGAGCAACACCTAAACCGATAGAGATATGTCCATCGTGACCACAAGCGTGCATCTCACCCGCGTGACAAGAAGCAAAGTTTTCGGCATGAGGACGGTGTTCAGTTTCAGTTGCTTCGTTAACACCTACACAGTCGATATCAAAACGCAGTGCTACTGTTGGACCTGCTTTACCACTGTCAAAGATAGCCACACAGCCTGTGAGTTCTTTCATCTCATCAAGCAGTGCTTCATCAACATTGTGTTTTCTTGCGATAGCCAGCCCTTTCTCAACGACTTGGCGACGACGACCAAAAGCGAACTCTTGGTTGATAACTTCAGGGCCAACTTTAACTTCTAAACCTAAGCTACGTAATTCTTTAACGATCTTTGCTGTTGTAAGAAATTCAGACCAACCAATTTCTGGATATTGGTGAAATTCGCGACGCCATTTAATTAATTTTTCGAGATTAAGAGCTGACATATTCATTTCTCCACTTATAACATGAATAACGCAACAGCGATGACGCCAATAATCATACCTGGTGCAGTACGTTTTGCGATTTCCATAGGGTTAATATTTGCAAGGCCAGCACAAACAATCGCGGCGCCGGCTAGTGGTGACATAGTACGACCTAATGCGCCAGATAATGCAGCAGCCATACCCATATCAGGAATTTCATAACCAAATTGTGCAGCATGTGGTGTGACTGTTTCGTTGAATGCGAATGCTGCCGCGTCACCAGAACCAGTAATAATACCCATTAAGAATGGCCCTAAAGTACCACCCCAGCGAGCAAATTCAGGAGAATGCGTTAAGAAGTTGATGAACGCGTCGATTAAACCAGATGCTTTCAGACCTGCTGCGAATACGGCAGCTGCAATGATGATACCCAATACATCACCATAAGCATTACCCATACCTTTAAAGAACTCTTTCGTAATTTGAGCTGGGTTAGTTAACGTGATGAACAGCGCATAGATAGAACCGATTAACATTGCCGCGGGTACAGACAGTTTAAATGTACTGAAAGACTCGAAGAATGGCAGAATTAACAGGATTAATGGGACAAAAGGTGCTGTTGCATATAAGTAGTTAGGGCGAACAGCTTCTGGTGTTGCTTGTGCCGATGAAGATGATGCATCACCAGCAACAGAAGCCATTTTGAACTCTTTTTTCACTAGAGCAACAACAGCGAGCGAAACGGCAGCAATACCACCCGCCATTAAGCTGTATGGGCTATGGCGAGCGATTAAATCAACCACTTCCATATTTGCCATGTTTGCAACGAAGGCGTTATGTGACATACCTGGGCTTAGCATTGAGCCGATAGTACCACATAATACTGCACCACCAGCGATAGCTGGGTGAATACGAGCTGCGATTAATAATGGAATGAGTGTCGCACCAACCGCTGCTGCGCAACCTGCTGCTGATGGGATCGCGATATTAATAAAATACGTTACGACAACGGTAGCTGGAATAAGGAAGAAGCCAAGACGAGTCATTACTTTTGATAATACGTGCACCAGATGCATATCACATTTGGTGTATTTCATAACATAAGCAAAACCCATACTCGAACAGATTGCTTGAATTAATGATGAAGAAACCATGCGCTCGCTAAATGCGGTAAACGCATCTAATGGGCTCAGACTTAAAATACAGAGTAATAAGCCGGCACCAATTAGCACCATTCGGGTTTCATATTTTTTTATTAGCAAATAGACAGTTACGATAATAACGGCTACTGCGATAAGTTGCATCACCATAGTGATCCCCTAGTTAATTATGACAATTTTATGAAAACGAACCTAACATCAATAAATTATATTTTTCTGTAAAGTTATTAGGTGACTCCATTATGAAGTTGGTTGGTTGACAATATTTGATTGTTATCAAATTTAATAGCTGAAATAAAATCTATTTTTTTAGACTGTGATGTTATTAACAAATGCTGTAAAGCAATGACTATTAAAAGATGACGGAAAGGTTAAGCAAAAAGAGATAAAGTAAAAAATACGAAAATAAATTATATTTAATATAGATCCGGAGTGTTATTTTGATACAAAAAAGAATATCGATTTTTATCAAAATATTATTCTATACATTATATTAAATGCTAATGAGAATGATTTTTGTCTGATATTTGTATTATCCTTAAATACTATTTATTAATTTTACCGATAGTATTGAAAAATTATCCCACTTAAATTAAATGGGATAATAAACAGGAGAGATTGTTATTTTAAATAGCGAAAACAAAAAATGTTTAACATGATAAATATCGCAATATGCCTTCGGCAGCCTCTCTTCCTTCTGCTATTGCGGTTACCACAAGATCAGAGCCTCGTACAATATCACCTCCAGCAAACACTTTAGGGTTTGTTGTTTGATTTGGTATTTCTTTATTATCTAAAATAATAATTCTGCCTGAAGATGCATATTCAATATTATTTTCATCTAACCATGGATAATGTGCAGGTTTAAAGCCAAATGCCAGAATAACCGCATCGGCAGATAACAGGTGCTCACTTCCTTCAATCGGTGTTAATGTTTTATCGCTTTGAGTTTTAATAACACGAATACCGACCACTTTATTTTGATTATCGACTTCAATATCTATAGGTTGAAGATTAAATAAAAATTCTCCACCTTCTTCTTTAGCATTTTTTACTTCGCGTTTTGAACCCGGCATATTGCTTTCATCACGACGATAAACACAAGTCACTTTATTTGCACCTTGCCGAATTGCTGTACGCACACAGTCCATTGCCGTATCACCACCTCCTAATATCACAACATTTTTATCTTTAAGGTCAATATAAGGTGTTTGAGGATCTTCGTTATATCCCATTAAATAACGAGTATTACCAATTAAATAAGGTAGTGCGCTATAAACACCATGAGCATTTTCATTAGGAAAATGCCCGCTCAAACTGTGATAAGTGCCCAATCCTAGAAATACAGCGTCATATTGTGCGATTAGGGTATTAAGGGCGATATCTTTGCCTATTTCCGTATTAAGGCAGAACTCAATACCCATTTCACTGAATAATTCGCGACGTCGGATCATCAGTGATTTTTCGAGTTTAAAAGAGGGGATCCCAAACGTAAGTAATCCTCCAATTTCTGGATGCTTATCATAAACAACGGGTTTTACACCTTGTCGAATAAGAACATCTGCACAGGCAAGGCCCGCAGGGCCTGCGCCGATAATCGCGACCTTTTTATCGGTCATTGTGACGTGAGAAAGATCAGGGCGCCATCCTTGTGCTAAAGCGGTGTCATTGATGTAACGTTCAAGATTGCCAATTGTGACGGCACCAAAATCATCATTAAGTGTACAGGCTCCTTCACAAAGTCTATCTTGAGGGCAAACACGACCACAAATTTCAGGCAAACTGTTGGTTTGATGAGAAAGCTCAGCAGCTTCAATAATGCGCCCTTCATTTGCAAGCTTTAGCCAGTTAGGGATGTAATTATGAACAGGGCATTTCCATTCACAATATGGATTACCACAGCCTAAACAGCGATCAGCTTGCGCAGAGGCTTGCTGTGGTGAAAAAGCCTCATAGATTTCAACAAACTCAATCTTACGAATTGCTAATGGTTTTTTGGTCGGCTCAATACGATTTAAGTCGATAAACTGATACACATTCTGACTCATAATATTCTCCTATTGTGCCTGAACGCGTAATTCAGCGGATGAACGACGAGGGTGACCGAGTAACGCATTGACATCACTGGATTTGGGCTTAACTAATTTAAAGTGTTGTGACCAATATTCCCACTGTGAAAGTAACATTTCACCTTGCTGTGAGCTTGTTAATCTTACATGCTCTGCAATCATGCCACGTAGATGTTCAGCGAGAATGGCAAAGGATGCAACAGGAAGCAACTCAATAGATGAGGCATTGATCCGTTGTGATAATGTTGAATCTTCATCTAACAGATAGGCAAATCCACCCGTCATTCCCGCACCAAAGTTAATACCTGTTTTACCCAGAACGCAGACAATACCGCCAGTCATATATTCACAGCCGTTATCGCCAACACCTTCAACTACAGCTATCGCGCCGGAGTTTCTCACAGCAAAACGCTCTCCAGCCAAGCCAGAGGCATAGAGTTTTCCGCCAGTTGCACCATAAAGGCAGGTATTACCCATAATCGTGGCGTGGTGATTTTTAAAGGCGGAGCCAATAGGCGGGGAAATAACAATACGACCTCCTGCCATGCCTTTACCAACATAATCATTAGCATCACCCACTAAGGTTAATTCAACGCCCTGAGCATTCCAGACACCAAAACTTTGGCCGGCTGTTCCTGTAAAATGAAGTTTAATCGGGGTGGCAGATAAACCACTTTCGCCATATTTTTTAGCAATAATGCCAGATAACGTTGCGCCAACAGAACGGTCAGTATTACGAATATCAAAATAATAGGTTTGGCTTTTTTGCTGCTCAACGGCTTGAAGGGTTTGAGTAACAATGCGTTGGTTTAATTCGCCCTTATCATAAGTATTATTGTTTTCCTGACAATAAAGTGCATAACCTGATGGTGACGTTGCGGTTTCTAACAATCCACCTAAAGAGAGTTTTTGTTGTTTACTGCTAACGCCTTCTAGGCATGAAAGCAGGTCGGTTCGACCGATTAAATCGGTAATTTTTCTCACGCCAAGTAATGCCATTAACTCACGAGTTTCTTGCGCAATAAAACGGAAGTAGTTAATAACGCGTTCTGGTAATCCGTGATAATGGTTACGGCGGAGCGTTTCATCTTGGGTTGCTACACCCATTGCACAATTATTTAAATGACAAATACGCAAATATTTACAGCCTAGTGCCACCATTGGCCCAGTACCAAATCCAAAACTCTCTGCACCTAAAATAGCCGCTTTAATAATATCTAGACCTGTTTTTAATCCACCATCGACTTGTAAACGAATTTTATGGCGTAGGTCGTTTGCCACTAACGCTTGTTGAGTTTCAACTAAGCCAAGTTCCCACGGGCTACCTGCATATTTTACGGAAGTTAAAGGGCTTGCACCTGTACCTCCGTCATAACCTGCGATGGTGATCAAATCTGCATAAGCTTTGGCAACACCAGTCGCAATGGTGCCTACACCGGGCTCTGAAACCAATTTCACAGAAATCAGAGCAGTTGGATTGATCTGTTTTAAGTCGAAAATAAGTTGTGCTAAATCTTCAATGGAGTAGATGTCGTGATGAGGTGGCGGCGATATTAAGGTCACACCGGGTACGGCATAACGTAGTTGTGCAATATAAGGTGTCACTTTATCTCCGGGAAGTTGTCCGCCTTCACCGGGTTTTGCGCCTTGTGCGACTTTGATTTGTAAAACATCAGCACTCATTAAATAAGAGGGGGTCACGCCAAATCGACCAGAGGCGATCTGTTTAATACGTGAAACTTTATTAGTACTGTAACGAGCTGGATCTTCGCCTCCTTCACCTGAATTTGAAAATCCTCCTAAAGTATTCATTGCTTGCGCCAGCGCTTCATGAGCTTCTCGGCTTAATGCGCCAATTGATATCGCCGCAGTATCAAAGCGTTTAAATAATTCGGTTTCAGGTTCGACTTCTTCAATTGAGATGGCTGTTGTCTTGTTATTAAGCACTAACATATCGCGCAATGTTGTAATTGGGCGTTGTTGCACAAGGTTTGCATAGTGCTGATAGTCGGTATATTCCCCACTATTTACAGCTTTCTGTAATGCTTGAACGACATCAGGATTATAGGCATGGTATTCACCTTTATGTGCATATTTTAATAATCCACCTGCTTCTAAAGGATAACGAGTTAACCAGGCTCGTTTTGATAGATTAAATAAATCCTGTTCAAAATCACTAAAGTCAGCGCCATTAATCCGATTATCAACACCAGCAAAACAGAGGTTAACAACGTTATCGTTTAATCCGACCGCCTCAAAAAGCTGAGAGCAACGGTAAGAGGCAACGGTTGAAATGCCCATTTTGGACATGATCTTATACAATCCTTTATTTATGCCGTTGCGGTAATTCAGCATCACTTGAGCATAGCTTGCTTGCAGGATTTTTTTATCAACACGTTGCGCTAAAGATTCATAGGCAAGATAAGGATAAATAGCCGTAGCACCAAATCCGAGTAATACGGCGAAATGGTGGGGATCACGAGCGCTGGCCGTTTCAACAATAATATTAGCATCACAGCGTAAGTTATTATCGACCAACGCTTTTTGTACAGCGCCCACGGCCATAGGCGCAGGAATAGGTAGTCGCTCTTTAGTGATATTTCTATCTGATAAAACGAGTAATACTGCACCACGATGAACTTCCTGTTGTGCTGTTACGCATAATTGGCGTAATGCTGTTTCTAGGTTGTCTTCTGTGGGTTGATACGTGATATCAAGATGAACGGATTGGTAATAAGGATTTTCTTGATTAATAAGCTGTTGGAAATCGCTATAAAGCAAAATAGGTGATTTAAAACTCAGCCGATGTGCTTGACCTTCCGCTTCGCAAAACACATTCATCTCGCGTCCAATGCAGGTCGCTAAAGACATGACATGGGCTTCTCTTAATGAATCTATCGGAGGATTTGTGACTTGCGCAAATTTCTGTCTGAAATAGTCATAAATCAGGCGAGGGCGTTGAGAAAGTACAGCAAATGGGGTGTCATCGCCCATTGAACCTGTGGCTTCTTGCCCGTTCTCTGCAAGCACATGCAAAATGCTTTCAAGCTCTTCTTGGCTATAGGCAAATTGTTTTTGATAAGTGGCTAATAAAGTGTCATCAAAGGCGCGTTGCCCTGTGGCTTGTTGTTCTGGTAACTCTTCAAATGGCGTTAAGCGTTTGACATTGCGTTCTAGCCACAATTTATAAGGATGGCGTCTTTTTAAATCCTCATCAGTTTCGGCTGAGTGCAAAAT
The DNA here is from genome assembly GCF_009915125.1 of Proteus sp. G2673. Classification (NCBI taxonomy): domain Bacteria; kingdom Pseudomonadati; phylum Pseudomonadota; class Gammaproteobacteria; order Enterobacterales; family Morganellaceae; genus Proteus; species Proteus sp. G2673. The sequence goes on from NZ_JAABLT010000024.1 coordinate 72,835, forward strand.
GCGTCCTTGATGAGTATCAATGACCATCAGTTCACCGGGACCGACTCGTCCTTTTTCTCGCACTTCATCAGGCTGATAATCCCAAATACCAATTTCAGAAGCACAAGTGATGATGTTATCTGTGGTAATAACGTAACGAGCAGGACGTAAACCGTTTCTATCTAGCGTACATGCAGCATAACGACCATCTGATAATACAATGCCCGCAGGGCCATCCCAAGGCTCCATATGCATTGAGTTAAAATCAAAAAATGCCCGTAAATCATCATCCATTTGTGGATTATTTTGCCATGCAGGAGGAACGAGTAAACGCATAGCACGAACAATATCCATACCACCATTGAGAAAAAGCTCTAGCATATTGTCGAGTGAACTTGAATCTGAGCCACTCTCATTCACAAAAGGGGATGCACTTTGTAGATCAGGAATAAGTGGCGTATGGAATTTATAGGCACGCGCTCTCGCCCATTGGCGATTGCCTGTGATGGTATTAATTTCACCGTTATGCGCTAAATAACGAAAAGGTTGAGCAAGTGGCCATTTGGGAGTGGTATTCGTTGAGAAACGCTGGTGGAATAAACAAATTGAAGATTCCATGCGTAGATCAGCAAGATCGGTAAAAAAACGAGGTAGATCGATGGCCATACAGAGGCCTTTATAAACCGTCACCAAATTAGAAAGACTGCAAATATAAAAATCGCTGTCAGTAATGCGTTTTTCAATGCGTCTACGAGCAACAAAAAGTCGTCTCTCAATATCACTTATCCGCCAGCCTGCAGGTGCGTTAATAAAAACTTGTTCAATTAAAGGAAGAGAAGAAAGAGCAATACTGCCTAAAATCTCAGTGTTAATAGGAACTTTGCGCCAGCCAACAATGGAAAGCGTTTCACGTTGTAGCTCTTCTTCGACGATGAGACGGCACTGTTTGGCAATATTAGGATCTTGGCTTAAAAATAGCATGCCTACGGCGTAATTTTTTGCTAAACGCCAGCCTTTTTCTTGTGCAACTAATTGGAAAAAACGCTCTGGTTTTTGTAAGAGTAATCCGCAACCATCACCGGTTTTGCCATCAGAAAGAATAGCGCCACGATGTTGCATTCTGGCGAGACCATGTATGGCATTTCTGACAATCTTATGGCTGGCTTGTCCTTCAATATGCGCGATCAACCCAAATCCACAATTGTCTTTTTCCTGTGTCTTTTGATAGAGCATTTTTGCTTCCTACTTGGTTTACTGGGCACCTCAAAAAAAGAGCGCAAAAGGAACGTTTTGGCTCAAAGTATGTAGGTAAATTTATGGGTGTTCAGTTGGGTGATATTGTGTTTGCCTAGCTTGGTGTGTTTTTTATATTGCTCTGCTATGCCTTTTAAACTTATCGATAAATAAAAATCAGGTCAATGTGTAGAAAGATTTGACTGAGATAAAATAGGTAAGGAGTGTTTTATTCTAACATATTGATTAATAGGTAAATTATTCTATTTTAAAATGGTGTGGGAACGATTTTTTAATGTGAGCTATATCACTTTATTTGAGCTATTTAGCTTTATCTCATCCTTTAATGATAAAAACGAGTAGTGAGTTATTCTGACGAATGTATTAAATTTGGAATTTTATTGTTTTTATACATTTTGTATAAAAAAAGACAAATTGCATTTTTTATAATAAGGTCTACTTATCGAGGGTATAGCTATCGATTATGTTACTTGGTTTTGTATTATCCTTATGAATGTACATGTCCTAGATAGGCTTGTTGAGAGAAAATAGAGGATTAAATCAAACAAAGTAATGAGAAATAACGGTTCGTAGCAAGATTTCTGAATGTTCGCCACTGCGCCAATTCATTTTTGGGTTATCATTCCATAGATTCAATATATTGGAGTTTTCAATGAAATTGCTCAAAGGGCTTGCCCAATACTACGTTGACTTAATGATGAGGCTGGGGCTAATTCGCTTCTCATTGTTGTTAGCTTCTGCATTAGTTGTTTTAGCGATGGTTGTTCAAATGGCGGTGACATTCTTGCTTGCCGGTGATGTTACCAGTATTGACCTTGTTCGCTCTATTTTCTTTGGACTGATTATTACGCCTTGGGCTGTCTATTTTCTTTCGGTTGTCGTTGAACAACTGGAAGAATCACGACGTCGTTTATCTCGTATGGTGGATAAACTAGGCGTAATGCGCCAGCGAGACTTAGAGCTTAACTCTCAATTAAAAGAGAATATTGAGCAATTAAACTTGGAAATTCAAGAGCGTGAAAAAGTTGAAAAAGCGCACCTTGAACTACTAGAAAAACTAAAAAGTGAAATGAAGCGTCGTGAATTGACGCAAATCGAGCTTGAACAACAATCCTCACTTTTACGCTCATTTCTAGATGCTTCTCCTGATTTAGTTTATTACCGTAATGAAGATAATGAATTTTCAGGATGTAACCGCGCAACAGAATTACTGACAGGTAAAAGTGAGAAGCAGCTTATTGGTTTAACACCGCTTGATGTGTATGACGAAGATATTGCGATAAAAGTGATGGAAACCGATGAGAAAGTTTTTCGTCACAATGTCTCACTTACCTATGAGCAGTGGCTGGTTTACCCTGATGGGCGAAAAGCCTGTTTTGAATTACGTAAAGTGCCGTTTTATGACCGTATTGGTAAGCGTCATGGCTTAATGGGTTTTGGACGTGACATTACAGAGCGTAAGCGCTATCAAGACGCGTTAGAGAATGCGAGTCGTGATAAAACCACCTTTATCTCAACCATCAGCCATGAATTGCGTACACCGCTAAATGGTATTGTTGGATTAAGCCGTATCTTATTGGATACCGAACTTTCACCAGAACAACTCAATTACTTAAAAACTATCCATGTGAGTGCGATTACGTTGGGTAATATTTTTAATGACGTGATTGAGATGGATAAAATTGAGCGTAGAAAAATTCAGTTAGATAACCAGCCAATTGACTTCACTGAATTTATTTCTGATTTAGAAAATCTGTCTGGACTGTTAGTACAGCCAAAAGGATTGAAATTTACGCTTGAAGCAGAAGAAACGCTACCGCATAAGATAACTTCTGATGGGACTCGATTACGTCAGATTTTATGGAATCTCATTGGTAACGCGGTGAAGTTTACTCAAGAAGGTGAAATCAAAGTGCGTATTTGGCAAGAAGCGCCAGATAAGTTGTTCTTTGAAGTGAAAGATAGCGGGATTGGTATTCCTAAAAGTGAGCTTGAGAAGATCTTTGCCATGTACTATCAAGTCAATGATAGTCAAGGTGGTCGTTCTGCAACGGGAACGGGTATCGGACTTGCTGTCTCAAAACGCCTAGCACAGCATATGGGCGGTGATATTCGTGTTGAGAGTGAGTTAGGTGAGGGGTCTACCTTTACCCTCTCTATCGTCGCTCCTGCTATTGAAGAACATCACAATATCGATAGTGATGATGAGCTCTTATTACCTGCTTTAAATATTCTGCTTGTTGAAGATATTGAACTTAACGTGATCGTGGCCTGTTCTGTTTTAGAAAAACTGGGTAATACCGTTGATGTAGCAATGACAGGGCAAGAAGCGTTATCGATGTTTAAGCCTGATGAATATGACTTAGTGCTATTAGACATTCAATTACCTGATATGACAGGGTTCGATATTTCAAGAAAATTACGTCAAGAATTCGACAGCAATGAACTTCCTCCTCTTATCGCTTTAACAGCAAATGTTTTGAAAGACAAAAAAGAGTATTTGGATGCGGGAATGAATGATGTGCTAAGCAAACCACTTTCTGTGGATGCACTTACCGCGATTATCAATAAATTCTGGGGAGATGGTGCGGTTTCTATGCCATGTAATGAGTCATCGGAATTGTTGAATAAAAATGAAGAATTATTAGATATAGACATGCTGAATCAGTACATCGAACTCGTAGGACCTCAATTAATCACTGATGGTCTAGATGTTTTTGAAAAGATGATGCCAAGTTATATGTCAGTTCTTGAATCTAATCTGACCGCGCGCGATCAGAAAGGCATCACTGAGGAAGGACATAAAATCAAAGGTGCAGCAGGTTCTATTGGTTTAAAACATTTACAGCAACTCGCTAAACAGATCCAATCACCGGAATTACCTGCTTGGTGGGACAATGTGCAAGAGTGGGTAGATGAGCTAGGAAAGGATTGGAGAAAGGATGTGGAAAGTTTAAGAAACTGGTTAGCAGGGGCTAGAAAAAAATAACCCCAACCGAAGGTTGGGGTGCGCGAATACTGCGCCAACACCAGGGAAACTTTTCTATCCGCTTTTTTTGATTCTCATTACATAGGCGAATAGGATGAAACTATTCCATACATCATACATGCAACAAAATAGCAAAGATAAGTTTTTTTGTTACAAGAAACATTTAAATATGTGATGCCGATTGGTGTTTACACCTATAAATGGGTAACTAGTAATCTACTACAAACGGAGAAAGATATGAAATCAATTGCGGTAATTTTAAGTGGTTGTGGTGTATTCGATGGGAGTGAAATCCATGAATCAGTGCTCACAATGCTTGCTTTGAGCCAAAATAATGCTGAAGTTCATTATTTTTCACCTAATGAATTACAACCAACTGTAATTAATCATATTACAGGTGAAGAAAAATCAGAAAAAAGGAATATGATGGAAGAATCTTCTCGTATTTCTCGTGGTAAAATATCCCCTTTATCAGAGGCAAAGGCTGAAAACTTTGATGCTGTTATTATTCCTGGTGGTTTTGGTGCTGCTAAGAATTTGTGTAATTTCGCAACAAAAGGAAGTGACTGTGAAATTAACAAAGATCTCTTAAGATTTGTACAAGCGATACATCAGCAAAATAAACCATTAGGGCTAATGTGTATTGCGCCTGTAATGTTACCAAAAATGTTAAATTCTCCAGTGAAATTAACAATTGGAAATGACGTGGAGACTGCTCGTACAATTGAAAAGATGGGGGGTGTCCATATAGATTGTCCTGTTGATGATATCGTTGTTGATGAAAAATATCGTGTTGTCACTACGCCTGCGTATATGCTTGCACAATCTATAGCACAAGCACAGGTGGGGATTGAGAAACTGGTTAAGAAAGTCCTTGAGATGGCATAAAGAGTAGGTAAAAACAGCAGATGGTACTGGTGAGAAAGTTAAAGAAACTATTAATTATTTTAATTGCTTTATGGTTGTTAACAGTTGTGCTGTTTTCTTTTTTACCTGTGCCTTTTTCTGCTGTTATGGCTCAAAGACAAATTTCTGCTTGGAGTGAGTTTGATTTTTCTTATGTATCACATTCCACTTGGGTCAGTGAGAAAGAGATAGCTCCTGTGATGTATTTAGCCGTTATTGCATCTGAAGATCAAAATTTCCCCAAACATTGGGGATTTGATTTTGATGCTATTGAGAAAGTTTTCAAAAAAAATTATAACAATGGTAAAACATTACGTGGAGCATCGACTATTTCTCAGCAAACGGTCAAAAATCTTTTTTTATGGGATGGTCGTAGTTGGATTAGAAAAGGTCTCGAGACCGGAATGACGCCAGTTGTCGAGCTTATTTGGTCAAAAAAACGTATTTTAACGGTATATCTAAATATTGTTGAGTTTGGTGATGGGATCTTTGGCGTAGAGCAGGCTTCTCAACACTATTTTAGAAAGCCCGCAAAACAACTTACAAGTTATGAAGCTGCATTATTAGCCGCAGTATTACCTAATCCGCATATTTATCATGTAAATAAACCTTCTGCTTACACCCTAAAACGACAACAGTGGATCTTAAATCAGATGCGACTAATGGGTGGAATTAGTTTTTTAAAGAAAAATAATTTGTCATAACTCTATAAGGTTTGAAATATTTTTCTATTAGGTTCAGCAATCTTTTCTGATAGTTTCGTTATTGCAGAAGGATCGTTAGATTGGCGAGACTGCACGCGAAATTGTGAAGGTGTCATGCCGTATTTGCGCTTAAAAGCATCGCAAAAATAGGCATTACTGCCAAAACCACAGCGATGACTTATTTGAAAAACAGTGTAATTAGAAAACGTGAGGTAATTTAATGCAATCCCCATTCTGACATCGAGTAATAACTGGCAGAATGAAACGCCTTCTTTACTTAAATGTCGGCGTAACGTTGATGGCGTTGTGAAAAGCGTTTTAGCGACATCTTCTAAATGCCATTTTTTTTGCGGATCTTGCGTAATTAAATGCGTAATTGCCTGATTTTTAGGCTCATCATAGTTAAATCGGAAGATATTTAAAATATCGATACCTTCTTGATATACCGCCATCAAAATAAAAAATAAACATTGCTGCATAAACATGGTTTCTTGAGATGGAGAGCCATGTGGTAGTGGTAAGCATTGTTTTAAAATTCCAAAATTACTTTTTATCACTTCAGGCGTCGATAAATGGTAAGCAGGAAGATGGCTTGTCAGTGGTGAGCTAGATTTTATTAAAGGTTTTAGTAAAGAGAAAACAGATTGAAGTTCTGTTTCACATAATACAAGAGTGTGTAGTTCAATCGATTTATGCGTAAATTGATTCACTATATCGCAAGACACTTGACTGTATTTCGGAATAATAAGCGTTAAATGACTAGATACATCAATAGATTGCCCATTGATGCAAATCGTACCTTTTGCGCCACTAACCATCGCTATCATCGGGTTTTCGATGTAAAACGTTTTTAAAGACATTTGGTTAGAGGACAGGATGTGTTTGTATTCCATGATCTTCGATATACCGTAGGCAAGTTAAGCATTCATCTTGCTTAAATGAACAATACTCAAAATTAGCTCATTAGTTGTATAAACTGATAAGCCACGTCTAGAATAATAAATAGAAAGATTATTCTAGTTTAAATTAGTGTTGTCATGCAAAGCAGAATAAGAGTGAAACAGAATATAATCTTGTTGATAAAACAAGACAATATAGATATTTGTTCATTTTTTACATTTATTTTAAACAGTGTTATTTTTTCTAAATAAATTGTTATTTATTCAAAACGCATTTTTCTTAATAAGGTGTAGAATCGCGCGTCACAGACAAAGGCGATTATTCTGTTCTTAGGATATCACTGTTTGTCTTTTATCCACACCCTATCCAACATTCATTAGCTTATTTTCTATTTGTTTTTGAATGACTCAATCTTATGGATAGCGCTGTATTATTCACACATTTTCCTGATTTATTGATAATTTTGCCGAGTTGGCAGGAGTGAGTATGTCTGACTTTTCAGGGAAGGGTTGGCTTGCTGAAATCGCTTTACGCTATGAAGTGAAACGCGGAGTCACGCGTCTTACAGAAAAGCGTCATATCGGCCCATTAATGGTTCAGCGTCCTTTTTATCCTGAGCAAGGTATTGCACACACTTATTTACTTCATCCCCCAGGCGGTGTGGTTGGTGGCGATAACCTATTGATTAATATTGATGTGCAATCCCAAGCGCACGCATTGCTCACAACACCTGGGGCGACTAAGTTTTACCGTAGTGCTGGTGGGGTGGCTCATCAGATTCAAACATTAAAGGTCGCACCGAATGGTTTTTTAGAGTGGCTTCCTCAGGAGAATATCTTTTTTCCTGAAGCCCAAGTTCGCCTAGAAACGCATATTCATATTGCAACTACGTCGAGATTTATTGGCTGGGAAATCCAATGCTTTGGCCGCCCTGTTTTAAATGAATGGTTCGAAAATGGCAGTGTTAAAGGACGTTTTAATTTCTATATTGATGAAAAGCTGACATTAACAGAATCGCTTTTTGTTGATGGTTTACAAAAAAGATCGGCCGCAATGCGTGAATTTCCCATGTTGGGGTCGCTTTATATTTATCCCGCAACGGACGAATTAAAAAACAGTATTCAACAAAGTATCGAGGCTTTCTCAGCTTCTTACGATCATGCCATTGAATATGGCTTAACAGATATAGACGGTATTTTAGTTTTACGGTTATTAGGCTCTCAAACAGAGCCGATGATGGCGTGTTTTGTTCAAGTTTGGCAAACCGTCAGACAACACTGGTTAGGGTATTGCCCTGAGCCGCCTCGTATATGGGCGACATAATCGTTAATTTTAGGAGCAGAAATGGAATTAACACCAAGAGAAAAAGATAAATTACTGCTTTTTACAGCGGGCCTTGTTGCTGAAAGACGTTTAGCGAAAGGGCTCAAGCTTAATTATCCTGAAGCGGTTGCACTTATCAGTTGCGCCATTATGGAAGGGGCGAGAGAAGGTAAAACGGTTGCCCAATTAATGAGTGAAGGACGCTCAGTTTTGGCAGCAGAACAAGTCATGGAAGGTGTACCAGAAATGATAAAAGACATTCAAGTGGAATGTACATTCCCTGATGGTACAAAACTTGTTTCTATCCATGATCCTATTGTGTAGGTAACAACATGATACCCGGTGAAATTAGAGTTAACCAAACGTTAGGCGATATTGAGCTTAATGCTGGCCGAGAGACAAAAACAATACAAGTTGCTAATCACGGTGATAGACCCGTGCAGGTGGGTTCTCATTATCATTTCTATGAAGTAAATGATGCGCTGAGATTTGAGCGAGAAGGTACATTGGGTTTTCGTTTAAATATTCCAGCAGGTATGGCGGTTCGTTTTGAACCCGGTCAAAGCCGTACCGTTGAATTAGTGGCTTTTGCAGGAAAACGTGAAATTTATGGTTTTCACGGCAAAGTGATGGGTAAATTGGAGAGTGAGAAAAAATGAAAACTATCTCACGTCAAGCTTATGCAGATATGTTCGGGCCAACAACAGGTGATCGTCTGCGATTAGCTGATACTGAGCTCTTTCTTGAAATTGAAAAAGACTTCACCACTTATGGCGAAGAGGTCAAGTTTGGTGGTGGTAAAGTTATTCGCGATGGTATGGGGCAGAGCCAAGTCGTTAATGCTGAATGTGTCGATGTACTTATCACTAACGCCATTATTTTAGACCATTGGGGGATCGTAAAAGCCGATATCGGTATTAAAGATGGTCGTATTGTGGGGATTGGTAAAGCGGGTAATCCGGATGTACAACCTAATGTGGATATTGTTGTAGGGCCGGCCACAGAAGTGGTTGCGGGCGAAGGTAAAATAGTTACCGCTGGTGGCGTTGATACACATATTCACTTTATCTGCCCTCAACAAGCACAAGAAGGTTTAGTCTCTGGTGTCACCACATTTATTGGTGGTGGTACAGGGCCTGTGGCTGGAACGAATGCAACGACAGTAACGCCAGGTATTTGGAACATGCACCGCATGTTAGAAGCCGTTGATGAATTGCCTATTAATGTGGGGTTATTCGGCAAAGGTTGTGTCAGTCAACCAGAAGCGGTTCGCGAGCAAATTGAGGCGGGTGCTATTGGTCTAAAAATTCATGAAGATTGGGGTGCAACGCCGATGGCAATTCATAACTGCCTTAATGTTGCCGATGAAATGGATGTGCAAGTTGCTATTCATTCTGACACCTTAAATGAAGGTGGTTTTTATGAAGAAACTGTAAAAGCGATAGCGGGCCGTGTGATCCACGTTTTCCACACAGAAGGGGCGGGTGGTGGGCACGCACCCGATGTAATTAAATCAGTCGGTGAGCCGAATATTTTACCTGCTTCAACAAATCCAACAATGCCTTATACCATTAACACGGTAGATGAACATCTCGACATGTTAATGGTTTGCCATCACCTTGATCCTTCTATTCCTGAAGATGTGGCCTTTGCTGAATCTCGTATTCGTCGCGAAACTATTGCTACGGAAGATATCTTACATGATATGGGTGCTATTTCTGTTATGTCGTCAGACTCACAGGCAATGGGGCGCGTAGGTGAAGTTATTCTTCGTACTTGGCAATGTGCGCACAAAATGAAATTACAACGCGGCATATTAGAAGGTGACACTGCTGAAAGTGATAACTGTCGCATTAAACGCTATGTGGCGAAATACACTATCAATCCTGCTTTAGCGCATGGTATTGCACATGAAGTGGGGTCTATTGAAAAAGGGAAGTTGGCTGATCTGGTTTTATGGGATCCTGCTTTCTTTGGTGTGAAACCCGCATTGATCATGAAAGGTGGCATGGTGGCTTATGCCCCAATGGGGGATATTAATGCGGCTATTCCAACGCCTCAGCCTGTGCATTATCGCCCAATGTATGCGTGTTTAGGTAAAGCGAAATACCAAACGTCAATGATCTTTATGTCAAAAGCGGGCATTGAAGCCGGTGTGCCAGAAAAGCTGGGCTTGAAGAGCTTGATTGGCCGTGTCCAAGGTTGTCGTAGCGTGACAAAAGCATCGATGATCCACAATAGCTATGTGCCACATATTGAGCTAGATCCACAAACCTATATTGTGAAAGCAGATGGTGTGCCATTAGTGTGTGAACCCGCAACACAATTACCGATGGCACAACGCTATTTCCTCTTTTGATGCAGATTTATTGAGAATATAGAGAATGAAAAGATTTACTCAACTTATTGATCAACAAAAAGCAGTTGAAATAGCAACACCTGAACAACCGCCTCTTATTCTGTGCTTAACGATGGATGAAAGAACCAAAAGTCGTTTAAAAGTGACATTAAGTGATGGGCAAGAAGCAGGGTTATTTTTACCCCGTGGTACGGTGCTAAAAGAGGGCGATATTTTACTGTCAGAAGATAATACGCTAGTCACAATTGAAGCCGCAAAAGAGCAAGTTTCAACCGTGTATAGTGACGATCCGCTGCTATTGGCTCGAGTTTGTTACCACTTAGGCAATCGTCATGTTCCATTACAAATTGAAGCGGGTTGGTGTCGTTATTTTCACGATCATGTTTTAGATGATATGGCGAGAGGCTTGGGCGCCAATGTGGTTGTGGGGTTGGAAAAATATCAACCTGAGCCGGGTGCTTATGGTGGATCGTCTGGTGGACATCATCATCACGCTCATGACGATCACCATCATCATCACTAATTATTTGAATAAGGGAGCCTATTGATGCTTGCAGATCTACGCTTATATCAATTAGTCAGTCCTTCTTTACCGGTGGGATCGTTTACTTATTCTCAAGGGTTAGAATGGGCAATTGAAAAAGGTTGGGTTTGTTGTCCTCAAACGTTAACGGCTTGGTTAAGTACTCAAATGACAGGTACTTTAGCGACGTTAGAGCTCCCTATCTTACGGCGATTACAAGAAAATTTAGCACAAGCCAAAATGAGTGAAGTGAAGTATTGGTGTGATTTTATTATCGCAAGTCGTGAAACTAAAGAATTACGGCAAGAAGAGCGCCAACGCGGTATTGCTTTCGCTCGTTTACTTCCTCAATTAGATATTGAGTTAGATGAAACCTTACAAGCCTGTGTAAAACAGACACAACTGATGGCATTTGCGTTAGCGGCTGTGAAATGGAATATTTCCGTTGAAAAGTTATGTTGTGCTTACGCTTGGGGGTGGCTTGAAAACACGGTGATGTCAGGCGTGAAATTGATCCCATTAGGGCAAAGTGCGGGGCAGAAAATACTGTTTACATTAACAGAACAGATCCCTGAGATTGTTGAGCAGTCTGCATATTGGCCCACTGAAGATATTGGGAGCTTTACACCCGCGCAAATCATTGCCAGTAGTCGTCATGAAACACAATACACTCGACTTTTTCGTTCATGAGAAATCTATATGCAAGAATATAATCAACCACTACGTATTGGTGTTGGTGGCCCTGTTGGATCAGGAAAAACAGCACTGTTAGAAGTTCTTTGTAAAGCAATGCGCGACACTTATGAAATCGCGGTTGTAACTAACGATATTTATACCCAAGAAGATGCCAAGATCTTAACGCGTGCTGAAGCATTAGATGCCGACCGTATTATTGGTGTCGAAACAGGAGGTTGTCCTCATACTGCTATCCGTGAAGATGCCTCAATGAACCTTGCTGCGGTTGAAGAGTTAGCAATGCGCCACAAAAATCTTGATATCGTTTTTGTGGAAAGTGGCGGTGATAACTTAAGTGCGACATTTAGTCCAGAGCTTGCTGATTTAACCATTTACGTGATTGATGTGGCCGAAGGGGAAAAAATTCCACGTAAAGGAGGCCCTGGTATTACTCATTCTGATCTGCTGGTGATCAACAAGATCGATTTAGCACCTTATGTTGGCGCCTCATTAGAAGTGATGGAAGCTGATACTGCTAGAATGCGTCCTGTGAAACCTTATGTTTTCACCAACTTAAAAGAAAAAGTAGGCTTGGAAACTATTATCGATTTTATCATCGATAAAGGGATGTTAAGACGCTAACAGCTTGTTGAGTAAAGGCGAGTTTTAGTCGAGAAAGAAACTGACAGTGTCGGTCATTATTCACAAAGACCGATACTGTCAGAATAATACAAAAACGAGATTAGTAATGTGATCAGTTAAGGTAAGTAAATGCGGTGGTAACTTTAACAACCCCTTTGGTTTCACTGGCTATTTTCGCAACAGCCGCTCCTTCTTGGCGAGTTAAAATACCAAATAAGAACACTTCACCATTTTCAGTGATCACTTTTACTGACGATGATTTGACTGAATCACTGCCTAAAATTTGAGAGCGAACTTTGGTTGTTAACCATGTGTCTGAAGACGCAGTGCCTAATGTCACAGGCTCGCCTTGGCGAACTTCGTTATAGACGTTATTCACCCCTTCAACCTTACTTGCGACTTGTTTAGCCGTATTGGCAACAGACATATCAGGGCTTTGACCTGTTAACAGAATATTGCCTTGATAAGCGGTAGCCACAATACGTGAATTGCTTTTCTTGATCTGTTCGTTTTTGTTTAGAGCACCAGAAACACGTGCTTCCAAGGTACCATCGTCAACTTGTTGCCCTAATGAGCGAGGATCGGTTGCAGTTTTACCCGCAACTGCGGCAGTGCCGACAACAGCTGCGCCGATACAACCTTGCAGTAAAAGTGCAGAACACAGCACTGCAGTGATAGGAAGCAATTTCATAGTAACTCCTTAGTCATCCTGATGTGGGAATAATGTATTATCAATTAAATCGCAGAGACAATTGACTGTTAGCATCTGAACTTCCTGTATTCTGACGGTACGTTGAGATGGAATACGAATTTCAACGTCTTGAGGGCCTAATAATCCGGCAAGCTCTCCGCCATCATAACCTGTTAATGCAACAATGGTCATATCTCGTGTAACAGCGGCTTCAACGGCTTTAATAATGCTTCGACTGTTACCGTGTGTCGAAATAGCAAGCAGTACATCTCCAGCTTGTCCTAATGCGCGCACTTGTTTAGCGTAGATTTCATCGTGTTGCTGATTCCCCATAATTGCAGTCATCACAACGCTATCTGTGTTTAACGATAATGCGGGCAAGCTAGGGCGCTCTGTTTCAAAACGATGGATCATGCTTGCGGCAAATCGCTGTGCTGTTGCTGCTGAGCTACCGTTTCCACAGCTTAATATTTTATGGCCGTTTAATAACGATTGAACCATCATCATGGCGGCTCTGGAAATGGCATCTGGTAATGCTTCTGCTGCTGCAATTTGAGTTTGGATACTCTCTGTAAAGCAGACTTTGATTCTATCAAGCACGTTAAGACCTATATAATCTAATTTAACGAATAAATTCCGTATAATCGAGAATGTTTTTTAACCATATTAACTGGCGTTGATTAAATGCACAAACATCAAATCGACAGTCTGAAGTCTCGATACTTTCTTGGCGTTGTGCTAACCAACACGTTGCTGTCCGCCATAAACGACGCCGTTTTGAGGTAGTAATAGAGCTTATTGCATCACCAAATGAGGTGTTATATCTAAAGCGAACCTCAACAAATACCCATGTCTTGTTTTCTTGCATAATAAGATCAATTTCGCCACAGGGATATCGGACATTACGCGCAATTAATATTAATCCTTGTTGGCGTAAATATTTTAGCGCTTTTTGCTCATAGTATAGTCCTAAAAAATAAGGACTTTTAGAAAAAATCATCCATGATTTCCTTCTTTCTCTTACTCATAAAATAAACCGCCTTTATGGCGGTTTATTTTAATGATAATTAAATACTTTTATTACTGTGTAACAGGTTCAATCTTACCTTGTTTAAATTGCATCCAAGGAAGTTGTCTATAAACAGTACAGTTGTTTTCAACATGTAATGAACCTGAAATACCATTAAAATGTAATGTGCCTTTTGTTAGATCATTGTAATTGTTTGCTAATGACCATGCATCAATTCCCATCGCGTAAAGACGCATTAATGAGTAATCGTTCGCAAATTTACTGGATGCTTTTTGCATTAACGGCAAATTAGCGCCAGTCATCAATGGAATATCACTAAATTGAATGCCATCCATCTCCATACGGAAATCAGGACCAGTTCCACCTTGGTTACTGCGTGAGCTAACATAAATGGGTGGACGCTTTTGGGTACTGATCGCCATATCAATCATTGGCTTAATTAAGGTTAATTCATCGCTAGTCGCAATGATGTAAACCGAATCAATCGCACCACCCGCAGATGGAATAGATTGAGTCTCTAATGGTAAAGGTGCATTAGCAGTTGGTAAAACCGGTGTGCCTGTCATGCGAATACCGACACCGCGATTAATCGATGCTTTTAAGCTTTCAACAGAACTAAAGGTTTGTTGTAAAACAGTACCGCCACCTGTACGTTGCCATTCATCAGCAAAAGTTTGTGCCATTCTTTGACCAAATTTATTATCTGGAACAATAATTAATGGATTTGCTTTTTGTTGCTGACGCAAATGCTGTGCCGCATTACGAGTTTCATCTTCTGGCGAAAGAGAGAAGAAACAGACAGTAGTTGCAGAAGGGATCGTATCTAACTCATTTAATGCTAATACGGGTAAGCCACTTTGAAGCTCAATGGTTTTCATGACTTCAGGTTTTAGTAGTGGACCGACAATTAAGTTGGCACCATCTTGTTGTGCTTTTTTCAGTAACACATCAATAGGCTGACTATTGGTATCATAAACAATCACTTGGCGAGAGTTTTGAGCAATAGGGTCAAGCTGAACGCTCATATTACTTGAAAAAGTATCCGTTCCTTTTTCTTCTTTTACTTGATTGGTTTCACTATTGTCAGTGGATTCTTTCGTTGTATCTGAATTTGTTGCAGAAGTTTCAGTATTGCTAATGCCTAATTCTTCTAAAATTGAAGCTAGGCTATCATCGTTTTTAGGTGTTTGAGATTCAGGCATCGCTTGTGGTTGTGGTAAGCCACTTTGCGCATCAAGGAAGCCTTGACGAATGGCTTCACCAAAGACTTTCGCTTGCCCTGTTAAAGGTAATAATAATGCGATTTGGCTATTCGTACTTACAGAAGGTTGTGAAAGACGTAATAATGAAGCTGGAAGTGTTAATGCAGCTGGATTACGAGGATAGCGAGTCTGCCATTCTCTGACTGCTGTTGATAATTTATCAGCATCATCTTTGTTGTATTCATAGGTATTGAGTAAATCTAACCAACCTTGCAGCGTATTTTCATCTGCTTTGATAACCACACTACGGCGTTGCTCTGGTGTGAGTTTGGTTAGTGTGAGCCATGTATCATCAATATTTTTTTGACGCAGTTGAGGATCAGTAATTAATGTTTCTAACCCAATATAGGCTCTAATAACATCTAAAGATGCTAGCCCTTGAGCATCATCAATTACTTTTTGATATTGTTTCATCTCCATTTCTGCTTTTGCAGCTGGAGTGAGAGGTTGTTCTTGTTGCCCCGTCAGGGTACAACCTGACATAATCAGCGCAGAGAGTATCGCAGTATAGGATAAACCTGTTTTAAAACGCACAAAAATTGAGGAAAGCATACTGTACCCAGTGATGTTTTATAATTATGCTCAATTTTAAATCGGTCATTCGGAATAAACAATGAATCAACCTAATCGAGCAGCGGTAACGACATCCACACTGTACATAGTACCCACACCTATTGGTAATCTGGGCGATATCACCCAGCGGGCACTTGATGTGCTGTCTCATGTCGATTTAATTGCTGCAGAAGATACCCGTCATACAGGGCTTCTATTACAGCACTTTGCCATTAACGCACGTTTGTATGCGTTACATGATCATAATGAACAGCAAAAAGCAGATCAATTAATTAGCAAATTACAACAGGGGCTAAGTATCGCATTAGTCTCTGATGCAGGTACACCATTAATTAACGATCCTGGTTATCATTTAGTCAATCAATGCCGTAAAAATGGCATAGATGTAGTGCCACTGCCTGGCGCTTGTGCTGCTATTACGGCACTTTCTGCCGCAGGGCTTCCTTCTGATCGTTTTTGTTATGAAGGTTTTTTACCAGCCAAAACAAAAAGCCGCCAAGATTGCCTACGTGAATTGTTAGAAGAACCTCGCACATTGATTTTTTATGAATCAACACATCGATTGCTAGATAGTTTAGCTGATATGGTGACAGTTTGGGGTGAAGATCGCTATGTAGTATTAGCGAGAGAACTCACAAAAACGTGGGAAACTATTCAAGGTATGCCTGTAGGGGAATTACTGAAATGGGTGCTTGAAGATGAAAACCGCCGTAAAGGTGAAATGGTATTAATTGTTGAAGGGTATGAAAAACCGGTTGATGATAATTTTTCACCAGAAGTGTTACGAACACTCGCGATTTTACAAAAAGAGCTACCACTGAAAAAAGCGGCGGCAGTCACTGCTGAGATTTATGGTGTGAAGAAAAATGCACTCTATAAACATGTCATTGAGCAAAATGGTGAAGCTCAAGACGAGTAAAGTGATTTTTTAGCTTCTTTCGCTATACATTTTCTCCCAAAATCCCTATAATCCGCACCCTGAGTTGACTAGACAACCGCTGCTTTATCGTTGTCCCTTCGGGGGAGACGGATAGAGGGGAGGAAAGTCCGGGCTCCACAGGGCAGGGTGCCAGATAACGTCTGGGAGGCGCGAGCCTACGACAAGTGCAGCAGAGAGTAAACCGCCGATGGCCTGTTTACAGGATCAGGTAAGGGTGAAAGGGTGCGGTAAGAGCGCACCGCGCAACTGGTAACAGTTTGTGGCATGGTAAACTCCACCCGGAGCAAGACCAAATAGGGGTTCTTATGGTGCGGCCCGCATTGAACCCGGGTAGGTTGCTTGAGCCAGCGCGCAAGTTCTGGCCTAGATGAATGGTTGTCCACGACAGAACCCGGCTTAACGGTCAACTCACCTCATAAAAAACCCTCGATTCACATTGTGTTTCGAGGGTTTTCTGTTTTTAAGCCAATCTAAATCAACTATCACGAAATAATATCAATAAACAAGCCACGAAATTCAGCCGAGCTTTTTAACGTGATGCTGTGGCTATCTTGAATAAAAGCTCCATCGCCACACTGGATTTGCCCATTCTCTTGTGTTGACGTTTGCAAATAGGTACCACCTTTTATGGATTGTAAAAAGCCTTTCTGTCCTTTTATTGGCAGTGTGATTTCATCGCCTGTTTGCAAATGAATATGATAAAGCCAAATGGTTTGCCTTAACATTAACGAGCCATCATCACCGGTTGGTGAAGCTAATAATTGATATTTTAATTTTTCATCTAATACCAATTTTTGTGAGGCTAAACTTTCTTGTTGTGGACAAGCATTTAACCACAACTGAATACGGGTTAATGGCGTATCAGGACTACTGTTTTTCTCTATATATGTATCAGTATTATGCGGTGAAATAAGTAAGCACTCATTTTCTTTTGCCGTCACAGTACGTCCCATATTATCAAGGTATGTTGCTTCCCCTTGAAGAATAAGATTAACGACATCAACATGAGGGTAAGTCTTTGCTTTAAACTCAGAATTTGGTGCAAGCACCTCTTGGTTGAGAACTCTTAGCGTGCCATAGTCTAAAAAATGAGGGTCAAAGTAGTGGCCAAAGGAAAATGTGTAGCGAGCTTGTAGCCAACCATAATCCGCTTTACCACACTGTTGTGCTGTTCTGTATTTTATCATAGCGGTATTTTTCGAGTAGGTTATCAATATATTTATCATAGAGGTATGGACTGTCTATTGTTAGCAAGTTAATCTGGTGCCTATAATCAAATTATTTGATAGAGATAAGTATAATGAGTAAAGACAAAGCCATTACGTTGGAATCTTTACGAGTGATGGATGCCATTGATCGTAGAGGGAGTTTTGCAGCGGCTGCTGATGAACTAAATCGAGTTCCATCGGCGCTCAGTTATACCATGCAAAAATTAGAAGAAGATTTAGATGTTGTTCTTTTCGACCGTTCTGGCCATAGAACAAAATTTACTAATGTCGGTAGAATGCTACTTGATAGAGGGCGTATATTACTTGAGGCTGCTGACAAATTAACCTCAGACGCTGAAGCCTTAGCAAGGGGTTGGGAGCCTCATATCACTATTGTTTGTGAAGCGCTTACTCCAGCATCTAGACTCTTTCCTTTGGTTGATAAACTGGCTGAAAAATCAAATACGCAACTTTCCTTAGTTACTGAAGTATTAGCGGGCGCTTGGGAAAGCTTAGAAAGTGGTAAATGTGATATTGTGATTTCGCCCGATATGCATTTTCGTACTTCATCAGAAATTAATTTCCGCCCTTTATACAATACCACTAGCGTTTACGTTGCCAGCCCAGATCATCCCATCCATAACGAACCTGAGCCATTAGCCGAAGAAACTCGCTTGAAATATCGAGGCATTGCGATTGCAGATACAGCAAGAGAACGCCCTGTATTGACAGTATTGTTGTTAGATAAACAGCGCCGTTTAACGGTCAGTTCGATTGAAGATAAACGCCGAGCATTAATTGCAGGTTTAGGTGTCGCGACAATGCCGATTGATTTAATTGAAGATGACATCAAAGAAGGGCGCTTACGTGTTGTTGGCCCTGAATATCATCATGAAAATAATATTATTATGGCATGGCGTAGAGACAGCATGGGCGAAGCTAAATCGTGGTGTCTACGTGAAATACCTAAACTCTTTGCGAATGATAAAAAATAGTTTTGTTATTAGATAATTTTTATGTTTAGAGATAATCGCTCACAGAGTAATTGTGGGGATAACAGAAAAGAAGTTAATGAAAAATTATACTAATATCGTTAAAAAAGAACCCTATGCTTAAAACATAGGGTTCCTTATTGAGTTTAAGATCCCCTAAGGGATCTTTTTTATTTCTAAACTTTTTATTACCAGTTTTTATTGAGAATACGATCTAAGCTCCATTTACCTGGGCCTGTGATAACGAGTAATAAATATCCGCCGGCAATGGTCATATTTTTCATAAACATTAATTGGTTCATGCCTTCAGCAAAATTACTGTGGAACAATAATGCGGTTAAGAGAGTAAAGACCGCGGTAAAAATTGCTGTGGTGCGAGTTAAGAAACCAAATAAGATGGCTAATCCACCACCTAACTCTAATAGAATAGTCAGTGGTAATAAGAAACCGGGAACGCCCATTGCTTGCATATATTGTTGTGTACCTTCGTAACCACCAATTTTTCCGTAGCCTGCGCTGATAAATAAAATCGGCATTAAAATACGGGCAATCAATAACGCAATGTCTTCAAATTTTTTCATGATGTTTATTCCTAATCAAACTCTATTATCTGCAATGTATATCTGTTTATATTTGTATTTTCGTTGGTTAATTTTCTATTTTTAGAATTAATAACCACGGCTACGGTGTGAGATATACAATAATGTGAATTGAGCGGAGAGGATATTAAGAAGAATTAACATTCTTAGACAAAAAAATTGAAGATTAATCAGAGGTTTTTTTGAAGGACTTTTGGATCGTACGAATTAAGCCAATTGCACCGATCGCGCGTTGCCCTAATCGTATGATTTTTTTAGGATGCTTAATGCTGTAAAGAGAAATAAAACTAGCTCCCACTAAAAGCGCCGGTTTTAAGGAAACTAAAATTCGCCATGCTTTATCATAAGGCTCTGTTACATCAAGCCAAGTTTGTGTGCTTTGTCCTAAGTCAGAGCGCTGTTGCTGAATTTTATTCAACAACAGCTTTTTACGTCTTGCGAGGATCGCCTGTTTATTTTGTCTGTTCATCATGATATTGCTCCAAAAGGCGTTTATCTAATTCTAATTGCTGGCGAGTATCGCCTAACAAGGTAGAATTTCGCGCTTTTCTTAATGTCATGATGCCGCCAATGAGCGCACAGAGAAGTAAAGTCGCCGTTGTGATGGCTAAAGCATAGACTCGATATTCAGGTGGAATAATCCAAAAAATCAGAATAAGTAGGCTCATTAAGCCAAAGGCGGTGAGCAACAAAGTAACACCAGCCATTAAAATAAGCTGGATCAGAGTGGTTTTTTCTTCTTCCAGTTCTATGGCGATTAATCGTAGGCGAGTTTCAACCATGCCTATCATGATAGCGCCAATCTTACTGAGAGAATTCAGAACCCCGGATGCGGGGCCCTGTGGTCTTTGTGTATCACTCATTATAAATTAGCGTTTTGCTAGTAAAACACCAAGAACAACACCAACAGCCGCACCAATACCGATACCTGTCCATGGATTTTCACGAACATAGTTATCTGCTTTTCCGGCGATTTCTTTGGTGTTATCGACAATCTCTCTACCAGCATCACTGAGTTTTGCACGAGAACCTTTTATTGCCGATTCTGCTTTGGCTCGTAGACTTTGGAGCTCTTCTTTGGATTTATCTGCAGAGGAGTTCAGTACTTCTTCTAGAGTATCAGCAAGAGATTTCAATTCACTGCGCAGATCTTCATTCGAATGTTGATGAGACATAAGTAACTCCTTTAATAGATATCGATGTGATACTTATAACAATAGACCAATTTTACCGCTTAATGAAATTAAATAACGACTTATTGGTAAAAAAAAGAGATAAATCTTAATGGATATCCACAGTTAAAGGGATGAGACGATGTTAAGGCGAGTATATAGCAAAATGAAGTAAAGGCCTGTTCAAATAAATGAAGTAGGCCTTTGTCATTTTTCTTACTGTTTTTTATGTCAGTAGGAAAATCTTTATATTATTTGATAGATCTTATGCTTTCACTTTTTTCTTTTTGATGACAACCCAGATGCTACCAATTAATCCTATTACTAATAGGCAAACAGGTAATAGCATAAGGATATTCATTAAATGATGTTCATACTGACGAAATAGTGGGCTATTACCTAACATATAACCCAATGTGGTCAGTATGCCGACCCATAAAAGTCCACTTAACCAGTTGAAAATTTGAAAGCGAGTATTGTTCAATCCAGCAAGGCCTGCAATTGTTGGCAACAATGTCCTAACGAACGCTAAAAAGCGACCAATAAGTAATGCGGCTAAGCCATGACGATGAAAAAGTCCATGTGCACGCTGGTGGTAATGTTCTGGTAGATGTGATAGCCAACTGCGTACTAATTTAGTATTTCCAAGCCATCGACCTTGAAGATAGCCCAACCAACACCCTAGGCTCGCTCCTGCCGTCAAAATGAGTAAGGTCAATGGAAAATCCATTGTACCTTTAGCAATTAACACGCCCACTAAAATTAGCAAACTATCTCCAGGCAAGAAAGCTGCAGGCAATACTCCGTTTTCTAGGAATAGTATGGTGAATAATAAAATGTAGATAATCCATATTAATGAAGGATTAGCTAAGGTTTCGTAATCTTGGTGCCATAGCGCCAAGAATAGCTCTCTTACGATTTCCATATAAAAGGCTTCCTAAAACTGAGTCATTTGGGGGTAAATATAAAATCAATAGGTGTTGTAATCTACTTACCCATTTTCTACTTCATAGGGTCTATTTTTCATTGTTTAAAACAGCAACACTCTAACAAAATCAGGAAAAACTAGACAGAAAATTTTTTAACTCAATAACGATATTACTTACACATGGATATTGGATCTCGAAAAATAGACATTAAATCTCTTTTTGAGTTCAGAATAGGGCGTTTTTAAAAAGAAAAACTCAAGAGGATGGATAATACAATGGGGTGTTTTCTATTTTATAGCGATCATAAAAGATAAATTTTTAATATTAATTGAGAGAAATAAAACGTTATCTTGTTTGACTTTCTTGTTTATTATTTATTCAATTCAAAGATGAGCACGGTAGATAATTGTTAGTGATAATGTTAATAAAAAAGAGGGATGGTTGATTAAGAAAATCAAAAAACAGAGAAATAAAATAAAAAACAAGTAAGATGATTAGGTATAACTTACTGATAATAATAATTTCTTTCATTTCCGATCGGTATACTAAAAAGAACAAAATCCTATTATGATCACAGATATGTTATTTATTTGTTAACAATAACGGTTAATGCTGTATATTTTGCATAATCAGCTTTTCAGCGCGATTCAATTCCTTATACTGGCATTGCAAACACTCAAAAATGCCTTTTTTAAATATTATTTTAAGTAATGGAATAGCTATGGATAAACAACAATCCAGAGTCTTCAGCCTGTTCTTTAAGGGAAGTCTCGTTAAACAAATACTCGTTGGTTTAGTTGCAGGGATCTTACTGGCTTGGTTAGCACCAGAAGTTGCCAAGATGATGAGTTTATTAGGTACTCTGTTTATTAGCGCACTGAAAGCTGTAGCGCCTATCTTAGTATGGGTACTCGTTATGGCTTCGATAGCTAATCATCGTCAAGGGCAAAAATCGAATATTCGCCCCGTATTAGTTTTATATCTGTTAGCAACATTCTTTGCTGCATTAACCGCAGTTGTTGCTAGTTTTGTGTTCCCATCAGTTTTAACGTTAGTTGTTAGTGAATCACAATTGTCACCACCTGAGAATATTGCTGAAGTGCTTAAAGGCGTATTAATTAATGTGGTCGCAAACCCTGTTGATGCGCTTATCAATGGTAACTATATGGGCATTTTAGCGTGGTCTATCGGTTTAGGTCTGGCATTACGCCACGCAAGTGATACCACTAAAGCCTTAACGCAAGATTTAGCGGATGCAGTGACAAACTTAGTCCGTGTTGTTATTCGTTTAGCACCTATCGGTATTTTTGGTTTAGTGTCATCAACTATCGCAACGACAGGCTTTGAAGCTTTAGCAGGTTACTTGCATGTCCTTGCTGTTCTGATTGGTTGTATGCTGTTTGTCGCTTTAGTTGTGAATCCAATAATTGTATTTTGGAAAATTCGTAGTAACCCATATCCATTAGTATGGGCATGTCTGCGTGAAAGCGGTGTAACGGCTTTCTTTACACGCAGCTCTGCGGCAAATATTCCTGTGAATATGGCAATGTGTCGCCGTATGAATTTAAACGAAGATACTTATTCTGTTTCAATTCCATTAGGTGCGACCATCAATATGGGTGGCGCGGCAATTACTATCACTATTTTGACATTAGCCGCAGTAAATACATTGGGTATGCCTGTTGATGTGCCAACCGCATTGTTATTAAGCCTTGTTGCTGCGATTTGTGCTTGTGGTGCATCGGGTGTTGCGGGCGGCTCTTTACTGTTAATTCCACTGGCTTGCGGCATGTTTGGTATTAGCAATGATATCGCTATGCAAGTGGTTGCAGTGGGGGTAATGATTGGTGTGTTACAAGATTCAGCAGAAACAGCATTGAATTCAGCAACGGATGTTCTCTTTACTGCAACAGTCTGTATTGCTGAAGATAATCGTATTTCAGATAATCCATTAACTGAAAAAAATAATGGGTAAAAAGGGTAAGTAGTAAGACAGGAAGAGCTGTAAAAATAATAATCAATAATAAAAAATAGAACCCCACATTTATGTGGGGTTTCTTTTTGCTCAAGCACTGGAAAGGATTAAATATTGAGAGCTAATTCTGTACCTTGCCTAATAGCGCGTTTTGCATCTAATGCGCGTGCATCTTTTGCTCCGCCAATAAGATGAACAATTTTGTTTTCTTTTTCTAAAGGTGCGAATAGAGGGTGATAAGCGCGTTGCCCCGTACACAATATAATATTATCAGCCATAAGAAGCTGTTGTTTTCCATCTTGTTCAATCACAAGACCTTCTGGTGTGATTTTTTGATAATGACAATGTGTTAAGAATTTAACGCCTTTTTTCTCTAATGTTAGCCGATGTATCCAACCCGTTGTTTTACCTAAATTCAACCCTATCTTTCCGGCTTTACGCTGAGTCATAACAATCTGTTTATTATCATCTTTTAAGTGATTTTCTGGTTTTATACCACCACGATATGAAAGCGTTGGATCAATGCCCCATTCTTTGTTAAAAGCACAAGGACTTAGGCTACTGCATTGCCCTTTTTGAGTAAGATAGAGGCCCGTATCAAAGCCAATACCTCCGCTACCAATGATCACTACATTTTTACCCACTGGTTGATGGTGTTTTAAAACATCAAGGTAAGTTTTAACTATCTCATTATCTTGTCCTTCAATGTCAGGGCTGTGGGGCGTAACACCACTGGCTAAAATAACTTCGTCAAAGTGCTCAAGATGATGAGGAGTCGCTTCGGTATTATTTTTAACAATCACACCAGTGAGTTGTAGCTGTCGTTTAAAGTAGCGTAAGGTTTCCTTAAATTCTTCTTTTCCGGGAATTTGGCTAGCAATATTCAACTGCCCACCAATAACGTCTTCTTTTTCAAACAGTGTTACATGGTGACCACGTTTAGCCGCTGTTATAGCAAAAGATAATCCCGCAGGCCCTGCGCCAACAACAGCTAACTTTTTGGGTTGTTGAGTTGGAGTAACCAGAAGTTCGGTTTCTCGACACGCAAAAGGGTTAACAAGACAAGATGCTGTTTGCCCTGAAAATATTTCATCAAGGCACGCTTGATTGCAAGCAATGCAAGTATTGATTTCATCTTCGCGCTCCTGTTGTGCTTTAAGTACAAACTCAGGATCAGCAAGAAAAGGGCGAGCCATTGAAACCATATCGGCACAACCTTCTGCTAAAATAGCTTCTGCGGTTTGTGGTGTGTTAATTCGGTTGGATGTAATCAGCGGAATATTCACTTTACCCATTAATTCACGCGTTACATTCGCAAATTGGCCTCTCGGTACCATGGTCGCTATTGTTGGAATTCGCGCCTCATGCCAACCGATCCCTGTATTGATCATTGTGGCGCCGGCTTTTTCAACAGCTTTGGCAAGATAAAGTACCTCTGATGCATCTGACCCATTTTTAATTAAATCCAACATAGAAAGACGATAAATAATAATAAAGTGATCACCAACAGCTTTTTTTATGCCTTCAAGAATGCGTAAAGCGAAGCGACAACGATTTTCAATATTTCCACCCCATTGATCGTCTCGCTGATTGGTGTGGCTGACTAAAAACTGATTAATTAAATAGCCTTCAGAGCCCATTATTTCAACACCATCATAGCCCGCCTTTTGGGCTAATTGAGCACAGCGAATGTAGTCATTAATAGTTTGTTCAATTTGTTCATGACTCATTTCTGTTGGCATAAAAGGGGTTATTGGCGATTGAATAGCCGAAGGGGCAACTAAGTTAGGTTGGTAACTATAACGACCTGTATGCAAGATCTGTAAAGCAATTTTGCCTCCTTGCTGATGAACGGCATCAGTAACAAGCTGATGAGTCGCTAGTTGGTTTTCAGACATTAATGTTGCAGCGTGTGGTAATAACACGCCTTGTTTATTAGGAGAGATCCCTCCAGTCACTATTAATGCAACACCAGCAGCTGCGCGTTGGGCATAAAACTGTGCAAGTTTTGGGGCATCATTCGGATTTTCTTCGAGTCCAGTATGCATAGAGCCCATAAGAATGCGGTTTTTAAGTACAGTAAACCCTAAATCAAGAGGCGAAAATAGATGAGAATAATGTGCCATCAGATACCCTTTTCAGACTGGTCAGATGAGATATCTATTAGCATAACGAGAAGTGAGTGATTAAGAGTTTATTATGTTAACAAGTTGTGATCTTAATCATGGAAAAGGTGAGTAGAGGGCGATAAAGCAATAATAATCTAAGTGATTACTTAATGAGAACAAATAGTGATAATAAAAATCACACTCATTCATAATATTTCATCATATAATATAGTGTACCTACAAATACGTATTAAAAACACACATCACTATTTTGAATTTGGAGACGTTATGATTAATAAATTTAATCAACTTGTTGACTGTTCTGACTTAGGTAAATTGGTATTACGTGTTTCTCTTGGAGTTTTAATGTTATTACATGGGCTTCATAAAATGGAACCGGGTGGGTTAGCAGGTATTCAGGGGATGTTAGCTAATTTTAATCTACCCGCCTTTATTGCCTACGGTACGGTGATTGGGGAAGTCGTTGCACCTATCTTACTGATCATTGGCTTATTTACTCGTGTTTCAGCATTTGTTTTAGCTGGTACGATGTTTGTTGCTATTTTGATGGTTCATTCTGGTGATCTATTTGCATTAAACCCTAAAACAGGGGGATGGGCTCCTGAAAGTGCAGGCTTTTATCTCTTTGCCGCGATTGCGGTGATGTTTTTAGGTAGTGGTCGTTTTGCAGTTAAAAAAGATTAACAAATCTGATAGTCAATAAATTTGAATATAATAGCTGTAGCTTGATTGAAATTGATGAATAAACGCCCAGTTGGTTATTTAAACTGGGCGTTCTCTTTTTAACGAGATAAGACTTATTTTTTGTTAGCAGGGGTTAATTTAAATACCTTTTCATTCTCACCTAACCATTGGCGAGCCACTTGATTTATATCGTTAACAGTTAATGTTTTTATCATGGCAGGATCAGTGAGTAAACGCTGATAC
This sequence comes from Proteus sp. G2673, assembly GCF_009915125.1. Classification (NCBI taxonomy): domain Bacteria; kingdom Pseudomonadati; phylum Pseudomonadota; class Gammaproteobacteria; order Enterobacterales; family Morganellaceae; genus Proteus; species Proteus sp. G2673. The sequence continues at coordinate 99,516 of NZ_JAABLT010000024.1, forward strand.
TGTTGGTCATCAGTTGCAACTTGTGCAAGAGCTTCTGTCCAATAACTTGCACTGTCATTTACCTGTGAATTTTCAGTTAGCCAGATATTTTTAGCCTCTTGTAACTCTTTATCTGTAATGCCTGACTGTTTTACTTCATTCACGACTTTACGAGCAAGAGTAATTAATTCATCAGCGCGCTCAGGTGATGCCGTAAAGTTTAAACGACCAGTATAGTAGCTTGTCGGCACTTTCGTTAACATTTCAGAGAACCCAAGTGAATAAATACCACCAGCTTTTTCACGTAGGTTGAGTCTTAAACGTTGACTGATCACGGTATCGAGTAAATTTAGCGCTAATACGCGTTGTTGTGACCATTGAGCAGGTGCTGCATATTGAATGCTAATCATGCTCTTATCACTACTTGCAATAGGATATGTTTTGCTAAACGAGGTAAGTTTAGGGTTAATCGCAGGATCTGCCCAAAATAAGCGTTGCTCTGAACGTATTGGCAAACTCGCAATCCAACGTTCAACAAGCGGTTTAACTTGATTTAGATTGACAGGGCCACTGATAACTAAAGTCATATCAGCAGGTTGTCCTAAGATCATTTGGTTTGTTTGTTGTAATTGTTGGGCTGTAAATTGTTTCCAAGTACCTTGAGGTGAAACGACAAGGCGTTCACCATTTTGATAACTTTCTTTATTGATATTATCTAAGAATGTGCGTTCAACGGGGGTTTTTGAAAGACCTAATGCCATTGCTTGCTTTTGTTGCTCTAACTTCTCGCCATTAAACTGTGGAGAAGTCACTTTTAGATGCATTAATGTGAGTAAGGTTTCAAGTTCATCAATTGGCGCTTCGCCACGAAAACCATGGAATAACAGTTCGCTATAAGGGCGCAAGCTAATTTGGTGTTGCTTGGTAAATAATGCTAATTCACGCGCATTATAATTTCCATATCCACTGACTTCAGGTAGTTTTAACGCCCATTGCACCATCCCTAAGCTTTGATTGGTTTCAAGTGAAGAACCGCCCGGAATACGCAGTGAAACTTGAATATTATCTTTGAGATAACTGTCATTCTTCACAATCACTTTTACGTTATTGCTCAGTGTCCACTGTTGTGTTTTTTCAATAGGGAGTGATTGCGTGGAAACAATTGAACCTGTGAGTTTAGGTTTAATATCTAATACAACAGCTTGCGTTTTTAGGGTAAATGCGCCTGGATTTGACTGTCTAATTTCTTGCCAACGTTGTGCTGTTTTAGTTGCATTAAACAAACTAGCATCATTATCCGGACCAATCACAGCAACGCGTGGCGAAGATTGTTTTAGATATTGAGAAAAATAAGCTGACAATGTTTCAGGGGTCACTTTATTGATTAATTGATAGCTTAAATTGAGTGCCTGTTTTTTAGTTTGAATTGGCATTTCCAATTCAATGGCTGTGGTGATTTGGTTGGCTAAATAATCGTGCTCATAACGCTCTTCCCCCGCAGCTTGTTGGCTTAGGCGTTTTAGCATTGCGTTGCGAGCATTATCTAATTCTTCTTGAGTAACGGGTACAGAGGCGAGGCGTTGAACTTCTGTAAATAAGATATCTAATGCGCCTTGGTAATCATTACCTTTAGGATGTGCAATCATCAATTGTTGTGAACGACGAGCATCTAACATTGCACCTTGAGTATTGGCGCTAATAGACGCAATTAATCCATTATCAACGATAGTGGAGAAACGTTGATTTAAAATTGATAGCCATAATGAATCCATTAAATCTTCATATTGACCTTGGCGGCTATTTAAAGGTGCTGGCAAAGTCCGTTGCAAGGTGAACTGTAAAATACGTGAACCTTGTTCTTTGTCGAAAATTGTTTTAACCAGTAGATCTTTATGGTCGATAAAATTGTGCCAAGCAGGATCATCAATTCCTTTGTTTTCGCTATTTTTCGCATTAAACAGTTGCTTAATATCGGCAATGGCATCGCCCTGATTGAAGTTACCGACCAGTACTAACGCCATTCTTTCTGGTTGATACCAAGTATCGTAATAGCGTTTTGCATCTTTCACATCGCCATGTTTAACAATTTCTAAATCGCCAATAGGATCACGATCTAGATAACGGCTACCGTAGTAACGCAATTCTTCTAACTGGCGGTTAATACGAAAACCAATACCTTGGCGTAAACGCCACTCTTCAACAATAACAGGGCGCTCTTTATCAAACTCAATAGGGTCAAATGTCATTTCAAATGCCCAATCTGATAAGATTTTTAACCCCGTCTTAATTTGGATCGGGTTTGCATTCGGTAATGACAGTTTATAAGTCGTTGCATTTAAACTTGTTACGGCATTGACATGACTACCTAATTTCATGCCTAGGCTTTCAAGTTGTTTAAAGCCCGTTGTTCCTGGAAAATGTGTTGTACCTTTAAATGCCATATGTTCAGTAAAGTGTGAAAAACCAAGCTGTTTTTCATCTTCTTGAACAGAGCCACTTTTTACCAAAAGACGCATTTCAACACCGGGTTGTGGGCGTTGCAGTAAGTAGACGTCTAAACCATTATCTAGGGTAAAATGGCGAACATCAGGACGCAGTAATAACGTACTTTTGTCATTTTGATTAGGAGTGCTTGCCGCACACCCTAAAAGTGAAAGGCTGACTGAAACAATCAGTAATTTACGATACATATTCGGTAACTCCAACAGGTTGAGAGGAGGACACGGTAGGGGATTTGAGTGAAATCACATTATCTGCAATTAGATGTGTAAAACGCTGGTGGCTCACTAAAGCAATACCTGCGGTTGGCAGATGTTGTTTTAGCAACTGCAACATGTTCAATGCATTTTGTTCATCAAGTGCAGAGGTGGTTTCATCTAATAAAATAAGTGCTGGTTTATTGAGTAATAAACGGGCAAAAATAAGACGTTGTTGCTCACCGCCTGATAGACGTGTTGTCCAATCTGTTTCCAGTGAAAGTTGATTTTTTATTTTGTCTAAGCCCACCAAATGAAGGGCTTCTTCATACTCTTTAGCGGAGAATTGATTAGGCTGACAAGGATAAGCGAGCAAGCTGTCTAAACGTGCAAAAGGCAGGTACATACGTTGTGGGATCCAACACACATTTGGCGAGCGTTGAATTTCCCCTTTGAAATAAGGCCAATGCCCACTTAATGCTCTAAGCAGTGTTGATTTACCTAAACCAGAGCAACCTTCAATAACGGTTAACTCACCTGCTTTTACCGAGAAATTAATATCTTGGATTAACAGGCTGTCATCTTGCATAAACAGAGAAAGATTAGCCTTCAATTTAATCAGTTTATCATTTAAATCTGCGACTTCTGGCTCATGATCGTGCTCTAAAAGCACCACAAAATTATAAAGACGGGTCACCGTTGCTTGCCATGCAGCAATCTCTTTATATGAGAAGATAAACCAACTTAATGCACCTGCAACACTAGAGAAGGCTTGTCTTAATTGCATTAATCCCCCTAGCATTAACTCGCCAGCAAGGAATTTAGGTAAGGCAAAAATAATCGGTGCCATCGCAGTGGCTTGTTGATAGCCGACAGTGAAGAAGGCCAGGTTTCTTTCGTAGCGAATAAGGTTGTTCCAGTTACGAATGACACCTAAAAAACGCCCCATTAATTCATTACGATCACTTATTTCACCACGCTGACCGGCAATCGCATCACCATGTTGTTTACGGGTGATGAGTGCTGTACGGTAATCAGCTTCTTTGCGTTGCTTATCCATATTAATTTTACGCAATGGTGAGCCAATAAACTGCGTAATGGTTATCCCGATAATGGTATAGATAATACAAGCCCAGAACATATAGCCGGGAATTGTCCACTCACTACCACCTAATGTGAAAGAGATAGCGCCAGACAGTGACCAAAGAATGGTGGCAAAAGAGATAAGTGTGAGTAACGAGTGCAAGAATGTGACAGTTAAACGCATTGTTGATTCGATCAGTAAACGAATATCTTCTGCAATACGCTGATCTGGGTTATCAGGCTCTTGAGAAGTCAGTCTTAACATATAGTGTTTACTGTTTTTTGATAACCAGCGATCAAGCACTTGTTCAGTCATGCCTTCGCGCCAGCGAATAACCATTTTTTGGCGTAAGAAATCGCCCATGACTACGACAGTAATTAATCCTGCAATAATAATGACAAATTGTTGAAGAAGCTTGTAGAGTGCTTGTCCATCAAGTTGTTGTAATGCGTTATAGAAACTACCATTCCATTCATTCATTTTGACGTTAAACCAGACGGATGACAGGGTTAAGGTCAAAGAGACAATCAATAGAAACCAGCAGTAAAGGGCGGCACGCCGCCCCCAAAAAGGTGAAACTAAATAGAAAAATTGTTTTATTGTTTTCATTGCTTATTGGTCATATTTTTATTGTGTATCGACTTGGTTGCTCACATTAACTTCGTCAATTTATTAATAGTCGTAGCTGACTTGTAACCAGAACTGACGACCTGGTTCATACGATTTGTATTCTTTGTCTTTGTAAGTGAAGTGATCAGCAACGTTTCGAGTATTAAGAACGTTATTCACTTCAACAGAGATACCCACACCATAAGCAAACTCAGGTTGCCAGCTTAGTTTGGTATTCCATGTAAAGCGGCTGCTGTAATTTTGTTTTTTATAGGCGTAAATATAACCAGCATCATCTGTTTTGATCGGGTTACCGTTATTGGTTTTTTCTGCTTGAGAGCGCCAGCTATTCCATTGCAATTGGTTAAACCACGTCACATTCCATTCATCCCAAACGCTAGTGAGATCGGCTGTGATTTTTAATGGCGAGTTGAAATTACCAGAGGGTAGATCTTTGGCATCAATGATTTTTCCATCATAGAACACTTTGTTTCGGTTAACGTTTTGAGTGTTTGGACTAAAATCGGCATAACCTGAATCTTTAGGGGTATTCGTTTTGCTTTGTTGCCAACTGATTGAAGCATTGAAAACATGATCTGCTTGCGCCAATTCCCACGGCTGGCTATTTTTCACCGATAAAGTCACGGAATCGTGTGAACTACGACCATTGTTATTAAATGCACGAATATTCATTTTTTCGTAATCGGTGCTATCAGGATATTTTGTATCACTACGCACTTCATCACGACCGTTACGATGAACGTATTGTAAACGCCAAGTGGTTGAGGCGATTTCTTGTTGTAAACCTAAAGTAAATTCATCGTTGTACGGTGTTTTTAACGAATCTAGGCCGTCAAAATCAGTACGGTTATACCAGCTGGCATCAGAGGATTCACAATCAAAGTAACAGTGTTGCAAACCTGCATTTTGTGCCCCATACAATGCATACGTTAACATGGAGCGACCGTAGTAACGGTTTACACCACCAATCAAGAGGGTATTGCCTGTGCCCCAAATATCATAGGTACCACTTAAACGAGGTGAAATATTGTTTCTTTGAACAAAATCATCTCTATCTAAACGAATACCAGGACGCAGGGTTAAGCGTTTATATTGAATATTGTCATCAAGATAGATTGCATAATTTGTATAGGTTGCACTATGGCTCCCTGATTGGAAGCGTGTTGTATTTGAACGTCCGCCACTCCACTCGTTTGTATCAGGATCAGTCATTCCCGTATAGAAGTAACTATAAAAATCTTTATCTCTGATATAAGAGCCTTTAGTTCTTGCAACTTCAAAACCGGTTGTAGGTTGGTGTATGGTTGAACCTAAGTCATAAGAGTTAAAACGCATTATCGCTTTAGTACTTACAGTTTCTTGATTACTCTTTAGATCACCCTGACCACCACTGTTATAACTTGTTGGTGTTGACCAACCAGTAATTGCATCATCTAAACGAATAAAGTAATTTTGATCATTCGTTCGTTTATCTTCTAATTTTTGATAACCCGTTGTTAATTCTAAAGTACCAAGATCTAATTTATGTTTATAAAGTGCAGTAAAACTTAAACCATTATGCTCATTATCATAGCCTGAGTTATAGACTGAACCTGAGAATAGATAGCTTTTATAACGCGCAATATTACTTGATAAATCAAGAGATTGAGTATCTGAAATATCCCAAGAGTATTTAATAAAATAGTTATCTGAGGTACGAGTTTGGTCGCGATAACCTGCGGTTTGTTCAACTTGTTCTAATTGATAGTCAGGTGTATGGATAAAGCCACCAGCACTACTGATCATCATAGGAATGGTTGATTCACGGCGAGATGCAGAGAATATTAAACCGGTATGCTCAGTTAATCCTGTTTCAAACCAACCACCAAAGTTTTGTTTATCGTATTTTTTCTGGAATCGGGCTGGATTACTGACATCATTATTGGCGGTATCAAAATTTAGTTTTGGATCGGTGAAAATATTGTTCCAGCTTGAACGTGTTGTACGGTAATAGGCATTAGCATGGGTTTCGCCAGACCAACGACGACTCTGTACATCAACGGTACCGCCTGTAAATCCACCAAATTCCACCGGAATATTGTTATCGTAAACAGTAACACTATCAATTAAGCGACTATCAAGGTACATCCCTTGTTCATCACTACTAACACGCGTGTTGGTTTCACCATTACCTGAGTTGGCTGGGTCAAAGTCATTGTTAAAACTGACACCATCAAGTTTGTAAGAGTTTTGATAACTACTAGAGCCGTGAATAGAAATTCGTGAAGGTTTAATTTCACCCTGATTCATTGATGTGCTGTCATTATTGGAAAATTGAACAGCAGGGTTACTTTTGAGTAAATCAGTGATGTTACCATCACCCGTATTACGCTGTTTTATCTCTTCTGAAGTAATGTATTGTGGGGCTGAAACCACATCAGTAGCTGGGTGATAACTGCTACCAATACCCGTGACTTTAACTTCAGGAATAACAATCGCGTTAGTCGTGGCGAGAGGACGAATAACAAATCCACTGCCTTGCGGAATAATTTCTAACCCACTCCCAATTAAGACTTTTTGTAATGCAATGTGGGTTTCAAATTGACCCGAAAGTGCTGGAGCACGTAGGTTTTTGACCGAACTTGCATCAAATAAAATTTGGACTTGTCCCTGTTTTGCAATAGCGCTCAATGAATCAGCCAAAGACTGTTCTGGTAAAGCCACAGAAATGGTAGATGCATAAGCACAAGGTGCAGCAATAGTGGTACTTATTAGCAATGCTAGCAGAGACCTCTTAAGGGCCCCTTTTTTGTTATTCATTTTCATTTCACCAATCCCATTCACTAACTTAATAATTGTTGTTACTAAGGAAGAGGGTGAAATGAGAATTATCCTCACCTGTAAAAAAGAATATTTTTCATATTTCTTTTTACTTATTGATAATTAACGCATTATTTTTATCGGTAAAAACAACATTAACCGGCAATATAAGTGGAATTGCGGTAATAAACTCTTCGGCATCATTAATGTTAGCGATCCCTGAGATTTTCATTTTGGCAATTTCGGGGGAGGAAATGTGAACATTGATATCAAGATAAGGTTTGAGTTTGGTTATTACTTCATTCAATGGGCGTTCAAAGAAATGCAGTTGACCAAAACGCCAACTTCCCACGGAATCAATATTGACCGAAGAGATAACCAAACTGTCACTGGCTAATGTGCTGGTGGCTTGAGAGCCTGCATACAAATAGGCTGGAGAAGATTTGGGTGTGGCTTTTACTTCGACAATCCCTTCATGGACAGCAACGTTAACTTGATTGTTATCATAGTGACTCACTTCAAATTCAGTGCCAACAACTTTAATTAATTGGCTATCAGCATGAACATAAAAAGGACGATACGGATTTGATTTGACTTTGAAATAGGCTTGTCCTTTATCTAGCCATAATCGTCTTTCTTTTTGTACGTAAGCCACTCTGACCTGTGTATTTCTATCTAAATAGACTTTAGAGCCATCAGCTAAGGTCATTTCTTTTGGTGAATTGCTGGTTGCAAGCGTCATATTATCCATCAGTAATGCGGGTAAATGACTATAAGGGAGATATAAAACGGTGAGTAAACAAAGCGCAGCCGTGGTGTGGATCATCGGGCGCCAAGGAGAGTGTTTTTTCTTTTCAACCGTGGTTATTGTTGGTCGTGGTAATGTATCGCATTGACGCCAGATACCTGCAATGTCCTGATATGCTTGCCGGTTTACATCATTTTCTATCCACACTTTAAACGCTTGGCGTTGTTTTGGGGTTATCCTTTGACTGTGTTGTCGGGTAAACCAAAGAGCTGCTTGCTCATCAGGTGATCCACTGAGTAATTCATCATCCGTTTCTAAAAAAAGAAGATCTGCTCCCTCATCTGTGTGAGGTTTAGTTTCCGGTATATTTTTTTCCGGCTTACTCATCATTCGTGCATTTCTCCTGTCCTGCATCGACATATCTTTTGCAATATAATAGGGCTGCTGCAATATGTTTTTCCACCATACTGATTGAAATATCCATCTGCTCTGCAATTTCGCTTTGTGATAAACCATCAAAACGATAAAGAACAAACGCTTCTCGGCGGCGTGGGGGCAACGTGGCAATTGCTTCACTAAGTAGATCTAAACGTTGTTGATGCTCAAGGACGTATCCCGGATCAAGCTCAGTAGTATAATTCTGAGCGGCATCATCTAATTCATAATCATCCTGGTAGATATCTTTCTGCTTTTGATTTTTTCTCCAATGGTCAATCAAAACGTGGTTCGCTATTTTAAACAGAAAAGCACGCTGTTCTTGTACAGGTGTTTGTTCTTTTCTGTTTAGCCATAGTGTAAACACATCTTGAGACAAATCATCTGCATCATGGTAATTACCCGTACGTTTGTGGAAAAAACGCACAAGTTGTCCATAGGTTGATTGATAGGCACAACTAATTTTTTGTGCCAATGATTTATTGCTAGCCATAATCTCTGGTGTTTAAAAAAGAGTGAAATAATAAGCTCTTACTGCTTCTCAAGCGAACAAGTTATGATAATTATCAAGCTAATTTTTTATTGTATTATTAATAATAAGCAATATCATTTGTGTTTGTATTATGCCTATAATTCATCAGAAAGAAAATCAGAGGCAAGAATTATGAGTAGTATGTCGGCGACTTTCCCACGCCGTTGGTCGTTTTCTATTGGTGGATTAACTGCCAGTATTTTATTTCATGTAACGCTAGTTGTTGTTGCTATTGGCTGGATAACTTCTAAAGAGGAACGTTATGGTGTTTTACCACCCGCAATGACAATGGATCTTGGTATCTATCAATTGGCTCAGACAGAAACAAAAGACGTTCCGGTTGGGCCTGAAAAAGTGATGTCTGTTCCTGAGCCAGCAGAAACCGAACCAGAGCCAATTAAAGAAGTATTGGATCTGCCAAAAATGCCTGTGGTTGAACAAGGTACTTATGAACGCCTTCCTGAAAAGCCAAAAGTAAAGCCAGTGGTTAAACCAAAACCTGTTGCGGTAAAAGTACCTGATGATCTTCCTGTCTCAGAAGCTCCATCAGATATAACGAGTGCACCAGCTTCTGGCTCTAATACAAGCAGTAGTGCTCAATTTAATAGTTTATCTTCCTCTTCTGTGAGTGGACAAATAGGGTGGGAAAGTTTGGTTCATAGCCATATTAATACCTATAAACGCTATCCACGAACAGCATTGCGTTTTAAAGCAACAGGCGTGACACAAGTTTCTATTATGTTAAATGCAAAAGGTGAGTTATTGGATGCGAAAGTGGAAACATCCTCAGGTAATCGTATTCTTGATAAAGAGGCTTTAAATACAATTAAACGCGCTTCGCCATTTCCAGCACCTGAAAGCTATCGTTTGGTCAATGGAAATATTTCGTTTACCGTACCTTTAGGTTTTGATTATAGGCAAGAGAGTTAATTATTACTGTTTTACAATTAGTTATTAAATTTTAAACTAATAAAATAGAAAAAAGCAGAGAATAATCTCTGCTTTTTTGTTATCGAATGGAGTAAATAAATGCGATTATTTGCTCATACGTTTGTACTTCATGCGACGAGGCTGAATAGCATCGTTACCTAATGTACGCTTTTTATATTCTTCATATTCGGTAAAGTTACCTTCGAAGAATTCCACTTTACCTTCATCTTGGTAATCGATGATATGTGTGGCAATACGGTCAAGGAACCAACGGTCATGGGAAATAACCATGGCACAACCTGGGAACTCTAACAGGGCATTTTCTAATGCACGTAAAGTTTCAACATCGAGGTCGTTGGTTGGTTCATCGAGCAGTAACATGTTACCGCCAACTTGTAGCAGTTTAGCTAGGTGTAAACGACCACGCTCACCACCAGAAAGTTCGCCAACACGTTTACCTTGGTCAACGCCTTTAAAGTTAAAGCGACCCACATAGGCACGGCTTGGAATTTCAAAGTTACCAATACGCATAATATCTTGGCCACCGGAAACTTCTTCCCAAACGGTTTTACTGTCATCCATGCTGTCGCGGAACTGATCAACAGAGGCTAACTTAACAGTATCACCTAGCACTAAAGTACCTGAATCGGGTTGTTCTTGGCCGGAGATCATCCGAAATAGTGTTGATTTACCTGCACCGTTAGGGCCGATAATACCAACAATAGCCCCTTTAGGAATAGAGAAGCTTAAATCATCAATCAGAACGCGATCACCATAAGATTTTGTTAGATTATTAATTTCTAACACTTTATCCCCTAAACGCGGTCCAGGTGGAATAAAGAGTTCACTGGTCTCATTACGTTTTTGATAATCAACGCTATTAAGTTCTTCAAAGCGAGCCAGACGAGCCTTACCTTTTGCTTGGCGGCCTTTAGGATTTTGGCGGATCCACTCAAGTTCTTTTTGGATTGATTTATGGCGAGCTGCTTCAGTTGCGGCTTCTTGTTCCAGACGTGCGTCTTTTTGCTCTAACCATGAAGAGTAGTTACCTTCCCATGGAATACCTTCACCACGGTCAAGTTCTAAGATCCAACCCGCTACGTTATCTAGGAAGTAACGGTCGTGCGTGATTGCCACAACAGTACCTTCATAATCGTGTAAGAAGCGTTCTAACCACGCTACAGATTCTGCGTCTAAGTGGTTAGTAGGTTCATCTAATAACAGCATATCTGGTTTTTCTAACAGAAGACGACAGATAGCGACACGGCGGCGTTCACCCCCTGAAAGTTTCTCAATTTTAGCGTCCCACTCAGGTAAACGCAGCGCTTCTGCAGCACGCTCTAATTGGTTTTCAAGGTTATGACCATCATGAGATTGAATAATCGCTTCTAACTGACCTTGTTCTTTTGCTAATTTATCGAAATCAGCATCAGGATCGGCATAAGCCGCATAAACTTCATCAAGGCGGTTTAATGCGTTTTTCAGTTCGCTAACGGCTTCTTCAACGGCTTCACGTACGGTATGTTCAGGGTTTAATTTTGGTTCTTGTGGTAAGTAACCAATTTTAATGCCTGGTTGTGGACGTGCTTCACCTTCGATATCAGTATCAATACCTGCCATGATGCGTAGTAATGTTGATTTACCGGCACCATTTAGACCAAGCACACCAATTTTCGCGCCCGGGAAGAAGCTGAGTGAAATGTTTTTAAGGATATGTCGCTTTGGTGGGACAATTTTCCCGACACGCAACATACTATAAACGTATTGAGCCACTATAATTACCCTTTGATTATAAAAGAGATTTTCTCTGAGGTGCCATTTTTCGCGATAAAAACAAATTTTTTGTAATTAAGCTGCGTTTTTAGAGCACCTAAATGAACAATAGCAAAGTCAATGTCAGTAATTTGCCAAAGACCCGAAAATGATGAAAGTCGCCAGTATACCCGATTTATAAAAGAAAACCTTAGTCAAAAGAGAGGTTTTTCTCAACCTTTCGTGCTTCTTCTGAAAGTGAAGAAAATTTCTGTTAAAGAGGGGAACTTACATTGTTAATGATTATCATATTAGCTAATGTATTCACTCTTTGGTGGTTTTATTTGAGGTGGGAGAAATAACGTGGTGAAGCAAAAGTGGTCGTTAACATTCGCAATAGGGGCATTGTGCTTTTCTGCATGGGCACATGCTGACTCATTAAGTGAACAACGTGCTCGTTATCAAGAAATTAAAGCAGCGTGGGATCTAAAAAAAACAGATGAAGTCGAAAAACTACTGCCTACATTGCAAGATTACCCACTTTACCCCTATTTAGAATATTGTCAAATCACAGATAATCTTGATATTGTGGCACCGGCGGTTGTTTCTGAATTTGCTGAAAAATACCCGACACTCCCTCCTGCAAGAGCGCTTCCATCGCTGTTTGTGAATGAATTAGCGAAGCGCCAAGAATGGCAAAATTTACTGACTTTTAGTCCAAATCCACCTAATCCTAAAGCAGCAAGATGTAATTACTATTATGCAAAATGGGCAACAGGTGATATTCAAACAGCATGGATTGGGGCTAAAGAAGCATGGCTAAATGGTACTTCAATGCCATCAAGTTGCGATCCTCTTTTTGATGAATGGCAAAAAGCGAATCAATTAACACCAGAATTAGTATTAGAAAGAATTCATTTAGCGATTAAAAATGGTAATACAGGGCTGGCGGCTTATTTAGCAAGACGCCTTCCAGAAAATTATCAAACCATTAACGATGCCTTGGTTGAATTACAAGACTATCCAAACTTAGTTGGGCGCTATGCAACCGCGCTTTCACCAACCGATTTCACTCGTTCTATCATACAATCGGCATTTTCACGTTGGGCAAGAAAAGATGCAGATGCGGCTAGAGCGCAACTGGATAATATTGCACATGCCCAAAAAATGACGGCGAGTGAACGCCAGTTAATGCGTGATACTGTGGCATGGCAATATATGCCTTATGCCACACCTGAGCAGGTGAAATGGCGTGATAGCGTTATTCAAGATACTGCATCAGATACACTGCGTGAACGTCGTGTACGCCTAGCATTAAGCCAAAACCAACCAGCTGAATTGGCATTGTGGTTAGAAAGACTTTCTCCTGAAAGTAAAAATAAGGAAGAGTGGCGTTATTGGCGTGCAATGGTATTGCAATCTCAAGGTAAAAATAGCGAAGCTCAAGCTATTTTAGAAGCGCTGACGCAAAATCGTGGTTTTTACCCAATGGTTGCCGCGACCAAATTAGGTAAGCCTTATGTGATGGTGATAGATAAGGCACCAAGTGTTTCATCAAGTATCTCTAATCAGCCAGAAGTACAACGTGTTCGTGAATTAATGTATTGGCAAATGGACAACTTAGCGCGCTCAGAGTGGGCAAACTATGTTGCTTCGCAACCCGCACAAATACAGTCTGAATTAGCACGTTATGCATTTGAACAAAAATGGGCTGATTTAGCCGTGCAAGCCACCATTACAGGAAAAATGTGGGATCACTTAGAAGAACGTTTTCCTCTTGCCTGGAAAAATGAGTTTGAGCAATACACGAAAGATAAATCGATAGACCGTAATTATGCGATGGCGATAGCCCGTCAAGAAAGTGCGTGGAACCCACAAGCACGCTCTTCAGCGGGTGCAACAGGTTTAATGCAGGTAATGCCAAAAACAGCAGAATTTACGGTAAAACAAGCAGGTATTACGGGGTATGTAAGTAGCGCACAGTTAACCAATCCTGTGAAAAATATTGAGATTGGTACGGCTTACCTTGATTCTGTTTATCAACGTTTTAACCAAAATCGTATTTTAGCAAGTGCTGCGTATAATGCAGGACCTGCACGTGTTGATCGTTGGTTATCTGATGCAAATGGCCAACTAGATGCGATTGCGTTTGTTGAAAGTATTCCTTTTGCTGAAACACGAGGCTATGTCAAAAATGTGCTCTCTTTTGCTGTTTTCTATAGCTATTTTGCCGGTGAACAGCAGCCGGTTTTGACTGAAAATGAGTGGAATAGTCGTTATTAAGGGATAAAAAGGCGATTTGTCGTGGGAGCCTCTTGGTACATTAGCAAAGTATGATATAGTTTGTACTAGTTAATGAGTGTGGCAAAAGAGGTTTTCACGATGCAAGATCCTGCATTATCACCTGAAGAGAATGAGCACTGGCTAAGATTTGTTGAGTTATTACAACATGCATTTGAGCAAGATGTGCACTTTCCTATTTTACAACTTTTAATGACACCTGATGAACGTAGTGCTTTGGCAACACGAGTTCGCATTGTGCAAGAGTTAATGCGAGGGGATTTAAGTCAGCGTGAGTTAAAAGAAGAGTTAGGCGTTGGTATTGCCACCATCACTAGAGGCTCTAATAGCTTAAAAACAGCACCACATGAAGTGAAGTTATGGCTTGAAAAAGAGCTAATGACGAAAAAATAGTTGCATTATAATAATGTGAGCTAGAAAGATAAAAAGCCATTTAATCAAATAATTAAATGGCTTTTTGCTTTCTTTTCTACCTAAAAAAAACACATCAGATTAATAATTAATCTTCTTTTTGATTGAGTTCTTTATAAATATCGTGAGTGACAGGTACTAATGCCAGAACTAATGCTTGTTGATACACAGAGGTGCGACTGAGTAAGCCATCGGTAAAATAACCAATCGCACCGCCACGCTGTTTAATATTGTCAATTTTTGTTAAGAAAGCCATTTCATCGCCAAGCTCACGACCTTCACGGATCCCCTTTAAGATCTGTTCGGGTAACATAAGACTTGCTGAGCGTGATTCCCCACGAATTTGTCCATGTTCGACAACAATCCAAGCAAAGGTCATATCATCTTCAATACCGGCTTCGACGCCAACCCAAAAATCAGCTTCAGGGCGAACTTGACGAGCAGCCATCACACGTTGGCGTGCGCCAGTTCTCGTTTCTGTATTTCCGATAGGTTGCTGTGGAACACGACTATCGACATTAATATCTTCAATATCAAAGGTATCTTTACCGAACACTTGCTCAAAAGCGAGTTTTATCGCGTTGATTTTTGCTGGATTCGTAGTGGCTGCAATGACATGATACATAATGAATTAATCATCCTTTGAAAAATTAGAGCAGTATAACGGAAAAAATGTATGTTACAGGTCTATCTTGTTCGCCACGGTGAAACTGAATGGAACGTGGCGAGACGTATTCAAGGGCAATCTGATAGCCCGCTAACAGCGAATGGTGTGCGTCAAGCACAGCAAGTTGCTGAAAAAGTAAAATCAGCAGGCATTACCCACATTATCTCAAGCGATCTTGGTCGTACTCGTCAAACGGCAGAAATCATTGCACAAGCTTGTGGCTGTGAAGTGATAACTGACCCACGTTTACGTGAACTCAATATGGGCGTTCTTGAACAGCGAGAGATCGCAACATTAAAGACACAAGAAGAAGTTTGGCGCAAGAGTTTGATTGATGGTACACCTGATGGACGAATTCCCCAAGGAGAATCAATGACAGAATTAGCAAGTCGTATGCAGGCTGCACTAAATCAATGTCTTGATTTACCCGAAAATAGCCGTCCACTCTTAGTGAGCCATGGTATTGCTTTAGGGTGCTTATTGAGCACAGTATTGGGATTACCTGCATATGCAGAACGCCGTTTAAGACTGCGTAATTGCTCAATTTCACGTGTTGATTATCAAAATAGCCCTTGGCTTGCTAATGGCTGGGTGATTGAAACGGCGGGTGATGTGAGTCATCTTACTGATACAGCATTAGATGAAGTTCAACGCTAAAAAGTAAAAGCTCTCTTTGACGCAACTATCAAGAGAGCTTTTTCTTATGCCATTACATCTTCACGTTTAATGGGGATGTAATATTCAAATCGTTCAATATGATCTTGTGGTTCAGTCACCATCTCATTGCTGTAACGCACATTTTTAAGATAGTATTTTTCGACGTCATAACCTTTACGGCGAGTTAATCCCATTTTCGGTAAACAAACACCATAAATCAGGAATAAAAACTCCTGCATTGCCCCTCGTTTTGCCTCACCTTCGAAATCAAAGCGAATGTAATCACCTCCTGCTAATGAGACTTCATGGGCTGCATCATCCTCAATAAATGTTGCATAGTTAGGCTCAACTGCAGTGGTATAAAGCACACGTTGCTCATCTTCATGTTCATCACTATGTTGTGCATGATGAAGACCATAAACTTGATGAGGAACCGCATTTATTTTGCTCATATAGTAACGCCAGAATGTTTGGCGCATATCGGAACAAGCTTCAGCCCATTGTTCAAGTGTATGGCTACATGTTTGCTCAATACCAATAAGTTTTTTCTCAGGTAATTGTACAAATTCCCATTTTGGTAATTTTTGAGGATCTAAAGTAATAGGTGGACAAATTCCCACTGCGCACCATTCATCAGTACGACGATAAAGTGCTGGAGTTCTATTAAATTGCTTTTTAAAAGCACGGGTAAACGTCTGTTGGGAATCAAAACGATATTGCAAAGCAATGTCTAAAATGGGGCGACTCGTTAAACGTAATGCAACAGCCGCACGAGATAGACGCCTTGAACGAATATAAGAACCAATCGCTTGTCCTGTAACTTCTTTAAACATGCGTTGTAGATGCCACTTGGAGTAACCCGCTTTGGTTGCGACATTATCGAGGGATAATGGTTTATCGAGGTTACTATCAAGCCAAGCGAGCAAATCACGTATGATGTTGGTTTGATCCATACATCTCCCTTAGTCATATTCGTTTGTTTATTGCTGTAGATGGTAAAGAGCCTGAACATCTATAACAAGTTATATTGTTAGACAATCGTAAAATATAGTCTTTTTCATTGACTAATGTACACAAATTCTTCTATCAGTTAGTAATAGATTGTTTTATTCTAGATGAAACTATTCTCTCATCTTTTCAATGGAACAAGGTAAATATGTTAAATTTCAAAAAGATGCTAGCAGTGTCTATCTTACTCCCTTTTTCTTTGATGGCAAAAGCGGAAGAAATTGGTTACGTCGATACGGTATTCAAGTTTTTTGGTGCTAACCATAAAATTGTGATTGAAGCATTTGATGATCCTGAAGTTAAAAATGTGACTTGTTATTTAAGTCGTGCAAAAACAGGTGGGATCTCAGGAAGTCTAGGCCTTGCTGAAGATACAGCTGATGCGGCGATATCTTGTCAGCAAGTCGGGCCTATTGAACTAAGCGAAAAGGTTATTAAAGGAAAAAACCGAGGTGATGTTGTTTTCCAGAAAAGAACATCGCTAGTATTTAAAAAGCTTCAAGTTGTGCGTTTTTATGATAAAGAGCGTCATGCACTGATTTACTTAACTTATTCCGATAAGGTGATTGATGGCTCACCAAAAAATGCGATTAGTGCAGTACCTATTATGCCATGGAAAGAGTGATTCTTATTTGCTAGAGGAATTAATGATTAATAAAATTAATACGAATAAGGTTTAAAATTTTTTTTAAAAACAAGTTATATTTTTTTCAAAATAGTTGCTGAGATCAATTTTCACCTTTTGTTATTTTATTAATCCATTTTTAGATAAAAGAAAACCCCTGAATATCATTCAGGGGTTTTTTGTTAGTTAATTGATTGATATTGTATCAAATCACTCGTCTAAATCACCACAAAAGCGATAGCCTTCACCATGAATTGTTGCAATGATTTCTGGTGTATCAGGTGTTGACTCAAAATGCTTACGAATACGACGGATAGTTACGTCAACAGTACGATCATGAGGTTTGAGTTCACGACCTGTCATTTTCTTCAGTAATTCTGCGCGAGTTTGGATTTTTCCTGGGTTCTCGCAGAAATGTAGCATCGCACGAAATTCACTGCGTGGTAATTTATATTGTTCACCAGCAGGGCTGATTAGTGAGCGACTGTTAATATCAAGCTCCCAACCATTGAATTTATAGCTCTCGACTAAACGGCGTTCTTCTGTTCCATTAACTAAATTCATGGTACGTGACAGTAAGTTACGTGCACGAATCGTTAATTCACGAGGGTTAAATGGTTTAGTAATGTAATCATCGGCACCAATTTCTAGGCCTAAGATTTTATCAACTTCATTATCACGACCCGTTAGGAACATTAATGCAACACTTGCCTGTTCACGTAATTCACGAGCAAGTAACAGCCCATTTTTACCAGGAAGGTTAATATCCATAATGACCAGATTAATATCATGATCAGATAGAACATTGTGCATTTCATTGCCATCAGTGGCTTCGTGTACGATATACCCTTCAGCTTCGAATATGCTTTTCAGGGTATTACGAGTAACAACTTCGTCTTCAACAATCAGAATGTGCGGGGTTTGCATATTTGCTACCTAAAATTACCAAAAATAGAAAAAGGAAATCTGTGTTTAACTTCTGTGTGCGCTTGTGTGGTTATTCATTTTTGTTATTAGCACGTAAAAACTAGACCCAGATTGAAATTCGATAAATAACCATCACGTTATTACAAAACTTGCAAAATTAATCGATAATGGACGTTAAAATCAGAATGCAAAACGCCCATAGTCTATTAACAGCAATATAACACCAGTTGTATTAAATACCATCTAAAAAGCTAACTTTTGTTGACACATATCAAAATCAAGATAACAGCTTAACCTTGATTTCAATAGTTAACTATATAATTTGATTTATGTAATGTAAAAGAAAAATATATGTTAAATATAGTGAGGTTTATTTTTTTTGCCAGTTTTGTTACACAAATTAAAGTAGCATAAAATACCTTATTCCTTATAAAAGTACAAATGCCCAAATAACTCTAAGATAGTAGCCTTATTTTCTTTACTTATCCCTTTGTGATAGTAATTTATATACTACAATAGGGGTAAAATTCGAATAAATTTCATTTAAGTCTAATTTGTTTTTTAGTAAAAAAAGAGAAAAAGTTTGACATCTCTCTCGCTTTGCTTTAACCAGTATATAGTCAAACTAATTTTGAGACAGACAGGACAGTTATGCGCATTTACAGCCAAGCTAACATGACAATTATTACCACCACCACCGAGATCTTATATCGCGGGGCGGGCTGGCGCATATAAAAAACGAAAATCGAAAAAGCCCGCATTGAGAAATGCGGGTTTTTTTTTGGGGTGAAAAATCAGGAGAGCTGTATGCGAGTGTTAAAATTTGGAGGAACTTCAGTTGCCAACGCAGAGCGTGTGCTGAATGTTGCTGATATCGCTGAGAAAAAAAGAGAGCAGGGACAAGTCGCTCTTGTACTATCAGCACCGGCCAAGATAACTAACTACTTGGTTGCAATGATTGAAAAAACGGCAGAAGGTGAAGATCCTCTCACTCAAGTACGAGAAGCCGAGCAAATTTTTGCCAACTTATTACAAGGTTTAAGAGAGAAACAACCTGGTTTTGATTATGAGCGCTTAAAAGATAAAGTTGAGCGTGAATTTGCAGAGATCAAACATATTCTTCATGGGATATCTTTATTAGGTCAATGTCCTGATAGCATCAATGCAGCGATGATTTGTCGCGGTGAAAAGCTTTCTATCGCCATTATGGACGCCGTTTTACAGGCTCGTGGTTATAATGTCTCCGTGATCGATCCTGTCAAAAATTTACTCGCACAAGGTCATTATTTAGAATCGACAGTTGATATTCCTGAGTCTACTCGCCGCATCTTAGAACTCAATATCGCAAAAGATGATATAATTTTAATGGCAGGTTTTACAGCAGGTAATGAAAAAAATGAACTCGTGGTATTAGGCCGTAATGGTTCAGACTACTCTGCTGCTGTGTTAGCGGCTTGCTTACGTGCGGAGTGTTGTGAAATTTGGACAGATGTTGACGGTGTTTATACTTGTGATCCACGTTTAGTACCTGATGCTCGTTTATTAAAGGGCATGTCATATCAAGAGGCAATGGAACTCTCTTACTTCGGTGCTAAAGTACTTCATCCTCGCACTATTGCTCCAATCGCTCAATTCCAAATTCCTTGTTTAATCAAAAATACAGGCAACCCAGATGCTCCTGGTACATTAATTGGTGATGGTCAAAAAGATGAGAGTACACCTGTTAAAGGGATCACCAACCTTAATAATATGGCGATGATCAATGTGTCAGGTCCTGGTATGAAAGGTATGGTGGGGATGGCGGCTCGTGTGTTCTCTGTAATGTCGAGAGCAGGCATTTCTGTTGTTCTGATTACGCAATCTTCTTCTGAATACAGCATTAGCTTTTGTGTACCACAAAAAGAACTGATTAGAGCGCAAAAAGCATTATCAGATGAATTCTATTTAGAATTAAAAGATGGTGTACTTGATCCGTTAGACATCATGGAAAACGTCGCTATTATCTCCGTTGTAGGTGATGGTATGCGTACTTTAAAAGGGATCTCAGCGCGATTTTTCTCTGCATTAACTCGTGGCAATATTAATATCGTTGCTATTGCTCAAGGTTCTTCAGAACGCTCAATTTCAGCTGTTATTGCTAATGATTCAGCAACTAATGCTGTGCGTTTATGTCATCAAATGCTTTTCAACACCAATCAAATTGTTGAGGTCTTTATTGTTGGTGTTGGTGGTGTTGGTAGTGCATTAATCGAACAAATCCATCGCCAACAAGCATGGTTGAAAAATAAGCATATCGATCTTCGTGTCTGTGGTATTGCTAATTCAAGAGCCATGCTGACAGATATGCAAGGTATCGATTTAGATAATTGGCAACATGCCTTAAAAGAAGCCAAAGAGCCTTTTAGCTTTAGCCAGCTTATTCGTTTAGAAAAAGAGTACCACTTCTTAAATCCAGTGATCGTTGATTGCACATCAAACGAAGAAATTGCGCAACAATACGCAAATTTCTTACAAAATGGCTTTAACGTGGTTACACCAAACAAAAAAGCGAATACTTTGTCGATGGATTATTACCATCAAATTCGACAAGCTGCGGAAGCTTCACGCCGTAAGTTCTTGTATGACACTAACGTAGGCGCAGGTTTACCGGTTATTGAAAACTTGCAAAACTTACTAAACGCAGGCGACGAGTTAGTTCAATTTAATGGTATTCTTTCAGGGTCATTATCTTACATTTTTGGTCAATTAGATGAAGGTAAAAGCTTATCTGAAGCGACTTTTTCAGCAAAAGAGAAAGGTTTTACAGAGCCTGATCCTCGTGATGATCTTTCCGGTATGGATGTTGCGCGTAAACTACTTATTTTAGCACGTGAAGCGGGGTATAAATTAGAACTAAGTGATATCGATGTAGAGCCTGTACTGCCTGTTTCATTTGATAGCTCAGGAGATGTCGCAAGTTTCTTAGACCGCTTACCTCAAGTTGATGTTGAATTTGATGCTAAGGTCGAAGAAGCACAAAAAGCAGGTAAGGTATTACGTTATGTTGGCATCATCAATGAAGGTCAATGCCAAGTTAAGATAATGGCAGTTGATGCAAATGATCCTCTGTTTAAAGTGAAAAATGGTGAAAATGCTTTAGCCTTTTACACTCGCTACTATCAGCCAATTCCATTAGTGTTACGTGGATATGGTGCGGGTAATGATGTTACTGCTGCTGGAGTGTTTGCAGATGTATTACGTACCTTATCATGGAAATTGGGAGTTTAAGCGTGGTTAAAGTTTATGCACCGGCATCAATAGGTAATGTGAGTGTCGGATTTGATGTTCTTGGCGCGGCCGTTTCACCTATTGATGGGCAATTACTGGGCGATTGTGTCACTGTTGAAACGGCTTCGGCATTTACACTTGAAAGTAAAGGGCACTTTGTTAGCAAATTACCTTCAGATCCTAAACAAAATATCGTGTATCAATGTTGGCAGCTATTTTGTGAAAAACTAGGAAAAGAACTTCCAGTCGCAATGACGCTTGAAAAAAATATGCCGATTGGCTCTGGTCTAGGATCAAGTGCTTGTTCTGTTGTTGCGGCATTGGTTGCACTTAATGAATTTGCCCAAAAGCCTTTTGATGAAAGACAATTGCTGCTGATGATGGGAGAGCTTGAAGGACGTATTTCAGGCAGTGTGCACTATGATAATGTTGCACCTTGTTATTTAGGTGGGTTACAACTGATTTTGGAACAAAATGGCACTATTTGTCAGCCAGTACCAACTTTTGATGATTGGTATTGGGTTATGGCATATCCAGGGATTAAAGTTTCTACGGCAGAAGCTAGAGCAATTTTACCAAAACAATACTCTAAAGCAGACATCATTAACCACGGTCGTTATTTATCTGGTTTTATTCATGCTTGCCATACTCAGCAATCAGGGCTAGCCGCTAGTTTGATGCAAGATGTGATTGCTGAGCCTTATCGCACCCGACTCCTTCCAGGATTTGAAAAAGCGAGAGAGGCTTCACAGAAGAAAGGTGCATTGGCTTGTGGCATTTCAGGTTCAGGGCCTACTATTTTTACGATTAGTGATTCATTAGAAATCGCACAAGATATGGCCGAATGGCTGAAACAAAACTACGTACAAAACAGTGAAGGCTTTGTACATATCTGCCGTATAGATACGCGTGGCGCAAGACAGGTAGGGTAAGTCATGAAATTATATAATTTGAAAGATAATCAAGAGCAAGTCAGTTTTGCTCAAGCAGTAAAACAAGGTTTGGGTAAACAACAAGGGCTCTTTTTTCCACAAGACTTACCTTCGTTTTCTAAAGCTGAAATTGATGAATTATTAGCACTTGATTTTGCAACACGTAGTAGCCGTATTTTAACGGCTTTTATTGGTGATGAAATTCCAGTTGATGTATTAGCAAAACGTATTAGCACTGCATTTACCTTTCCTGCACCAGTAACTCAAGTTGAAGAAGATGTCAGTTGTTTAGAGCTTTTCCATGGCCCAACACTCGCATTTAAAGACTTTGGTGGTCGCTTTATGGCGCAAATGTTGTCAGAAGTTGCTGGCAATCAACCTGTTACTATTTTAACGGCAACATCAGGTGATACAGGTGCAGCTGTAGCTCATGCTTTCTATAAATTAGAAAATGTACAAGTTGTTATTCTTTATCCTGAAGGCAAAATTAGCCCGTTACAGGAAAAGCTATTCTGTACATTAGGTGAAAATATTCACACTGTCGCAATTAAAGATGATTTTGATGCTTGCCAATCATTAGTGAAACAAGCTTTTGATGATGAGTTCTTAAAGAAAACAATGTATTTGAACTCAGCAAACTCCATTAATATCAGCCGATTGCTTGCTCAAATTTGTTATTACTTTGAGGCGGTTGCACAAATCCCTGCTGAAAAGCATGATCAGCTAGTGATTTCAGTACCAAGTGGTAATTTTGGTGATCTAACCGCTGGCTTATTGGCCAAATCGATGGGATTACCTATTAAGCGCTTTATTGCTGCAACTAACGTGAATGACACGGTTCCTCGTTATTTAGATAACGGTAAATGGGAACCTCACCGTACTGTAGCAACACTTTCGAATGCAATGGATGTTAGCCAACCCAATAACTGGCCACGTATTGAAGAATTGTATCGTCGTAAAGATTGGGATCTTTCCGATCTTGCTCATGGTTCAGTGAGTGATGAAATAACAGAAGAAACTGTGCGTGAGCTTGCAAAAAAAGGTTATATTTCAGAGCCACATGCAGCTGTTGCTTATCGTTTATTACGTGATGAGCTTCAAGAGGGTGAATATGGTTTATTTTTAGGGACTGCACACCCTGCGAAGTTTAAAGAAAGTGTAGAGCGTATTTTAGGCTGTGAATTACCGCTTCCTAAAGAGCTTGAAGAACGGGCTGATAAAGAGTTGTTATCACATTTCTTACCCGCCGATTTTGCTCAATTACGCGCATTCTTACTTGAAAGAGCACCTAAATAACAATTAATTTAAATAATTAAATACACATTTAATTAAATGGCTCAACAAAATGTTGGGCTTTTTTTTTATTTTAAAATAGGAAAATTAGTATTTAAATAGCATAAAAAATATTTATATATTTTATTTTTAGAAAGTAAATTAATTAGAGCTTAGGAAATTAAATATGAATGGATTCAAAGAAATAATCTTCAAAGATAATATAAATAAAATCGTATCAAAAATTGAAAGTCATATAAAAGAAAATAATTCAGAACTTTTTTTTAATGTACAATCTGTAAAAAGAGTATTAATTGAGAATTATATTTCTATTTTTATTTCTAAAAATGAATATGCTGCGAATGAATTTTTAGAAAAAATAGATAATAATTTTTCACTCTATCATAAAAATTATTTTACAAAAGGTATTGATTTTATTAAAGAAGAAATTAATTTAAGTATAGAAAATTTGTTTTCAAATAGTGCTAGAATAACAAGCAAAGAACCTAATAAAATACACAAAGAACGATTTAGATTATTAATTCAGAATAATATATCAGGTGATTATTATCTAGAATTTGAAGATAATAAGATGTTTATACAAATAGATAGTGAAAACAATAAATTCAAAATTATTAATTTTGATGGATATGCAACTTTTTTTTATAACAAGAGTGAACTAATAAATAAGGTTCATGATATTATAATTGATAAAAATAATAATAATTTTTTATACTATCGTTTTTATAATAGAAAAGAGTATGTTAGCTACTTTAATAATATTGATAATTGGAAGGTAAATAATAAAGATATTATTAGAGAAATAATTAATGATATTAAGAAAAGAAAACAAATAAATGTTAATGAATACACTTCTATTGAATTAAGTGAAAGTTATTCATATAAAAATATTTTTATTATCAGAGATAAAATAGAAAATACAGAAAAGGTACTACATATTTATGTCGATGATATAGAAGAAGCATTTACAGTTGCAAAATCTAAATACGATCAGGTAACGGATAGTGGAGAACATTTGCTCTATAAAGTCGGTACTGGTTGGTTTATTACTAAAATAAAAAATAATATTGTGAAAAAATTTTCACAATATACCGATCTATTAAAGCCTTTAGAAAGAGTGATGAGTCGAGTTAATCTTATTGCTTCAATGGAAACTAATTATGATTTTAGTCATATTCATAGTTTAGCAGGATTATGTTATGGATTAAGTTTAAATTATTTAGTTGAAGTTAGAAACAGCGGTTTAGAAGGTGGAAATAAGTACTTATTCTGGTTAAAAGAAAATATATCTTCTTATCAGAGTAAAAAAGAATTTATAGACGATAAACTGGATTCTATTTTATTTAATAGTATGAAAGAATATGAAATATTAAATTTAATTAAAGAAATTAAAAATATTATATTTTCTCAACACTTTCAAATAGAGAGATTAGGTGAAAAATCACAATATTTTGTTTTTGATACATTTCAGGCACTTGAATATAGTCAGATATTAGAAAATCGAGGGTTAAAAAAATCACATGTTAAAAAAATAGTGTTTGATAAAGATAATATTCATAAACATATAGAGGGTGTTATGAATAGTTACAATGATTATTATGCTATTATTGCCTTCAAAGATCATGTTATTGCGATTTCCTATAAAAGATATTCTGAGAATAATTATAAGTTTTCTTTATTTGATTCTAATAGTGCGTTGTTAGAATACTCTGATGTTAGATCTATAAACGAAGCATTAGAGAAGAAAATGGATTTTTATGGTTCACATGATGTTGATAATGAAAGATATATTATTTTTGATGAATATACGAAAAGTGAGATTTCAAATTACCGAAGTGTTTGGGATTACAATAATATAGAAATTAATAAAGGAATTGCTGAAAATATAAAAAAAATAGGTTTTGCATTACCCTTTAAAGATAATATTACAGGACGAGTTGTTCATTATAGTGAACAGGGAGATCTTATTCTAGAACTTAAAAAAGAGAATGTTTTAATTGATGTTATTGTAAAAGACACATATGTTGATGAAGGCGTTTATTTAGTTAAGAGTTATATTGATGATATTCTTGAAAATAGTCAGGCGAGTAAGATTATTTTAAATAAGAATGATAATAATAGTGTTGATATTGTCGTGGCTGAATTAAACAATTTTCAAACAATCCAGAAACAAAATGGGTATGTTGAATTTAATGATATTTACTATCGAGATTTAATAGAAATAAACAGTTATATTGTTAAAGGAAAAAATGCTAAAGAATTGAAAGAAATTGTTTCTTTAATAGATATCTTAATAGAAGGAAATATTTATTTTGATAAGTTAATAGCCAGTTTCTCTCTAATTAATAAAATTAATTTGTTTAACAGTAATAATAAAAGTATATCACTTATTGAAATTTTAAATAAAGTAAAAAATAAGCTAGAAAGTAAACTATTTTACGACAGATTAAATTATGGGAAAGAAAAACTCATACAATTAGCTGAAAAAAATAGCTTAGTAGCTGCAAAATTTTATCAGTTAATGGTAAACGAAATTAGTGATGGTACTCATGGTATAAGTAATTTTATTTATAATCAAATTATTGAAAACCCCTATTTACCACTAGATAAAAAGAGAAGTGTTGGCGTTGAGGGTTATGATTATACTATAGAGTTCCATAATAGTTCTCAATATGTTAATGAAATAGTGGAGGGTATTAATATACCTGAGCTAAAGAATACAATTTTAATAGAGGGTAAAAATAAATTACATTTAAAAGAAAATTATAAGAAACTATCAGAGTATAGAAGTGATAAATATGTTAATAAATTACTGAATTTAATTGAAACAGAAATAGACATAAATAAAGGTGATAAAACTGGGTATTATAGTGAACTCTATTTTGAGCTCTTTAGAAATAATCAATTTATTAATAGAATGATAATGCATGAAATTAGTCAGTTAGAAAATTATTTCAATAATGGCTATAGAGAACATAATTATAGTTATCATCCTAGTAATTTCTATATTGATAAAGATAATCCTATTGATATATTTGAATATTCACTTTCTAAAAATAAAGATGAGATAGATTGTAGCTATTTGCTCTTTGATGATAATATAAATAATTTTAAATTCTTATTTTCTGATAATACATTCTTTAGTAATGAAAATATTGATAATGTTATTATTGATAGTATCAACTCCTTATATCAAGATGATATTATTATTTATTTTTATAATGGTGTAAAAAGTGAAGATTTAACTGTTTATTTAAATGATAATCCAGAGATAAGTACTTTTCTTGATTATTGTTTAAAAAATAAAATAAGAGTAATTGCGACAGGAAGTGAAGATAATACATTTTTCCATCATAATTTTATTAAACAAAAAAATGATGTCGATACATTACAAAGTATTATTAATGAGAATAAATTCTTTAATGAAAAAACTATTATTTTTGCAAAAAAAGAAAAATTATTAAGTTATCAATCTGGTGATTTTTTTGTTGAAGGTATTGCTCAGCGATTAAATATGCCAATATATCAGATCATTGATAATAAGGTTTTTCTTTTAAGCAATCATATCATTATTAAACCCATTATTGAGAGACAGTATATTGATAAACCATTACTTGAGAGTTCGATTGTATCTGATGTGATTATTGCTGAAGCAGATGATGATGATTTTTTATTTATTTCAAATAAAGAAAAAATAAGCACTGAAAATAATAATGTTAGAAAAGAAATATATCAAATAGTTTCTTACTTATATCCGGATTATCGAGATAATAAAGAGTTTAAATTAGGTTATAATCAAAATATTAAAACAGTTATTTCTGATTTCTCAGAACAAATAACATTATATGATATTTTAGATTATATTAAATTAAATCGCTATGATCTTAATCTCTATCAACTTGGTTCTATTATCAATAAAGTAGATGCTATTAATGTAGAATATCATAGAAAAGAACTAAAGCGTATTAGTAATGAAATTATCAAAGGGAATGTTTCAATAAAAAGAGTAGTTCATCAATATGCAGATGAATTATCTGTTACTTTTAATACTACAAATAAAAATAAATTAGAAAATAAACTAACACAAGTAATATATGATCCATTGATGAGCAATAAATTTAATCAATATTTACTGGGTGAAATATCATTTAAACAATGGCATTCATTAGATTTAGTAACAAAAGGGCATAACACCTTAATTGAAAAGGCAAGTCAAGCTATTAAGATTATTCATTCAATTTATGACAATCCTGCATTGATAAAAAATCTAAGTTTTTTTTCAGAAAATTTGCTAGCTTCATTCTTTGATGAGAATAAAAAAGGTATTCTATCTCGAGCATTATTAGATAATATTTCTATTTTTAAAAATTATAAAAAAATAATAAATTCATTTAAAAATATTATTACGATGGTTCATAATAAGATGATACCTGATTCTTTATCTCCTGCTAAGGCCTTAGCGAAAGCAAATGATTTAAATCCGTTAGAATTTCTAAACGTAAAAAATCAACAATTACTTAATAAAGAAACGATAACAATAAATAATCTTTCTATTGATAAACAACTATTGATTAATGTGGGTGCGAAAATTAATGGAAGAAGTATCGATTCTATTGATCTTAATACAGTAAATAAATGGGAGTCAAAACTTACCTTTGATCCTTATCTTCTTAATGATTATTTTTTCTCTTTTTCTGGAGATGAAAAAGATAAATCCCTCATTTCTTTATTTCGTTACTTAATAAATAATAAAAAAGATAAAATTAAATATTTACTCTCTGGTGATACGAATAGAATTGATTATTTGTCTGCTTCAGAAAGGTTAACTAAACTTAATGAATTAGGTCATAAAGAGTATCAAGAACAAGATTGGGATGTTTTAAGAAAAGCATCATTAAACATTCCGCGCCACATGCGAATAATTAGCAAGATTGGTTATGCAAATATTACATTTGGTATGTGGCAGTCAATTAATTCTACATTTATGCTTGCGGAACAACTTAATAATCCGCTATTAACGACGAAAGAACGAAAAGAGGTTATTAATAATCTTGCGATAATGTGGTCTGAAATGGCTTACAATGGTCTTTCCGAATTGATTGAAATTACATTAGCAAAAGGATTATTAAAATATCGTCATAATCCGTTGGAATATGTAAGTAAAATAAGTACAAGAGTTGGGATTGGACTTAATGTGCTTTCTATCGGATTTGATATTTATAACGCCTACGATAATTTTAGTCGTATTTCTGATGAGAATAATGAAAAAAGGCGAATTGATTATATCGTTAATGGCTCTTTTGCTGTGGTTTCAGGCCTGGTTACATTAGGTGTATCTATTGCGATGCTTGCAGGTTCAACGATTGCTGGCCCTATTGGTATCGTGGCAGGTGCTGTTATTGCGCTCGCAACTTCGATTTATAATGCTGCAAGACTCATTGAAGAAGCAAAAATAAAAATACATTTTACACCATTAGAAGAGCTAAATAATGGTTTTTATGCTTTTTTAATGGGGGATCTACTACCAGATAAAAAAAATGAAATTGTTTATTTAGAAACAGAATCACAATTAGAAGAGATGATTGATAAAAATGCAGTTAATTATCTTAATGAGGTAAAAAAACAAAATCAACAGAGTCGTTATTTTTATACAAATGAAAAACAGATTTATCAAGAATATTATTATTATAAAGTCATGCCAAATTTAATGGGGAAAACATTAGATTCAATTTTAAATCCCTTGGGCGAATACGTTGCTGAACGGATATCTCAAAATATAACTCAAGAAGAAGCAGAGAAAATTGCCGCACTCTCTTTTCATTTACGTGCAGAAAAAACAGAATATAAATACTATCTACCTAAAGAAGCCATTATTACGAATGAAATACTTATTTTTGATATTGATTTTTATGTCAAAGAATTAAAGCGTTATACTTTAGATATTATTTCTGATGATAATTCACCTATTTTTGATGATGTTATTGATAGTGATTTTATTAGAAAAATGAAAACAACGAGGGAAGACAGTATATTATTATTTGGTGAAAATAAATTAACAGGTGATTTAATAAAATCAAATCAGTATAAAAAATACTATTCATCAGGTTGGAATGAAAATGAAGTGTTTCATTTCAATACACATAATGGTAATGATATTATTTCCTCCCCTTCAAATACTAAAAATATCTTTGATATCTATAATGGAACGAAGAGATTAAGTGGAGGAAATAAAGAAGATATATTTAATTTATTTACCTCAAAGTCTCCACTTTATGCTAGTCGTTTTTATGGTAGAGGAGGAAGTGATACACTTCGTATCGTAAAAACAACAAATAAATATACAGGACATGAGATTAATTTATCTCATAACTACGTTAAATTTAGGCAATCAGAGGAACAGACTAACAGTAAAAATTTTCATTCAAAGTTGTTTCTTTATCAAGATAATGAGCGTTTGTATTCAAAGCAATTAGTTGATTCTATGCCAAATATTGTCTTACAAGATCAAAAAGTAATAGCCTATCTAGATAGTATTGAGAATGTTATTGGTAGTGAGATTGGTGATGATATTATTTATGGTAATCAAGAGGCTAATTACTTAGATGGCGTGGGGGGTGCTGATTTATTATATGGATTAGGGGGAAATGATACCTTAGTTTTACAAGAGGGATATGCTGAAGGTGGTGAAGGAAATGATAGTTATGTTATTTTAAGATCTTCTTTAGAAAAAAATTATAGTGTTCATTTTGAAACGATCATTAATGAAGTGAGCCATATCGAGGCTAGCATTGTGCGATTAAACTATCGTTTTGATGAAATTGCTGCTATTTTCCGTCGAGGAAAAGATATTATTTTTGATATAAAAGTAAATGATGGAAATGAAAATAATGAATTAATTTATCACTCTATAACATTAAAAAATGTTTATAGTGAAAATACTACATTAGCACATAGATATACTTTAACCACACTAGATGGTTTTTTATTAACTGCAAATGAAAATAAAACTAGTGAAGATAATGTGCTATATACATTTAGTTATTTAGATAAATACAATCAGAATAAAGAAATTATTCATAATCTTTATATCGATGATAATAACCACTCTTTGTCTATTTCATATTCTGATTACAATAAGATAATAACGTTATTACCTCAGTTACAATACAGTGGTTTTTCTTTTGGTGAACAATTACGATTTGATATTCATGGTAATGAAAAGAATAATCATTATTTGAATATTACGCCTAATTCATCTATTAAATTAAGCTCTGGTCAAGATAGTTATCAAATTAAAACTTATTTAGCAAAAGATAAGAATGATCACATTAATCTTTCACTTTCTAATAATGTTGATGGAATGTTACCAAATAGTGTGAGTGATTTCTTTTTGTCTGATATTAGTGGTTTTGATTTAATATTTAATCAAGGAGTACTATCACATCGTTATAATCCTGATGCACATTTAAAGCTTATTATTGAAAAATCACATTTAAAATCTATCTTGGATTCAGGTATGAAAATTCGCTTTGTCGATAAAGACAATATCGTTTTTACTCTCCCTACAGATGAAAATTCACAACATCTACTTATGCCTATTACAGATTTAAATCTGGTGATAAGTAAAGAGAATGATGTATTTATGATCCCTGAATCGCTTATTTTGAATAAAGAAACCTTGTCAGCATATTCGTTTAATTCACTTTACTCTGTATTAAGACCTATTTTAATGACTCAACAGAAATCAAGTACCCAATCAATTGAGCACTTACCTATTCTTGAATTAATAGAAGGTGATGATATCGTCGTCAATCATAATAAATGTAGTTCGGTTATTGATGGCGGAAAAGGAGATGATCATATTGTTGTTAATCATGGACATCATATTTTAATTGCAGGAGAGGGAAATGATAATCTCAATGCTGGAAGTGGAAATGATTTATTAATATCTGAATTGGGTGATGACTATTTAAATGGTGGTGCAGGTAACAATGTTTATATTGTGAAAAAGCGTCATGGTGAAGTGACTATTTATGATGAGGGGAACAGTAGCCACCTTTTTATTTCAGGGTTATCAAAACACGACAAACTTATTGTTTCTCAAGTCGGTGATGATATGCAGTATAAAACGCAGGATAATCAGTTTGTTTTAACTGTAAAAACGCAACACGATGAAGCAGATAAAACGATTTCTATTATTGAGAAACAGAGTGTACTTTCTGCACAATCTCTTGCTTCGATTATTCAAGAAATGGCACAATTTAATCAGCAACAATTGGCTATAATGCAAGGTAGTGAATTTATTCCATCACCTACATGGTCTCCTCTATCATTAGTGCAAAAACATTTGTGAGTTTCAATATATAAAAACAGCACTGATTTTAGTGCTGTTTTTATTGATTGCTAATAGTTAATATTTTTATTTTGTCAGTGATTCTGCACGTTTAAAGACTAAGGTATTACCTTCTGATTCTGTAGAATTAAACTGATAACCTTCAAGGTCAAACTCTTTCAGTTGTGCTTTATTAGTCAGTTTTTCTTGAATAATAAAGCGGCTCATTAATCCACGGGCTTTTTTAGCGTAGAAGCTGATAACTTTATATTTGCCATTTTTTTCGTCAAGGAAAACAGGTTTAATAATTTCAGCATTAAGTTTTTTGGGATTAACTGATTTAAAATATTCATCAGACGCTAAATTGATTAAAACATTATCACCTTGTTCTTCAAGCGCTTTGTTTAACGTTTCTGTAATAGTGTTTCCCCAAAATTGGTATAAATCACTACCTTTTTTATTTTTTAGCTTTATTCCCATTTCAAGGCGATAAGGTTGCATTAAATCAAGAGGACGCAGTACGCCATATAAGCCAGAAAGCATGCGTAAATGTTGTTGTGCAAATTGAAAATCATCTTCAGAAAAAAGTTCAGCTTGCATTCCAGTATAAACATCACCTTTAAATGCCAAAATAGCTTGGCGTGCATTTTCTGGTGTGAAATTAGGTTGCCATTCACCAAAACGAGCGGCATTTAACCCTGCGAGTTTATCACTTATTTTCATTAAGCTCGCGATATCGCTTGATGATAATTTTCGACATTCTTCGATAAGTTGTTGGGAATATTTTAGCAATTCAGGTTGTGTGAAGTGCGTTGTAGCTAAAGGCGATTCGAAATCCAGTGTTTTTGCTGGTGAAATAGTGATTAGCATAATTCCCTCGATACGTTATTTTAATATTGACCAAATATAGCAAATTCTTTTGATTAAAGATTAAATTATAGTAATAGGAAAAAACAATGGTTTCTCTTATTTGTCATGAAATTCGATAATTTAAACGATTCAGTCTGTGGTTTTCTTCTGTTTTTTTCCGCTTTTATTTTGCGAAAACGTTTGGCATTCAAATAATTGCTTTGTATGAATCTAAGCGTCTTGTAGTGTGAGCAGTCCATGTTATTATCAATAGATATCCGCAGGTGACTGCAAACAGATTTACCTAGTAGATGAGATAAACAAAATGACCAACAAATTGACTTCTTTGCGTAAGCTGACAACTGTTGTTGCTGACACTGGTGACATTGCAGCAATGAAACTGTATCAGCCACAAGACGCAACTACCAACCCATCTTTAATTTTAAATGCAGCTCAAATTCCTGAATATCGTAAATTAATTGATGAAGCGATTGAATGGGCGCGTTCACAAAGCGATTCTCGTGAACAACAAATCGTTGATGCTTGCGACAAACTGGCAGTAAATATCGGTTTAGAAATTTTAAAACTGATCCCTGGTCGTATTTCAACAGAAGTTGATGCACGTCTTTCTTACGATACTCAAGCGTGTATTGAAAAAGCACGCCATTTAATGAAACTTTACAATGATGCGGGTATCAGTAACGACCGTATTCTTATCAAATTAGCATCTACTTGGCAGGGTATCCGTGCCGCAGAGCAATTAGAAAAAGAAGGTATCAACTGTAACCTGACTTTACTGTTCTCTTTTGCTCAAGCGCGTGCATGTGCTGAAGCCGGTGTTTACCTGATTTCTCCATTTGTTGGTCGTATCATGGATTGGTATAAAGCCAATACTGATAAAAAAGAATTTGCTCCAGCTGAAGATCCAGGTGTAATTTCTGTTACTGAAATCTATAACTATTACAAACAACACGGTTATAACACTGTAGTTATGGGCGCAAGTTTCCGTAATATAGGTGAAATTTTAGAATTAGCCGGTTGTGACCGTTTAACTATTGCTCCAGCACTGTTAAAAGAATTATCAGAAGCTGAAGGTGAAGTTGAACATAAATTATCCTATAAAGGTGAAGTGAAAGCGCGTCCAGAAGCTATCACTGAAGCTCAATTTTATTGGGAACACAACGCTGATCCAATGGCAGTAGATAAATTATCTGACGGTATTCGTAAATTTGCTGTCGATCAGGAAAAATTAGAGAAAATGATTGCGGATTTATTATAATTCGTCGTTAAATTCTTATAAAAATCTTAAATACCCATCTTATATAGATGGGTATTTTTATTTTTTTCTTCTCAAAATAACATTTAAGTAAATTTTAAGATTAAATTGATTGGAATATATTATTTATCCAGTAATAATTATAAAAATAAATTATTAAAATACTCTATTTATTATTGGTGAATTATGAAAAAGATTGTCTTGGCAACGGTACTTGCATCGTTATTTTTCGGTAGCGCTGCAATGGCAGAGAGCAAAACCGCTTTCTCTTTACCTGCAATTGAAAAAAGTGCTGAAGGTGGAAACGCTGCATCCCAGTATCAATTGGGCGTAAAATATGAGAACGGGGAAGGTGTTGAACAAGATGCACAAAAAGCGCTGGAATGGTATATCAAAGCTGCTGAGCAAGGTCACGCTGAAGCACAGTTAAATTTAGCACTTATGTATGACATGAGTGATTATATTGATCGTGATGCAGAAAAAGCAGTCTATTGGTATAACAAAGCGGCTGTTCAAGGTGTCTCTTTAGCCCAATATAATCTTGCTGTTTCTTACGATGATGGTGATGGTGTAGAACAAGACCACGAGAAAGCCGTGTATTGGTATACTAAAGCCGGTGAGCAAGGTGATAGTGATGCACAATACAATCTCGGTATCTCTTATGATGAAGGTATCGGTGTAGCGCAAGATCATGAAAAAGCGGTTGTCTGGTATACAAAAGCAGCAGAGCAAGGCCACTCTGATGCGCAATATAATCTTGCTGTCTCTTATGATGACGGTGAAGGTGTAGAGCGTAACGGCACTAAAGCTGTTTTCTGGTATACCAAAGCAGCAAATCAAGGTAATCGTGATGCGCAAAATAACTTAGGCGTAATGTACGATGAAGGCGACGGTGTTGCTAAAGATGCACGTAAAGCGGTTGAATGGTATAGAAAATCAGCTATTCAAGGTAATGGTTTGGCACAAAACAATCTGGCTTTAAACTATTACTACGGTAAAGGCGTTAAACGTGATTTGAAAGAAGCTTACGCATGGTTCGCTGTTGCTGTTGAAAATGGTGATGGTGATGAAGCTATGCTAAAACGTACTGCTCGTGCATTAAATGCAGCACAATTAGCTGAAGCGAAAAAATTAGCAGCTTCTTATATTGCTAAATATATTGATGAGTAATATTAATTAATATTATTCAAGATGAAAGAGAGGGAGCTTATGCTCCCTTTTTTATTTTAGTTAAAGCCGAATAAAAATAGATTGTTATCATTTCTTTATTATTTATTCTCAATAATCAAATATTAAATATCAGTAATATATTGAGATTCTTTTTAATTCTCTTGTGTTCTCATGGTAATATCTGCGCGCAAGTTAGACGGTGATTGATTAATTGAGGTTTGATATGAACGAATTACGCATAGGGTTAGTTTCTGTTTCTGATCGCGCATCCAGTGGGATTTATGAAGATAAAGGCTTACCCGCTTTAGAAGCTTGGCTAAAAGCCGCATTAATAACGCCTTTTCATATCGAATCCCGCTTAATTCCTGATGAACAACTTATGATTGAGCAAACATTGTGTGAACTAGTTGATGAAGCTGGTTGTCATTTAGTGTTAACTACAGGGGGAACGGGGCCTGCTCGCCGTGATGTTACGCCTGATGCCACATTAGCAATTGCCGATAGAGAAATGCCAGGTTTTGGTGAGCAGATGCGTCAAATTAGTTTGAAGTTTGTACCTACCGCTATTTTATCTCGCCAAGTTGGTGTTATCCGTAACCAAGCGTTAATTCTAAATCTACCAGGCCAACCTAAAGCCATTGCAGAAACGTTAGAAGGATTAAAAGATAACGAGGGTAATGTGATTGTTAGCGGTATTTTTGCCAGTGTACCGTACTGTATTCAATTGCTTGATGGCCCTTATGTCGAAACTAATGAAGCTATAGTTGCTGCGTTTAGGCCTAAATCAGCCCGCCGTTCTACTTCAGCGTAAATAATTTAAGAGGTTATTTTTGTCGTCAACTTCTGACTAGGAAACGTGCTAGCTAAGTTGGGATAACACAAAAGTAACCTTATATTTATTTGATATTTTTATTGTTGAAGTTAAAAAACCTTGTTTTTCAAATAATTACAAGCCTTTTTTAAAGACTGATCTTAAAAATAATTTCAGATAAGTCATAATATTATTTGTATTTAATATAACATATTGAAAAATAATAATTTTTAATTCCCTTCTTATTATCAAACACAAATTTTTCGCATTTTTTGCATTTTTTTTCATTATTCCCCTTGATGAATGTATTTATGACCCCATCTTCTTTTCAACTGCAATTACCACTATTGAGTTGCGTTGATTTTATATCCGCTTCGAGATGATGTTGTTAAGTCTATTAATTTGTGACTTGAAAAATGAATATTCATCCGCATATAGATTGGTAGTCAAATTGATAAAGAATTCTCTTTGGAGGCGTTTAAATGGGTAAAATTATTGGTATTGACCTGGGTACAACTAACTCTTGTGTTGCTGTAATGGACGGCAAAAATGCCCGGGTTATTGAAAACGCTGAAGGTGATCGCACAACGCCTTCAATCGTTGCTTATGCACAAGATGGTGAAATCTTAGTTGGTCAACCTGCAAAACGTCAGGCTGTCACTAATCCACAAAATACTTTATTTGCCATCAAGCGTTTAATTGGTCGTCGTTTTGAAGATGCTGAAGTTCAGCGTGACGTTGCTATCATGCCTTACAAAATCGTAAAAGCTGATAACGGTGATGCTTGGATTGAAGCGCGTAACGAAAAAATGGCTCCACCACAAGTTTCTGCTGAAGTCCTGAAAAAAATGAAGAAAACAGCAGAAGACTATTTAGGTGAAGCAGTTACTGAGGCAGTAATTACCGTTCCTGCTTACTTTAACGATGCTCAACGTCAAGCAACTAAAGATGCGGGCCGTATCGCAGGTCTTGAAGTTAAACGTATTATTAACGAACCAACAGCGGCTGCTCTGGCTTATGGCTTAGATCGTGAAGTGGGTAACCGTACTATCGCAGTTTATGACTTAGGTGGTGGTACATTCGATATCTCTATCATCGAAATCGATGAAGTTGATGGCGAAAAAACCTATGAAGTTCTGTCAACCAATGGTGATACTCACTTAGGTGGTGAAGACTTCGATAGCCGTTTAATTAACTACTTAGTTGATGAATTTAAGAAAGAACAAGGCATTGATCTGCGCAATGATCCATTAGCAATGCAACGTCTGAAAGAAGCAGCAGAAAAAGCGAAAATCGAATTATCTTCTGCACAACAAACAGATGTTAACTTGCCATATGTCACAGCGGATGCAACAGGCCCTAAACACTTAAATATCAAAGTAACTCGTGCAAAATTAGAATCTTTAGTTGAAGATTTAGTTAAGCGTTCAATGGAACCAGTACGTGTTGCATTAGAAGATGCTGGCCTGAAAGTAAGTGAAGTTAACGACGTTATTCTGGTTGGTGGTCAAACTCGTATGCCAATGGTTCAGAAAACTGTTGCTGATTTCTTTGGTAAAGAGCCACGTAAAGACGTTAACCCTGATGAAGCGGTTGCAATGGGTGCTGCTGTTCAAGGCGGTGTATTAGCGGGTGATGTTAAAGACGTTCTGTTACTTGACGTAACTCCACTGTCTTTAGGTATCGAAACAATGGGTGGTGTAATGACTTCCCTGATTGCGAAAAATACCACAATCCCAACTAAACATAGCCAAGTGTTCTCTACCGCAGAAGATAACCAATCTGCTGTAACTATTCACGTATTACAAGGTGAACGTAAACGTGCTAGTGATAACAAATCACTGGGTCAATTTAACTTAGATGGTATTCAGGCTGCGCCACGCGGTATGCCACAAATCGAAGTGACTTTTGATATCGATGCTGATGGTATCTTGCATGTATCAGCGAAAGATAAAAACAGTGGTCGTGAGCAAAACATCACAATCAAAGCATCTTCTGGTTTAAATGAAGATGAAATCCAAAAAATGGTTCGTGATGCAGAAGCAAACGCAGAAGCTGACCGTAAGTTTGAAGAATTAGTACAAACTCGTAACCAAGCAGACCAATTAGTTCACGGTACACGTAAACAAATTGAAGAAGCGGGTGATAAATTACCAGCGAATGATAAAGAAGCTATCGAAAAAGCGGTAAGCGAGTTAGAAATTGCTTCTAAAGGCGAAGATAAAGACGCTATTGAAGCAAAAATTAAAGCATTAGTTGAAGCTTCTGAAAAACTGCTAGAAATCGCACAACAACAAGCTCAAGCAGGCGCAGCAGGTAATGCCGCAGATGCGGATGCAAGTGCGAAGAAAGATGATGATGTTGTCGATGCAGAATTTGAAGAAGTTGACGGCAAAGACAAGAAATAATGCCCTTAACGGGCCACGGTAACTCACTGTGAATAGTTACTGATACCGAACACGGGCGTCGAGGAAACTCAACGCCCGTGTGCTTATGTCAAGGGTAATCTAGAATGGCAAAAAGAGATTTTTACGAAGTTCTCGGTTTAAGCAAAAACGCCGATGAAAAAGAAATTAAACGTGCATATAAGCGTTTAGCAATGAAATATCACCCAGACCGAAATCAAGGTGATAAAGAGTCAGAAATAAAATTTAAAGAAATCAAAGAAGCCTATGAGATCTTAAGTGATGCTCAAAAGCGCGCTGCTTATGATCAATATGGTCATGCTGCATTTGAACAAGGTGGATTTGGTGGTCAAGGCGGCGGTGGCTTCGGTGGCGGAGCTGACTTCGGTGACATCTTTGGCGATGTATTTGGCGATATTTTTGGTGGTGGTCGCCGTCAACAACGCGCAGCGCGTGGTTCTGACTTACAATACAACATGGATCTAACCCTTGAAGAAGCGGTTCGTGGTGTTACTAAAGAAATTCGTATACCAACACTAGAAACATGTGACAAATGTCATGGTAGCGGTGCTAAAGAAGGTACATCAGCAGAAACCTGTTCTACTTGTCATGGCGCTGGTCAGGTTCATTTACGTCAAGGTTTCTTCACTGTACAGCAAACATGCCCAACTTGTCATGGTCGCGGTAAAGTGATTAAAGAGCCTTGCTCTAAATGTCATGGTGATGGTCGTGTTGAACGTTCTAAAACACTGTCTGTCAAAATTCCGGCCGGTGTTGATACTGGCGACCGTATTCGCTTAAGTGGTGAAGGTGAAGCTGGTGAAAACGGTGCACCTGCAGGTGATTTATACGTACAGGTTCATGTTCGTCAACATCATATTTTTGAACGTGATGGCAATAATCTTTACTGTGAAGTCCCTATTAACTTCGCCATTGCTGCTTTAGGTGGTGAGATTGAAGTCCCAACACTTGATGGCCGTGTGAAACTTAAAATTCCAGCAGAAACACAAACTGGCAAAATGTTCCGCATGAAAGGTAAAGGTGTTAAATCAGTACGTAGTAGTAGTATTGGTGACTTGATGTGCCGTGTTGTGGTTGAAACACCTGTTAAACTCAATGAGAAACAAAAAGAGTTAATACAACAATTGGGTGAATCATTCGGCGGAAAGAGTGGTGAAAAAAATACCCCTCGTTCTAAAACTTTCTTAGATGGTGTGAAAAAATTCTTTGATGATTTAACCAAATAATTTTTCCTATCACCTTCAAAAAGGCCTGATGATAAATCCTATATCATCAGGCCTTTTTATTTAATGATGTTTAATATTATCCCATTTTGATAGCAACAATACCCGCTAAAATCACTAAACACGCCAATAGTTGTTTACGGTTAAATTGCTCTTTTAACAGATAGACAGATAAGATCATGGCAAATAATACACTGGTTTCTCTTAAAGCAGCCACAAGTACGATAGAAGCATGACTCATTGCCCATATCACAATTCCATAGCTTACCAATTGCATAAGCCCACCTAAAAATGCGGGTTTCCAATAATCCTTTATTTTGGTTTTTAAATGCTGGCGATAACGGAGCCAAGCAAGTAAATACATTGCGATGCCATTTAAAAAGAAGAGCCATAAAATATAAGCAAATGGTGTTTCACCTACACGAGAGCCATTCCCATCAGATAAAGTATAACTTGCGGTAAATAATGCGGTCAGCAGAGCAAAAAAGAGTGCATCTTTACGTAAGTTAAACGCCGCTATTTTCCTACTGCGTGAGATAAGGATAATACCCAAAATGATAAGTAAAATGCCTAGTAAGCCAGTGATTGGTAGTGTTTCATGAAAGAGAAAAAAGCCAAGAAAAGCAGTCATTAATGGCGCACTACCACGAGAGATAGGATAGACCTGATTAAAATCAGCCAAGGTATAACAACGGCTTAAAGAGAGTGTGTAACCCACATGAAATAAAACAGAAAGGGCAAGCCATTTCCATGCGCCAACATCAGGGAGTCCGATCCAAAATAGGGCGGGTAATGTTACAACACCAGAAAAAAAAGTCAGTAGCGAGATCCCTAGAAATCGATCATTGCCTACTTTAACTAATGCATTCCAACATGCATGAAAGATAGCAGCAAATAAAACGGCAATAAAAACAGTAATCGACATATTGATAGAAACCTTAATGAAAAAAGGGTAATTTTTAATAAAACAATAGCACAATAGTCAAACAGTAAATATGCGACTACTTCTTTTTATCTTCTGAGCTGGTTCAAAAGGTGAAGAATAGCAGTTCTCTTTATTCAGTAATAAAAATTGATATGTTTGATCTATTTTATCAATTGGTATGATTTATCAAAAAAGATACTTGTTTTTACTTAATTATAAAAAATATTATTTATATTCAATGTCTTATTTTTGGTGTTCTTAATTCTTGTTGTTTTTGTTTTATTGAAAAATTATGTTGATGAATTGATACTATTCATCTTATTTTTCTTATTATTTCTTTTTCAATTCGAGTAATTCGAGTTATTATCCATAAATAATCTGTTTTTTACGAATTCATAATTAGCATATTATTAACAAGATTAGTGATTTCGAGGTTAATATTATGACGGCAATTATTAGACAATTTTTGAGATTAGAGGCATCAGGCGGTATTCTTCTGATTATTGCTGCTATTATCGCATTGATTATGGCGAATACACCTCTAAGTGCTTTGTATAATGAGTTTTTATCTATTCCTATTATGATCAAATTCGGCGCGTTCGAACTTGATAAGCCATTATTGCTTTGGGTAAATGATGCATTAATGGCGATCTTTTTCTTAGTGGTAGGACTGGAAGTTAAACGCGAATTAAAAGAAGGTTCTTTGGCTCAGCGTGATAGAGCCATTTTCCCAGCAATAGCTGCAATGGGAGGGATGTTAGCACCGGCATTGGTTTATTTGATGTTTAATCATACTGATGCCATTGGACAGCAAGGATGGGCAATTCCAGCAGCAACAGATATTGCTTTTGCTTTAGGTGTTATGGCGTTACTTGGCAAGCGTGTCCCTGTTGAGTTAAAAGTATTCTTATTAGCATTAGCTATCATTGATGACTTAGGCGTTATTGTGATTATTGCGCTCTTTTATTCAAAGAGTATTGCACTAATTCCTCTCGCTCTGGCTGGTTTGATAGTGATTACTCTGGGCATAATGAATTGGCGTAAAGTGGGTAATACGGCTGCTTATTTAATTCTTGGGTTCATCTTGTGGGTGTGTATTTTAAAATCAGGTATTCATGCAACGATTGCTGGTGTGATTGTTGGATTTCTCATCCCGTTAAGAAATAAAGAAGGTGATTCTCCTTCTGAAGAATTAGAACATGTGTTACACCCTTGGGTTGCCTATTTTATTTTACCGCTATTTGCATTTAGTAACGCAGGG
This sequence comes from Proteus sp. G2673, assembly GCF_009915125.1. Classification (NCBI taxonomy): domain Bacteria; kingdom Pseudomonadati; phylum Pseudomonadota; class Gammaproteobacteria; order Enterobacterales; family Morganellaceae; genus Proteus; species Proteus sp. G2673. Next base: position 141,462 of record NZ_JAABLT010000024.1, read on the forward strand.
GTTTCTTTAAATGGCGTAACCTTTGATGGCATATTATCTGCTTTACCGTTGGGTATTGCGTTAGGTCTATTTTTAGGTAAGCCGATTGGAATTTTCCTCTTTAGTTGGGTTTCGGTAAAACTAGGCATTGCAAAATTACCAGATGCGATTAACCTTAAACAAATATTTGCAGTATCTGTGCTATGTGGTATCGGTTTTACTATGTCTATCTTTATTGCTGGATTAGCATTTGATGGCGCGGATGAAGCTTATAATACCTACTCTAAGCTTGGTATTTTAGTGGGTTCAACAGTAGCCGCTGTTGTGGGGTATTTGTTACTTCGTTCTGTTTTACCGAAGTTAAAAACGAAATCAATATAAGGAAACTTATCACGGATTTGAGTTTCTCAACACAATAAATACCGAGCTATAATATTTAAACCTACGGTGCAATACAGTGTATTGTGCCGTAGGTGTTTTTATGAGGATTGGATGCAAGGAAAGCCAATCGCAAACTAATGCGTTATTACATAGTCTGTGTTTGAAACACAGAAGTTGAAAGGAAGATAACTATGCGGGTGTCACATCTCAATTTTAATCATCTTTATTATTTTTGGCATGTGTGTAAAGAAGGCTCTGTTGTCGGTGCGGCGCAAGCGTTGTATCTGACACCTCAGACAATTACAGGGCAAATTAAAGCATTAGAAGAAAGATTGGGTGGCAAGTTATTTAAACGCCAAGGAAGGGGGGTTGTTCCTTCAGAATTGGGTCAGCTCATTTTTCGTTATGCCGATAAAATGTTTATGCTCAGCCAAGAAATGCTGGATATCGTCAACTACAGTCGTGAATCGAATTTACTGTTTGATGTCGGTGTTGCGGATGCATTATCAAAACAATTAGTCAGTCGCGTATTAGAAACGGCAGTAATTGATAATGAGCAAATCCATCTGCGTTGTTTTGAATCTACTCATGAACTGTTATTAGAGCAATTAAGTCAGCATAAACTGGATATGATCTTATCCGATTGTCCTGTGGATTCGTCGCAACAAGAAGGTCTGTTCTCTGTAAAACTTGGCGAATGTAATATGAGCTTTTTTTGTAGCCACCCTCTTCCCGAAAAACCGTTTCCTGAATGCTTAGAAGAGCGAAAGCTCCTCATTCCGGGACGTCGATATATGTTAGGTCGTCATTTATTAACATGGATACGTAATAAAAACCTTCAAGTGGAAATATTGGGTGAGTTTGATGATGCGGCATTAATGAAAGCATTCGGCTTAAATTATAATGCTATCTTTGTAGCGCCTTCGCTGTATACCGATGAAACTTTTGCTCATAGTAATATTGAAGAAATTGGGATGCTTGATACGGTAAAAGAAGAGTACTACGCAATTTTTGCAGAGCGAATGATCCAACATCCCGCGGTTCAACGTGTTTGTAATACTGATTTCTCAGAACTTTTTAATGGAGATAAAAAGCGCGTTACAAATCCATAAATGGGTTGCGGTTAAAAAGTAGAAAACAAAAAAACCGGCATGAGCCGGTTTTTTTATAACACAAGAAAGCAATATTACATTGCTTTGATTTGTGCTTGCAGATTAGCTTTATGACGTGCAGCTTTATTCTTGTGAATTAAGCCTTTAGTTGCCTGACGGTCAACAATTGGTTGCATGTCATTAAATGCTTTTTGTGCTGCTTCTTTATCACCTGAAGCAACTGCTGCGTATACTTTTTTAATGTAAGTACGCATCATAGAACGACGGCTTGCGTTGTGCTGACGACGCTTTTCAGACTGAACCGCACGTTTCTTAGCTGATTTGATATTAGCCAAGTTCCAACTCCCAAATATATTCTAGCGAGGACAAATACAAAGGTGAAGGAATATGCCTTTTCAACCTAAGTTTGTCAATGGATTTATACAAAATTAGCGTCGTTGTACGCGACACTTGTTTCGTTGTGATGGCGCAAGATTTTATCAGTTAAGACGGGTAGAATACAGTCTTTTGAGTGAAAAAATCATCAAAATCGTGTATATGAGTAATAAATAATAGATTCTAATAGGATCTACGGTTGATTTTATGCGATTTTATAACCAAGAAGTGAGTGATAGTCCATTTTTGTTTAATGTGAGTAGTCACATTTAAGAATAATAGTGAATCGACTTGTCGAGATATTACTCATCAATAAACATTGATATATTGGGTTACTCTCAAGCCTTTGACAAGGTATAATCCAATAATTTCCACGGTATTGAGCCAGTTATGGAGCTAATTCGCGGTATACAGAATATTAGAGCGCTACATCATGGTTGCGTTCTGACAATTGGGAATTTTGATGGTGTCCATCGGGGCCATCAGGCATTATTGAAACACTTGAAGCAAGAAGCTTCACAACGAGGGTTACCCACGGTTGTGATGACATTTGAGCCTCAACCGCTTGAGTTTTTTTTACCAGAAAAAGCACCAGCACGTCTGACTCGTTTACGAGATAAGATAAAGTATTTGGCTGAATGCGGTATTGACTACCTTTTGTGTGTCAAATTTGATAAACAATTTGCGGCACAAACCCCAGAGGAATTTGTTTCATCACTATTGGTGAATAAGTTAGGGGTGAAATTTCTTGCTATTGGCGATGACTTTCGCTTTGGCAAAAACCGTGAAGGTGATTTTCACTTCTTACAACAAGCTGGTGAAAGGTATGGATTTGAAGTCGCAAGTACAGAAAGTTATTGCGATAAAGGATTACGTATCAGTAGCACTGCGGTAAGAGAAGCGTTACTCAATGATGATTTAGTTCTTGCTGAATCACTACTAGGCCATCCTTACAGTGTCTGTGGGCGTGTTGTTCATGGTAATGAATTGGGTAGAACCATTGGTTTTCCGACAGCCAATATTCCTATGAAACGCTTAGTTGCACCCGTTAAAGGCGTTTATGCCGTTGATGTCTATTTATCAGATAATCAATCACCTTTACCCGGTGTGGCAAATATCGGAAGTCGTCCTACTGTAAAAGGGAAGGGCGTACAATTAGAAGTTCATTTAATCGACGTTAATATGGATTTATATGGACGTCGTATTGATGTTGTGTTACGAAAGAAATTACGTAATGAACAGCGATTTGCATCACTGGATGCATTAAAGCAGCAAATCGCAGATGATGTGGCTACTGCTAGGGATTTTTTATCGCAGCGGTCGGAGTCATAAACTAGCGGAAAATTGGAACTGAGAATCGAATGAGTGACTATAAAAATACCCTGAACTTACCAGAAACAGGGTTCCCTATGCGCGGGGATTTAGCAAAGCGCGAGCCAGAGATGTTATCCCGTTGGTACAAAGAAGGTTTGTATCAAGCAATTCGTCAGGCTAAAAGTGGTAAGAAAACATTTATTTTGCACGATGGCCCTCCATACGCCAACGGCAATATTCATATTGGTCACTCAGTAAACAAAATTCTCAAAGATATTATTATTAAATCCAAAGGGCTGTCAGGCTTTGATTCTCCGTATATTCCAGGATGGGATTGTCACGGATTACCTATTGAACTAAAAGTTGAACAAATCGTAGGTAAACCAGGAGAGAAAATATCTGCAGCGCAATTCCGCGAGGAATGCCGTAAATATGCTTACGAGCAAATTGAAGCACAGAAAAAAGATTTTATTCGTTTGGGTGTTCTAGGAGATTGGGAAAAGCCTTATCTTACAATGGACTATAAAACGGAAGCGAATACTATCCGTGCGTTAGCGCGCATTATCGCAAATGGACACCTGTTAAAAGGGGCTAAACCTGTTCACTGGTGTACTGCATGTGGTTCATCACTGGCAGAAGCCGAAGTTGAATATTACGATAAAACTTCACCTTCGATTGATGTGCGTTTCACTGCCGTTGATCCAAACGCAGTTGCTGCAAAATTCCATGCAACAACAGATAAGCCTATTTCTTTGGTTATCTGGACAACAACGCCTTGGACGTTACCCGCTAACCGTGCTATCGCCTTAAATGCAGAATTTAATTATGCCTTAGTCTCTTTTAATGACGAGTGTGTGATTTTAGCCTCTGACCTTGTTGAAGGTGTAATGAAGCGTATTGGCGTAACAAGCTGGACTGTTTTAGGCGAATGTAAAGGTGCTGATTTAGAGCTATTGCGATTTAATCATCCATTTATGGGCTTTGATGTACCTGCAATTTTAGGTGATCACGTTACTTTAGAGGCGGGTACAGGTGCTGTTCATACTGCACCAGGCCACGGCCCTGATGATTTCGTTATTGGTCAAAAATACGGTTTAGAAGTCGCAAATCCAGTTGGCCCAAATGGTTGTTACTTAACAGGTACTTATCCAACATTAGATGGTGTTTTTGTTTTTAAAGCAAATGATGTCATCGTTGAATTGCTAAAAGAAAAAGGTGCTCTGTTACATCACGAAGCATTGCAGCACAGTTATCCTTGCTGTTGGAGACATAAAACGCCGGTTATTTTCCGTGCTACACCACAATGGTTTATTGGTATGGATAAAAACGGTTTACGTCAACAATCATTAAAAGAGATCAAAGGTGTTAAATGGATCCCTGATTGGGGTCAAGCACGTATTGAATCAATGGTTGAAAACCGCCCTGACTGGTGTATTTCTCGTCAACGTACTTGGGGTACGCCAATGTCTCTGTTTGTTCATAAAGAGACACAAGAGCCACATCCACGTACTTTAGAGTTGATGGAAGAAGTGGCAAAACGTGTTGAAGTGAGTGGCATTCAAGCGTGGTGGGATTTAGATATCCGTGAAGTGTTGGGTGATGACGCTGACGATTACATGAAAACGCCAGATACACTGGACGTATGGTTTGATTCAGGATCAACACACTCAACAGTTGTTGATGCTCGTCCAGAATACCATGGCAATTCAGCTGATATGTATTTAGAAGGCTCTGACCAACACCGTGGTTGGTTTATGTCCTCACTGATGATCTCGACGGCAATCAAAGGTAAAGCGCCTTATCGTGAAGTGTTAACACACGGTTTTACCGTAGATGGACAAGGTCGTAAAATGTCTAAATCTATCGGTAACACAGTAAGTCCACAAGATGTGATGGATAAACTGGGTGCTGATATCCTACGTTTATGGGTTGCATCAACAGATTACACAGGTGAAATCGCCGTATCTGATGAGATCTTAAAACGTTCTGCGGATACTTATCGTCGTATTCGTAATACCGCGCGTTTCTTCTTAGCTAACTTGAATGGATTTGATCCTGCAAAACACCAAGTTAAACCAGAAGAGATGGTAACACTTGACCGTTGGGCTGTAGGCCGTGCGAAAGCAGCACAAGCTGATATTCTAAAACACTATGAAAATTACGATTTCCATAATGTTATTCAGCGCTTAATGCAGTTCTGTTCAGTGGAAATGGGGTCTTTCTACTTAGATATCATCAAAGACAGACAGTACACTGCGAAAAGCGATAGTGTTGCTCGTCGTAGTTGCCAAACTGCGTTATTCCATATCTGTGAAGCATTAGTTCGTTGGATGGCGCCCGTTATGTCGTTTACCGCAGATGAGATCTGGAATGAGTTACCAGGTGAACGTGCAAAATATGTCTTAACGGAAGAATGGTATACCGATTTATTTGGCTTAGATGCGTCAGAAACCTTAAATGATGACTACTGGGCTGAATTACTTGCTGTTCGTGGTGAAGTCAACAAAGTATTAGAGCAAGCTCGCACAGATAAACAACTGCGTGGCTCTTTAGAAGCATCAGTAACACTGTATGCAGATAAAGCTTTAGCCGATAAGTTAAATGCGTTAGGTAACGAACTGCGTTTTGTTTTATTAACATCTCAAGCGAAAGTGGTAGATATTAATGAAGCACCAGAAACGGCATTAGCTTCTGATATGGCGGGTTTAAAAATCGCCTTTAACAAAGCAGATGGCGAAAAATGTCCTCGTTGCTGGCATTATGCGACAGATATCGGTCAAGTAGCGGAACACGCTGAATTATGCGGACGCTGTGTTACTAACGTAGCCGGTAACGGTGAAGAACGTAAGTTTGCTTAATTAATGAAGAAAACACTTTGCTCTACAGGTTTACGCTGGCTATGGCTAGCCGTCGCTGTAGTGGTGTTGGATTTAGGAACGAAACAGTATTTCATGCAGACATTTCGTCTGTATGAATCTGTTGCTGTGATGCCTTTTTTCAACTTCACTTACGCCCATAACTATGGTGCAGCCTTTAGCTTTTTAGCAGATAAAGGGGGATGGCAACGTTGGTTTTTTGCACTGATTGCATTGGCAATCTGCATTACTTTATTAGTAATGATGTATAAAAATAAAGCGAGTGCCAAACTAAGTAACGTTGCTTATGCGCTCATTATTGGCGGAGCATTGGGTAATCTTTCTGATCGTCTGATCCATGGGTTTGTCATCGACTTTCTTGATGTTTATGTCGGAGATTGGCACTGGCCTACCTTTAATATTGCTGATATGGGGATTTGTATTGGTGCTGGACTTATTATTATTGAGAGTTTTTTCCCTGATAAAAATGTCAGTCCACAGGATACAAAAAAGCAAAAGTAATCAGATAAGAAGTTAACTAAAATAACCCCTGCCTTATGGCGGGGGTTACGCTTAATAAGAAGGTATTAGTATGGTTATGCAGGTACTCAACGACAGCGCAGTGTTGCTGAATTTCACTTTAAAGTTAGCAGATGGCTCTGTTGCTGAATCTACACAAGCGCATGGTAAACCCGCTCTTTTTCGTTTAGGTGATGAAAGTTTATCACCAGCCTTAGAAGCTGAATTATTGGGATTATCTACGGGAGATAAAAAAACCTTTACGCTTGCGGGTGAGCATCTTTTTGGTAAATACAATCCTGACTTGATCCAATACTTTATGCCTTCTGACTTTGCAGAGTCTGGTGTGCCTGAGGCTGGCACTATTATGCTATTTACAGCAATGAATGGCAGTGAAATGCCAGGCATTGTAAGAGATGTCACTGAAGATTCTGTAACAGTTGACTTTAATCATCCGTTAGCGTCAGAAGAAGTGACATTTGATATTGAAGTTGTCTGTATCAATCCGGAGGAGGAAACAACACATGCAAATACTGCTGGCTAACCCACGAGGCTTTTGTGCTGGTGTTGACCGAGCTATCAGCATTGTTGATCGCGCTCTGGAAATCTATGGCGCGCCTATTTATGTTCGCCACGAGGTTGTTCATAACCGCTATGTCGTTAACGACTTACGTGAACGTGGTGCTATCTTTATTGAAGAAATTTCAGAAGTACCCGATAACGCGATTTTAATTTTTTCGGCTCATGGTGTTTCTCAAGCTATTCGGCAAGAAGCTCGCTCACGTAATTTAACAATGCTTTATGATGCAACTTGCCCATTGGTGACTAAAGTTCATATGGAAGTGGCTAGAGCTAGCCGTAAAGGTAAAGAAGCAATTTTAATAGGTCATGCAGGACACCCTGAAGTTGAAGGCACCATGGGGCAATACAATAACCCTGAAGGGGGAATGTATTTGGTTGAGTCGCCTGCTGATGTTTGGAAATTAGAAGTAAAAGATGAAGATAATCTTTGCTTTATGACTCAAACAACACTTTCTGTAGATGATACATCTGAAGTGATCGATGCTTTAAATGCACGCTTCCCTAAAATTATTGGGCCTCGTAAGGATGATATCTGTTACGCAACAACCAATCGTCAAGAAGCGGCAAGAGAACTTGCTGAAAAAGCGGATGTTGTTTTTGTTGTTGGCTCTAAAAACTCATCAAACTCAAATCGCTTAGCGGAGCTTGCACAGCGAGCGGGTAAGCCTTCTTATCTTATCGATAGCTTTGAAGATATTGATGAATCATGGGTCGCTAATGCAAATATTGTTGGTGTTACAGCAGGCGCTTCAGCGCCTGATATTTTAGTTCAACAAGTATTAGAACGTTTAAAAACCTTTGGTGCTGATGATGTGGTCGAATTATCAGGGCGTGAAGAAAATATTGTTTTTGAAGTCCCTAAAGAGCTTCGTCTCGATTATAAAGTTATTGAATAATATCACTTAAGTGTAATGGTGAATTTAAAAAGCAGAGTGAATAACTCTGCTTTTTTATGCTAAAAGTTAAGTTAAATGAATAATCATGCTATTCATCTCTTTTACTGATAATCACTAGGGTTTTGTGTGTTTTTCTTATCTTGAACGTTAAATGCTGGCATCAAGTGGATGACCTCGCTAATCTGTAAACAATAAATAGAGATCATAAGTATTGTTTAGGAGAAATTTAGTTATGTCTGCGAAAGAACTTCGTCTTGCTGTTGTTGGTGCGGGTGGTCGTATGGGGCGCCAATTAATTCAGGCAATTTCTCAACAAGAAGGAACTGTGCTAGGTGCTGCTTTTGAACGTACAAATTCTTCATTAATTGGCTCAGATGCGGGTGAATTGGCTGGCATTGGTCATATCGGTGTCACGGTAACTGATAACTTATTAGCACAAGCTAATGCATTTGATGTATTAATTGATTTTACACGCCCCGAAGGAACGCTTTCTCATATTGAATTTTGTGTAGAACAACAAAAAGGCATGATTATCGGTACGACTGGCTTTGATGATGAAGGCAAAAAAGCGATTGAAAATGCAGCTAAAATTATCCCAATTGTATTTGCTGCTAACTTTAGTGTTGGTGTCAATCTGGTGCTTAAATTACTTGAAAAAGCCGCTAAAGTGATGGGTTCTTATAGTGATATTGAAATTGTAGAAGCGCACCATCGCCATAAGGTTGATGCCCCATCAGGTACTGCATTAGCAATGGGGGGATCTATTGCAGAGGTACTGGGTCGTGATCTTAAAGAGTGTGCCGTTTATGAGCGAGTAGGGCATACGGGAGAGCGTGACCCTCAAAGTATTGGTTTTGCTACTATTCGTGCGGGGGATATTGTGGGTGAACATACTGCGATTTTTGCCGATATTGGTGAAAGAGTCGAGATAAGCCATAAGGCTTCTAGCCGAATGACATTTGCAAATGGTGCGGTAAGGGCAGCTATTTGGTTAAGTTGTAAAAAATCAGGTCTATATAATATGAAAGATGTGCTTTCTTTAGAAGAATTGTGATTTTTTATTATTTTTAACTATATGAAAACTCATAATTATTTGTTTAATTGTGGGTTTTTTTATTTGATTTTTTGTTTTTATTCTGTTTGTTCTTATTTGTGTTATTTATCTCTTATTTTTTCTGTTTTTTTTCTAAAAATAGAACATATCACGCCGTATTTTCTTTTAAAATTTCATTTTTAAATTATCTTGGTAAGCAAACGGTTAAATCTGTAAGATTTGTTGTGTTAATTGTCACTTGGTTAATTAAATTGCTAATGATTGATATTTTTTTAATTAAAAAGGTGTTTTTTCTAGACATCTGCCCATTCGATCTTTAGAATGCGCCCAATTTGCCAAAAATTTGCCCAATTTTATGTTTTTGGCATTGATTTAGAGTCTTAAATCTGAATTAATATGCATGAAATGTGATTTATTATTCTCTGGAGGGCGTTTTGATTAAATCAGCTATACTGGTTCTAGAAGATGGGACCGAATTCCACGGCAAGTCGATTGGCGCAGAAGGCGCCGCCATCGGTGAAGTCGTTTTTAACACTTCAATGACTGGTTATCAAGAGATACTAACCGACCCGTCTTACTCCCAACAAATTGTTACTCTCACCTATCCCCACATTGGCAACACCGGCGTTAATCATTCAGACGAAGAATCAGAAACTATTCATGCTCAAGGCTTAATTATTCGTGATTTGCCATTAGTGATGAGCAATTATCGTGCTCAAGAAACATTATCTGATTATCTTAAACGCCATAATATTGTTGCAATTGCAGATATTGATACACGTAAGTTAACGCGCTTATTGAGAGAAAAAGGCGCACAAAATGGCTGTATTATCGCCGGGGATCGCCTTGATAGCCATGTTGCGCTCGAAAAGGCTAAATCATTCCCGGGTTTAAAAGGCATGGATTTAGCCAAAACAGTAACCGTTAAACAACCTTATCAGTGGACTCAAGGCAGTTGGACGTTAGAAAATGGATTACCAGAGGCTAAATTGGCGGCTGAATTGCCATTGCATATTGTGGCATATGATTTCGGTGTGAAACGTAATATTTTACGCATGTTAGTTGATCGTGGATGTCGAGTGACTGTTGTGCCTGCACAAACGCCAGCGCAAGATGTTTTAGCGCTTTCACCTGATGGTATTTTTCTTTCAAATGGCCCCGGGGATCCAGAGCCCTGTGAGTATGCCATTAACGCCATTCAAACCTTTTTAACTACTGATATTCCGGTATTTGGTATTTGTTTAGGGCATCAGCTATTAGCATTAGCGAGCGGTGCAAAAACCATCAAAATGAAATTTGGTCATCATGGTGGTAACCATCCGGTTAAAGATTTAGATAAAAATACGGTGATGATCACAGCGCAAAATCATGGGTTTGCTGTTGATGAAACATCTCTTCCCGCCAATTTACGTGTGACACATAAATCTCTGTTTGATGGTTCTTTACAAGGCATTCATCGTACAGATAAACCAGCATTTAGTTTCCAAGGCCATCCAGAAGCCAGCCCTGGGCCACATGATGCCGCACCTCTTTTTGATCACTTTATCGAGCTAATCGCGCAATATCGTCAAAACCTGCAATCAGTAACAACAAAATAAATCAGGAGCGAAAGAAAATGGCTAAAAGAACAGATATCAAAACAATCCTGATTTTAGGTGCAGGGCCGATTGTAATCGGACAAGCGTGTGAATTTGATTATTCAGGCGCTCAAGCATGTAAAGCTCTACGTGAAGAGGGATATCGAGTTGTTTTGGTAAATTCAAATCCTGCAACCATTATGACCGATCCTGAAATGGCCGATGCAACGTACATTGAGCCTATTCACTGGCAAGTTGTGAGAAAAATTATTGAAAAAGAGCGCCCTGACGCGGTATTACCGACAATGGGTGGGCAGACAGCACTGAACTGCGCTTTAGAATTGGAGCGCCAAGGTGTTTTAGCTGAGTTTGGTGTCACCATGATTGGGGCAACAGCTGATGCGATTGATAAAGCAGAAGATAGGCAACGCTTTGATAAAGCGATGAAAAAAATCGGCTTAGATACTGCTCGTTCAGGTATTGCACATAATCTTGATGAAGCTTTTGCTGTCGCTGAACAAGTTGGTTTTCCTTGTATTATTCGCCCTTCATTCACGATGGGCGGAACGGGTGGCGGTATTGCCTATAATCGTGAAGAATTTGAAGAAATCTGTATTCGTGGTTTAGATTTATCACCAACCAATGAACTATTAATTGATGAATCACTGATTGGTTGGAAAGAGTACGAAATGGAAGTCGTGCGTGATAAAAACGACAACTGCATTATCGTCTGCTCTATCGAAAACTTCGATGCAATGGGAATTCATACGGGGGATTCCATTACTGTCGCGCCAGCACAAACACTTACCGACAAAGAATATCAAATTATGCGTAACGCCTCGATGGCAGTATTACGTGAGATAGGTGTTGAAACGGGTGGCTCTAATGTTCAGTTTGCTGTTGATCCTAAAACAGGGCGTTTGATTGTTATTGAAATGAATCCTCGAGTGTCACGCTCTTCTGCCTTGGCATCCAAAGCAACAGGTTTTCCAATTGCTAAAGTTGCCGCAAAATTAGCAGTAGGTTATACCCTCGATGAGCTGATGAATGACATCACAGGAGGAAGAACTCCTGCTTCTTTCGAGCCTTCTATTGATTATGTTGTGACAAAAATCCCTCGCTTTAATTTTGAAAAATTTGCAGGAACCAATGACAGATTAACTACGCAAATGAAATCTGTTGGTGAAGTGATGGCAATCGGTAGAACGCTACAAGAATCTATGCAAAAAGCGTTACGAGGCCTTGAAGTTGGGGCAACGGGTTTTGATCCTAAAGTTGATTTAGACGACCCTGAAGCATTAACCAAAATTCGTCGAGAGCTAAAAGATGCAGGTTCTGACCGAATTTGGTATATCGCAGATGCTTTCCGAGCAGGGCTGTCTGTTGATGGTGTGTTTAACCTTACTAATATTGATCGTTGGTTCTTAGTTCAAATTGAAGAAATTGTTCGTCTTGAAGAAAAAGTTGGTGAAATAGGCATCAACGGGTTGAGTGCTGATTTCTTACGTCAGCTAAAACGTAAAGGCTTCGCTGATGCGCGTTTAGCAAAAATACTTAACGTAAAAGAGCACGTTATTCGCCAATTACGAGAACAATATCAGCTACATCCAGTCTATAAACGTGTTGATACGTGTGCGGCAGAATTTGCGACAGATACAGCTTATATGTACTCGACTTATGAAGAAGAGTGTGAGGCAAATCCCCATCAAAACAAACCTAAAGTCATGATCTTAGGTGGGGGGCCAAACCGCATAGGCCAAGGAATTGAATTTGATTATTGCTGTGTACATGCGGCGCTTGCGTTACGTGAGGACGGTTACGAAACCATCATGGTGAACTGTAACCCTGAAACGGTTTCAACAGATTATGACACTTCTGACAGACTCTATTTTGAACCTGTCACATTAGAAGATGTGCTTGAAATTGTACGTATCGAAAAGCCGAAAGGGGTCATCGTGCAATATGGTGGGCAAACCCCACTGAAATTAGCAAGAGCGCTAGAAGCTGAAGGTGTGCCAGTCATTGGTACAACACCAGATGCTATTGATAAAGCCGAAGATCGTGAACGCTTCCAAAAAGCCGTTGATAAATTAGGCTTAAAACAGCCTGAAAATGCTACTGTAACAGCGTTAGAAGAGGCGGTAGAAAAAGCACAATTGATTGGTTATCCACTGGTAGTTCGCCCTTCTTATGTCCTTGGTGGGCGCGCAATGGAAATTGTTTATGACGAAGTTGATTTACGTCGCTATTTCCAAACCGCTGTCAGTGTGTCAAACGATGCCCCTGTCTTATTAGACCGTTTTCTTGATGATGCGATTGAAGTCGATATTGATGCGATTTGTGACGGCAAACAAGTCGTGATTGGCGGTATTATGGAGCATATCGAACAAGCAGGTGTTCACTCCGGTGACTCAGCTTGCTCATTGCCTGCTTATACCCTAAGTAAAGAAATTCAAGATGTGATGCGTAAACAGGTTCGTGAACTTGCTTTTGAGTTAGGTGTAAAAGGGTTAATGAATGCACAATTTGCGGTGAAAGGTGATGATGTTTATCTCATCGAAGTCAATCCTCGAGCTGCTCGAACTGTGCCTTTTGTGTCAAAAGCTACGGGTGTGCCATTAGCTAAAGTTGCTGCGCGTGTCATGATTGGCCAAAGCCTTGAAGAGCAGGGTGTAACAAAAGAAGTTATTCCCCCTTATTACTCAGTAAAAGAAGTCGTTTTACCTTTCAATAAGTTTGCAGGCGTTGATCCGATTTTAGGGCCAGAAATGCGTTCAACAGGTGAAGTGATGGGCGTTGGAACAACCTTTGCACAAGCTTTTGCTAAAGCGATGTTGGGTAGCAACTCTACCATGAAGAAAAAAGGTAGAGCACTTCTTTCTGTGCGAGAGGGTGATAAAAAGCGTGTTGTTGATTTGGCGACGAAATTACTAAAAAGTGGATTTGAATTAGATGCTACACATGGTACAGCTATTGTATTAGGTGAAGCAGGAATAAATCCACGTTTAGTCAATAAAGTGCATGAAGGGCGACCGCATATTGAAGATAGAATTAAAAATGGTGAATATGACTATATTGTGAATACCACTTCTGGTCGTCAAGCCATTGAAGATTCAAAGATTATTCGTCGTAGTGCATTAAGATATAAAGTCCATTATGACACGACATTAAATGGTGGATTTGCGACAACACTGTCATTAACGGCAGATCCTACAGCGGATGTGATATCAGTCCAAGAGATGCATAAAAATATAAATAAAGCTTAAGTTTATTTATTGTTGTCATAATAATCCCGAATATAAGGAAACTCGTATTCGGGATTTTTTCTATTACTATTCAAAATAAAGAAAATTACATGGAAAAAAACCACATTATTTTTAAATAATGTGGTTTTAAATTTAATTTATTTGTTTATCAATAGGCGCCATTAAAGCCATTCCAGTTGAAGTTCTTTGTTACTTCTTGTTTATTTCCATATACATCTATGGTTAGTTTAAATACACCATGACCTGAGTCTTTAAACCTACATTCTTTATCAATAGCATATTGTGATGATGTTGTCTTAAATTCATAAATACTCCCCGAGTTTTTATCCAAGGCAAAAGAATCTGGATAAACTACATTTTGATTAATTACTCCTTGTGATAGGTTCGATGGATTTAACGTTATATTATCTATTTTCGCAGTTAACTTGATTGGATAAAGTAAATTTTTAGTATCACCCTTAAATTCTATTCTAGGTATTACCGTAAAGTGTGTGGTGCTTGTTCCCCACTGGTCTTGGCAAGATGATGCTGAACTACCACTATCTGTATATAAAAATTGAGAATTAAGACTAATTGAAATTAAATTTTCAGCCGTTTGTGCGGAAATTGATTTAACGGCAATGTTATATTCTTTAGGATAAGGTTTATCATTTAAATCAAACGTGATCACTTTTAATTTCAAATTTTGTGGCTTATTTATGTAAGGTTCAGTTGGAGAGATAATAACAGGATCAGTTATATTGTTTTTAGGGCTATAATTTTGTCTTTCCTCTCGTTGGAGCAAATTATTCTTATCATCATACAGTTCAAAGTTAATAGCATGAGGTGTTTCTATTGAGCTCCAATTAACAGTAAAGCTATTATCTGAGATGTAAATAGGTTGCCAAGATAAATTGTTAGCATTTGAGGCAATCGTCTCTCTACCGGCAGACTGAAATTTTACTGAATCAATCGTAATATAAGGTGCAGGTTTTACCATAATATTATAACTATTATGGTTATCATGATAATAAGCATCATCTTTAATTGATAATGTGAGTGTGGCTCTTCCTACACTTAAGTGGGTGATCGCACCTTCCGGAGTGACTTCTACAACACTTGGATTACTACTACTCCAAATGGCATTAATATTAGTAGGCAGTGGAGGAGTCGGTGCCTGAGCTGTCAATACGCCACTTGACAACGCATCAACAATTAATGTTTCATCTGAATTTTTAAAATGATAATTTATTGTGCCTTTATCTTGCGTGTAATTAATGATTGTACTTGATGACTTAAATTGTTCTGTTGCTTGAGATAATACGGTAATGCTTGTATCGCCTGGTTTTATTGGTGTAATTTTTCCTTGTTCATCGACTGCTATTATAGCTTGTTTGTAATTGACAAATTGTTTAGGTGGTGGGTTATTTGTGGCATCTTTATTGGTATATAAAAGCACCACTTGTTGCGGAATATTATCATTCCAAATTGAGTTTAATTGAGATTCTTTGGCGACTAGTCCGACATCCGCTTTCTCAATCACCAAAGGATAACTACTTTGAGCAGGTTGATATTGATTATTACCTGATGTTTGTAGTGTGATAATAGCAGTACCTGCTTTTTTCATTGAAATGCTACCGGTAGCCGTATTAATAGAGGCAATAGCCGGATCGGAGCTAGACCACATCACGTCAATATTATTAGGCAATCCTGTATAACCTAGTGCGCTGATTGGTGCAGAAGCGTAGGTTTCTTGCTGGATTTGTTTGTCAAAAATAATATTAGGTTTTGGGATAGTGACTTTTATGGTTAATGGTTTTGCAATGGTTAATCCTTCCGCTTCAGCAGTTAAGATAATATCTGTTTTAACATTTGAAGTAAGATTGGTTTGATATTTACCATTTCCTAATGAATTTAGTGGGTTATCACTAAAATTAGGCTTACCACTGACTGTTTTTATCGAAACTGTTTTACCATCAATCGTATTATCGTATTTATCTATTAAATTTACAGCGAGTAGGGCGCTATCTTTATCATCTCCTCCTATTGATTGACGGCTACTCGTAAAGGTTGATTTATTGACATCGATATTAGTTGGATTTACGGTTACATCCTGAATTTGCTTATGATTATTTAAATCAAGATAAGCACTCATTTTCAATATACCCGCAACCGTGCTGGTGACTTTTGTTCTTGCGATACCATTTGTATCTGTATAGGTACTAAAGTCATAGTCATCAGCTAAACCTTGTAACTTCCATGACACAATAACGTTAGGCAATATATTGTCATTAGCATCCACTATAGTTGCTTGATAATTAACCCCTTTATCTCCAGCAATCATACTTGTTCTATCGACATTGACAGATTTGATTTGCCAGGTTGTTGCATCGGCATGAAGCTGTAAAGTTTTTTGTTTTTTGAAATCAACACCGTTAACTTTAACACTTAATTGTGCCGTACCTGATTTAGTCCCCGTTGCTTCAATTTCATAATGACCCGGAGAGACTTGTTTGGCTGGGCTAAACTGAATCGTTGGGTTATTAGCGATCCCTTCAACTTGCTGATCTGGCAGAATATTACCGCCTTTATCTTTAATTGTTAAAGTGAGTAATGCTTTATCTGTGCCATTGGCGATGATTGTTGCCGGTATTAAGTTGATTTCTGAACTGTTTTCATCAACATCATCTGCCACAAAATTGACATCAGGGGCAGAATAACTACCTGAAATTAATACGGCGTTAACTTTAGCAATACCCGCAGGATTACGTGTTAATTTAACGTCAGCAATACCTTTGCTGTCTGTAAATGTCAGTGGTTTAGCAAGTAAACTATCTTTATCCGTTGTCCATGTCACACTAACGCCACTGTTAACAGGATTATTATTTTTATCACTGATATAAGCGTGGTAAATGATAGTATCGCCTGCATTAGGTTGTGTATTACTTATCACAAATTTGTCAACTTTGGCTGTCTGGTTGTTAGGCATAACAGTTAATTGCGCTGTTTGTGTGAGTGTGACCGAATTAACTTTAGCACTGATCGTTGTTTGACCTGCTTTTAATGCACTAACTTGAGCTTGATAAACCCCAGTTGAGATTTCATTAAATGCTGTTGTGGTTGCGGTTAAATCAGTACTGTAGTTAACGCTGATGTTGTTCTCTAGCCCTGTTAATAAATTATCGTATTTATCTTTTAACGTTAACGTGATTTGAGAATGCCCCGTTTCAGAAATAATCGTGTTAGGGATAAGCGATAATTGAGATTTATCAGCAGAAATCACATCAGTATTAAAGTTAATCAGATGGTCTGCATCGAGAGATTGTTGGCTATCAAGCATCGCTGTAACTTGCGCAATACCTGCTTGCGTACTACTTAAGGTAATTTCTGCAATCCCATTTTTATCGGTTTTACTGATAGGTAATGAAAGTTTGCCTAGAGAAGTTAACCAACCCACAGCAACGCCTTCCATATTTGAATTACCTTGTTTATCAACAATTTTTGCACGGATAACAACTTTATCTTTCCCATTTGCGGTGACATCAAAAGGCGCGATAACATTAACCTCATTAATTATGGCATTTTGCTTATCAGCGATAAAACCAAGAGGTTGCGTTAAATTAAAGGTATTACTTGCATTCGTATATTGGGCACGAATAAGACTAATACCTTCTTGTTTACCGCTGATGGTTGTCTGATAAATGCCAGTATTGATTTCTTTGAGTGCACTAAATTTTATTGTGTTGTTGTCACCAGAGAGAGTAATAAATTTATTTTGTTTCGGAACTGGATTACCAAATTTATCTTTTAAGTTTATTGTGCCGGTAGCAAGTGATTGGCCATTGGCAATAATAGATTGAGGTTCAATCAAAAATGTACTTTGTGATGTATTAACTTGACCGGCAATAAAACGAAGATTTGTTGTAGCGCTTTGGCTATTTTCCAGAGTTGCTGTAACAGTTGTCGGTTGTGCTTCAGTTCCTTTTATTACAATTTGTACATTCCCATTGTCATCTGTTTTGACCATATTCTTACTCAACACATTATGGGTTGAAGACCAGAATACGGATTGTTTTATTAATGGATTATTTTCAGCATCCGTAACATGTGCCATTAAGGTAATTGTATCGTGATTATCTGCGATCGCTTCTGTTTTGTTATTTACAGCTGTTAAGACAATATTGGCACTATTCGGGTCGGCAATAGCGGTGAGTGTCAATTGTGCTTTTTCTTTATTTGAAAGCGTGGCAATAATCTCTGTTGCACCTGCTTTTTTGGTTTGAATTTTATTGGTTGTTTGGCCTTGATTATCGGTCACACTCTTTTGTTTATCGAGTGTGGTAGAGGCACTAGATTGCCATTCAACAGTGACGTTTGGTAATGTATTACCAAATTTATCTTTCACCACGGCGGTGAGTATTGCTTGTTCTTTATTGTCTGCAATTAATTCAGTTTTATTCGTGGTTAAAGTGATTAAACCTTGTTTGTTATTCGCAATAAAAGTAATCGGTAATGCATCAAGTGATTCATTACCAATACGGGCTGTGACAATAACATCAAAGGCTTGAGTACTGGTTACTGTCGTTTGAGCAACACCTTGGTTATCTGTTGTTGAAACTTCATTAATAGGAACAATCTGTTGGTCCCGATTAGTAGACCAAATTATTTTCGCATTCGGTAAGATGTTGTGATTTTTATCTTCAACAACGGCGGTAAATGTTACTGCTGTTTTGCCATCTGCAATATAGGGGGCTGCCGATGGTGTCACTGAAATAATTCTACCGTTGGATTGATCGGCAATAAATTGCGTTGTCTTTTTCGTGTCTATTTTATTAACCCGTGCTATTACAGTGACTGTGCCTGCTATTTGACTGGTCATAGTTGTTGATGCATTACCTTGACTGTCCGTCAGTAACTCAGTTTTTTTAAGCTGAGCTTGATTATCAGCAGATAATTGAATTTTGGCATTGGGAACAGGGTTGTTATTTTTATCTATGATATTGAAAGCAATTAACTTTTCATCGGTTCCATTGGCAAATGAACTATTTGGGTTAATAGTGAAAGTGTTTATTTTTGCTGAATTAATATCGGCAATGAAATCAACATTAGTTGAATAGGTAATGTTTTTAACACTCGCATTAATTATGCTTTTACCAATATGTGTATTGGTGATTGGAACAATGATTTTACCTTCAGCATCAGTATTTGCTTGCCCAATAATTGTTGCGCCATTATCCGCAGTAAAAGAGACTGGATAGTTAGGAATTCTATTGGCATTAATATCAGTTACAATAGCTTGAATTTTATTTTGGCTTTTACCATCAGCAGGTGCGTGGTTTTTAATCACGGTTAATCCACCTTTAGCAATAATGGCAGAATGTGGATCAGCAATAAAAGTCACTTGTGCCTGATTAAAGGTGTTATCTCTAAATTTGGGCGTTAATGTCACTGTTTCAGGCGTACTTCCTGCGGTGATTGTAACTTGATATTTCCCTGCATCAATTCTACTGAAATGTGAAACTTGGCTATTGCCAGCTGGATTATCAGACTGAATATTTAATGAAAGTTCTTTTAGATTGATATCAATGGGAAGTTTA
The DNA here is from genome assembly GCF_009915125.1 of Proteus sp. G2673. Classification (NCBI taxonomy): domain Bacteria; kingdom Pseudomonadati; phylum Pseudomonadota; class Gammaproteobacteria; order Enterobacterales; family Morganellaceae; genus Proteus; species Proteus sp. G2673. Next base: position 160,948 of record NZ_JAABLT010000024.1, read on the forward strand.
TCGTTATCGAGGATTGATAAGATCAGATTTTGTGCAGAATGATTGTCGGCAGGTAGTTGCGTTGTTTTTGGTGTAAATTGGCTATTTTGTGTATTAATCGCAGATTGATCAACCGTGACTTGACTCTGTACTGGATCAGAACGATTACCTTGTTCATCAATAGCAACAGCGCTTATTGTGTAGCTATTTGTTTCTGCTGAACCAGCGATATGACGAGGAAGAATGATTGAGTAACTAAGATTGTTATTATGATTAATCTTACCTCCATTGGCAATTAAGCGGCTCGCAGACCATTCAATTTGTTTAACGGGATATTTAGAGTGCACTTGCACACCTAAATCTTTTTCTTCTTTTGCGTAACCATTAATTGTCGGTGCAATAGAGAGGAATACTAAGGTTTTCTTTTTATATTCAAGAACAATGTCGTTGTTTCTATTTACAAAATCATAGCGATTCCCAGACATTAAACGTGTTGCTCTAACATTATCTGGATTAAGTTGTGAAGAGAGTGATTCCCCAAGTCGATATTGGATATTTATATCAAATTTATTATCACTATTATCGTTTAAACCAAAACGACGTTCAGCACCGAAGGTAATTAAAGGCACTGGTGTATAAGTAAGTCCAGCTGTATAAGCGTGGGGGTTTTCTTGGCGATTATCTTTGCCAAATAACCCGACTTCTTTACCGTAATATTGTTCAAAAATAAGTTTTGCACCTAGTTGTGGATAAGCAGGCAGGTAGCCTTCTGTACGAATATCCCAACCATTAGCTGGACGCTCGTTATAATCCATAACATCGTCAGAAGTACGCCAGTTAGATAGACGGTGGTAATGATTTACACTTAATTTAAAATAGTCTCGCCATACTTCAGCACCCACACCGAAACGGCTGTGATATCGACTTAAATCGTAGTCATAAAAAGCATTAAGACCAACCATAAATTTATCAGTAAAATGTCGATAACCAATGCCTTGGTTTAATTGGCTACGAGAATCTTTACGATGATAACTGGTTTGAGAGAAAACTAAGTTCTTCTCGCTATCATAGAGTGGAATAAGAAGATCAGCAGAGCTTCCTTCCAAGGTGAATTTTTTATCTGTTGAAAGTGAGACTTGAGCATGACCAAATTGATTTAACCATTGTTCTATTTGTTGATTGGCTTTACTTGAAATTCGGCTTATTGCATATTGCGTCGCATCGGTATCTTTATTTAATAAAGATGAATTATCGACAATAATTTGAGCTAGTTCTTGCTCGTTAGTCGAAGGGATAGGAATATCTTGATTGTTATTATTTAACCATTTTTTTGTCAATAAAGATTCGTTGGGTATATTAAGTGTTATACCTGCCTTTATTTTTAATTTGCCGACTAAAGAGACATAATCAGGATTAGCCTCAATAAGTTTAAATAGTTTTATATTAAATTGCTTGGCGATAGATTCTGGTGTATCACCTGCTTTAACTTGATAGGTTTCCTGTTTTTTTAATAAATTAATAGCTTGTTTTTCTTGGTTATTTCCATTAGCAAACACATTTGCTGGCAGCGTTGCAGAGATAGGAAAAGCCAGTTGAATAAAGATATTAAACCAAGCAACTTTCTTTGTGATAGAAGAAAGCTGAGGGGTTAGTCCACTTTTAAATTTTGTCATTTTAAACTCACCAAAATAAATAATGATGAGATTCTCTTATTTATAGATGTTTTAGATATCAGAAAGTGAACGTGAATTAATTAATTTAGGTATATGTAAAAAATTGAGGTCAAAAAATAAAATGGAAGTAAAAAGAAGGCTGAATATTTTTTTATAGAAAAGCCAATAGAAAATCTATTCTATTGGCTTTTTAATTAAGGAACAAAAATTAGATATCGACAAAGAGATCAGGATCAGGACCTAAACGTTTTTTCTGTTCAAGAACGGTAATTTCAGCTACTTCTTCTTTTTCTAATTTAAAATCAAAAATATGGAAGTTTTCTTCAATACGAGAAGGCGTAACTGATTTTGGAATAACCACAAGTCCACTGTCTAAATGCCAGCGTAAAACAATTTGCGCTGGGGTTTTATGGTATTTTTTAGCCAGTTTTTGAATAATGGGCTGATCAAAGACACCTTCACCACCTTGTGCTAATGGGCTCCAAGATTCAGTCACAATATTATGAGTAGTATTCCAAGCTCTTAATGGTGCTTGCTGCATTAATGGATGAATTTCAATCTGATTAATAACAGGAGTGACACCGGTTTCTGTAATGATGCGTTCCAGATGTTCTTCTTTAAAATTACAGACACCAATGCTTTTTACTAATCCTTCTTTTTGCAGAACAATCATTTGTTTCCAAGCTTCGACATAAAGTTCTCGTGAAGGAGCCGGCCAATGCATTAAATAGAGATCAATATAATCAAGTTGCAAACGCTGGAGACTTTCTAATAAAGCACCACGGGCATGAGACTGATCGTTATTCCATAATTTTGTTGTGATAAAAAGTTCATCACGAGGAACGGTGATCTGTTTTAACGCTTTACCTACACCTTCCTCATTGTGATAAATCGCTGCTGTATCAAAAAGACGATAGCCTGTATCAAGTGCGTGATGAATAGCTTTAACAACTTGATGATTATCTGCTTTCCACACACCAAGACCAAGTTGTGGGATGGTATTTCCATCAGATAATTTGATCAGTTTAGGTTTATCCATTTTTACCTCCAGAGTCGCATAAAGTACTTAGAGTGCCGCTGTATAAATACGTTGACTGACTTCTAATGTGATATCTTGATGCTCACCGAGTGCAACTTGTCCATGCTCTTCCAATTTTCGCACTAATGCGGGAATATCTTCTTCACCGATTTTGAAATCAGCCAGTCGAGTTCTAAGTCCCATTAATTCAAAGAATTTTCGAGTTTCATTAATCGCAGTTTCAATTTTAAAAGCGTCAGAACCTTGGTTTATGCCCCAAACTTTTTGTGCATATTGAATTAATTTGCCGTATTTAGCTTGGCGTTTTTCATTTAATAATGCAGGTAAAACAATAGCGAGGGTTTGCGCATGATCGAGTCCGTGTAAAGCCGTGAGTTCGTGACCTAATGCATGAGTTGCCCAATCTTGAGGAACACCCACACCAAGAATACCATTTAGCGCTTGTGATGCCGTCCACATTATATTAGCACGAATATCATAGTCTGTAGGTGATGTCAGTGCTTTTGGTCCTTGATCAATCAAAATACGTAAAAGGCCTTCGGCATACTCATCTTGTACACGAGCATTCACTGGATAAGTGAGATATTGCTCTAAGATATGAATAAAAGCATCAACAACACCGTTGGCTGTTTGTCTTGGTGGTAAAGAATAAGTAGTTGTTGGATCTAAAATAGCACAATGAGGGTAAATATGAGGACTGGCAAAGCTTTGTTTATCCATTGTCTGTTTTCTGCTGATAACAGAGAAACTGTTGGTTTCAGTACCTGTTGCAGGAAGTGTTAATACACAACTTAAAGGTATCGCTTTCTCAATGACTTTACCGCGACTTGTTACAATTTCCCATGGCTCGCCTTTATAAGGGATAGCGGCTGCAATAAATTTTGTACCATCAATAACGGAACCACCACCGACGGCTAATAAATGCGTGATCCCGTGGTATCTGGCGTAAGAAACGGCTTTCATTAGTGTTTCATAGGAAGGATTCGGCTCAATACCACCAAATTCATGAATTTGATGGCCAGGAAGTGCAGTATAAATTTGGTCTAATACGCCATTGCGTTTAATACTACCACCACCATAAGTTAATAAGATACGCTCATTTTTGTCTATTTCAGAACGTAATTTTTCTATTTGGCCTTGACCAAAATGGAGGCGAGTCGGTGAGTAATAAGTAAAGTTTTGCATTTTGTATCCACCTTAATTTATTGTTCTGAATATACAGTTATGACAAATCATCAGGAAAAAGTGTTTTACTGTATCTAGATAAAATAACATGACACCAATATAACTATAAGGTTATGGAAATGAGAATGGAATGGCTTTTCTTATGACCATAACGGTTCATATTGTTGTTAATTTATAAGGAGTAATATGGAAAGTCATTATTTAACATTAAACCAAGAACACTGGGATAAACAAGCCGCAATGGAAAATCAGTGGTCTAAACCTGTTAGTGATGACGATATTATTGCGGCTAAAAAAGGTCACTGGAAAGCCCATTTAACGCCGAATCCCGTTGCTTTTATTGCAAGATTTTGTTGAAGGCTTCGCGCCTTATGCACGTTTTTTGGTTGATAATTATATTCCTACTTTTCTCGCATCAAAAGCGATAAAGCTTTAACGATAAACAGATTACGATAAAAAATGATGGTGATAAATATAAACGGATTTTTACTAATATATTAATAAGTAGGAGATAAGATAATGAACAACTGAACTTTGCAAGTGCTAGATGATTAAAAAACGCCATTATGATGTTTAAAATAATGGCGTTTTTTTGAATTACTTATTACTGGTGCTATTTTTACGATGGCGAATATACATTACGATAGAGCCAATTAAACCTGCGCTTAAGAGCAATACAGGCAATGTCATCAAAATATTCATCACTAATGTTTCATGCTTTTGAATAAAGGGAATTAAATTCAACACATAACCTAGTGACACAATAATACCTACCCATAGAAAGCCACTTAACCAGTTAAATATTTGAAAGCGACGTTGTTGTAATTCGGATAATCCCGCTAACGTGGGTAATAATGTTCGAACAAAACCAATAAAACGGCCAATCAATAAAGCATATAAGCCTTGACGATGGAAAAGATCATTCGCTTTATGGTGATATTGCTCAGGTAGTTGTGCCATCCAGCGTTTAACTACTTTTGTGTCACTGAGCCATCGGCCTTGTAAAAAGCCTAACCAACTCCCAAAACTGGCAGCTGTACCTAATACGATGATGGTTGGAAAGAAATGTAAAACATCTTTCGCAATAAGTGCACCACATAGAATAAGCAGTGTATCTCCAGGTAGAAATGCTGCGGGTAAAACCCCATTTTCCAGCATAATAATAACAAAAAGAACAATATAGATAACCCACAACACATTAGGATTAGCCAGCACCATATAATCATGTTGCATTAATGCGTGAATTATCTCTTTTAATGTTTCCATTAGCGAACTCGCATTAAAAAAGACTTTATGTTCGCTATTCTAACGCAAAATAAAGACAACAGTTTGATTTAATCCCTGTGGAGCCACAGGGATAGATTTTTTTTAATAAAAAATTCATTCTTTATTAAGAAATACGTAAAAATGCGGATTCGAGATCTGCAATCAGATCGTCTACATTTTCTAATCCAATATGAACACGGAATAATGTGCCTGTAAATTCGGGTTGTGTTTCGTACTGGCGCATAGCTTTAATATCATTAGGTTGATAACCCAAAATTAAAGATTCGAACCCACCCCATGAAAATGCCATTTTAAATAATGAGAAATTATCTAAGAAAAGAGCAAATTCTTCAGCAGTTAGGATTTTCTTTAAACTAAAAGAAAATAACCCGTTACTGCCTGAAAAATCACGTTGAAAATATTCATGACCTAGGCAAGAAGATAAGGCAGGGTGATAAACACTATCGACTAAAGGATGTTGTTTTAGCCAACGAGCGACTTCCAATGCACTTTGTTCATGCTGTTTCATTCTCACGGGTAATGTTCTGAGGCCTCTTGCTGTCATATACGCAGTATCAGGATCGACACATTGTCCTAATAAATAGGCATTTTCGCGTAATTGTGCCCAGCAACGTTCATTGGCAACAGCAAAACCTAACATGCCATCAGAGTGACCAATAATGTATTTTGTTGCTGATTGAATAGAAATATCAACACCAAGCATTAATGGTTTAAGTAATATTCCCGACGCCCAAGTGTTATCAATCATAATAATGATTTCAGGGTTATATTGGCGAACTGAATTGACTATTCCTTGTAGGTCTTGAATTTCCATCGTGATTGATCCTGGCGATTCAAGAAAAACGATTTTTGTTTCAGGGCGTAGTAATTGGCTGATCGCATTGCCGACTAAAGGATCAAAATAAGTCGTTGTGACTGAGAATTTACGTAAGATCTGATCACAAAAGTTTTGTGTGGGATCGTAAGCCGAACCCGTGACAAGAATATGATCACCTTGTTCAATAAACGCGAGTATAGATTGTGTGATTGCTGCAGCACCAGAAGGAAATAATGCGCATCCTGCACCTTGTTCTAATTCCGTGAGTGCTTCTTGTAAAGCAAAGTGTGTGGTTGTGCCTCTACGACCATAAAAAAGTGCGCCTTCAGCACGTTTTTTTGTTGCATCTCGTTTTTGCGCAACGGAATCAAAAATAACGGATGATGTTCGTTGTATAATTGGATTTACTGCGCCTTGAGAATATTTTTTAGCTCGACCAGAAAGGAGGAGTGAGGTTTCTTGTTGTTTTAGCGTCATCCTTAATACCTTCTTTTAAGTGATGGTGTGTTACCTCAAGTTAATTCATTTTTTGGATAAGTACAAAAGAGTTGCTGGGTAGTTGATAAAATTTCACGTTACGTGAAAGAACGATAATTTGTCTTAAAAATGGACAGATGGAAAAAAAATCGCCAAATAGTAATGATAATTACTATCAAAATGCTTCATGTTTGATATCATTTGAGCGTTTTCTCTTTCCTGATGGCAAACAGGATGATTGTAAGTAAACGATTTTGGGTAAGTAATGACGTAAAAATGTCATTGCTGAATAAATAATTAGATAAAAAAGAGAGTAAAAGGCCAACTGATGCGTAATTTGACAGCTTCTATTCTATTGGCAATCGGTCTGACAGGCTCTGCTTTTGCGGATACGACTCCTGCCACACCAACTGAACAGCCAACTACTGCTGCCGTTTCTTCAACAGCTTCTACACCGATAACGACTACACAGACAACAGCTACTTCCGCTACGGCCTCTACAACGGGTAATGAAGCGAAGGCAGAAAGTACTGAAACCGCTAAGCCTGAAGGTGAAAATACATCTGTAATAACGGCTGAGAACTCAGAGAATGTACCTTCAGCGACAGAAAATACACCATCAGAAGTACAACCTGAAATGGTTGCAGGTGGCGGATTTGCAGAAGATTTGTCCGTTATGGGCATGTATCGTAATGCCGATTTAGTCGTTAAAAGTGTCATGATTGGCTTACTGTTAGCCTCTATTGTTACTTGGGCACTATTTTTCGCGAAAGGCAGCTACCTGCTCTCGCTGCGTCGCCGCTTAAGAAATGAGACGGCTCAGTTAGTTGAAGCTAAATCACTCAACGATGCGTTAGCAATTAGCAAAAAATTTGGTAATAAGAGTGCAACTGCTGATTTCTTTAATGATGCAGAATTAGAGCGTACTTACTCTCAAGAAAGTAAAGTGGCATCAGGCATTAAAGAACGTGTTGAAATGCGTATGGAACGTCGCGTTGCAGCAATTATCCGTGAATTAGGTCGCGGTAATGGTTACTTAGCCACAATCGGTGCAATTTCTCCTTTTATCGGCCTTTTTGGTACGGTTTGGGGGATCATGAATAGCTTTATCGGTATTGCACATTCTCAAACGACAAATCTTGCTGTTGTTGCGCCGGGAATTGCAGAAGCGTTATTAGCAACCGCGATTGGTCTGATTGCCGCTATTCCTGCGGTTATTATTTATAACATTTTTGCTCGTATGATCGCGGGTTATCGTGGTGAAATCGGTGATATCGCAACGGGTGTGGTGACATTAGTCAGCCGTGATTTAGATATCGAAAACAGCAAAGCAAGGTAATGAATTATGGCAATGCGTCTTGGTGATGATTCAGGTGATGATAATGAATTACATGATATCAATGTGACGCCTTTTATTGATGTCATGTTGGTTCTACTCATTATCTTTATGGTGGCGGCACCTTTAGCTACTGTTGATATAAAAGTAAATTTACCCGCTTCAAGTGCTAAACCCCAACCGCGCCCTGAAAAGCCTGTTTATTTAACGATTAAGTCGGATAAACAAATTTTCATTGGTGAAGAGATGGTCACACATGAAACGATGGCTAATGTGTTAGATACGATGACACAAGCAAACAAAGAGACAACAATCTTTTTCCAAGCGGATAAAACGGTTGATTATGAAACGTTAATGGCTGCAATGGATTCGCTAAGAAAAGCGGGTTATCTCAAAGTTGGGCTAGTGGGAATGGAAACCGTCTCTACAGGTGGTTAACATCTAGCAAATAAGTTATTTATCTAAGTATTATTACGCTATTTTAAAAGCACTTTATTTGTCGTTGTGAAATGATGAATAAAGTGCTTTTTTATTGTATAGGCGATATAGCATTTATATTTTTACCATTTTTAATGATTATCGATGTTATTAATAAAATTGAGTTAGAATAAAATTTAACTTTAGTATTAAATAATATTAATAATGGATAGATTAAGTTACAGAATAAATAGTTAATTAAGTTTATTGTGAGATAGCTGGCTGAATCAATTAATGCTAAGTAGATATCATTATTTGAACTCCTCTAACATTAATATTCATTAACTCTTCATTTTTTTTCATTTTTAGATTTGTTGATATCGACTTTTTAAAGTTAAATTTATCTATAACCTTGTGATTTATAATGTCTTTATTTTAATTTGATTTAAGTGTAAAAAAACTTGCGCAAAAAATCTTATTGGATATAATGCACCCACGTTACAAATTGAAATATTCTGTAACGTGTTATAACGCCTAATTTATTTATTATCTAAGTTATCCTCATTTGGATACTTATTTTTTTATTGCACCAGGTAGACCGTTGTTTTCAGTCATTCTAATTTCTGGTAAGTAGATTTTATTTACTTATTCAAACCGCTACTTATCTTTGATAAGCAGTGAGTAAAATAAAACATGAAAGGCAGAGAACTACACATAGCATTTTATTATTTTAATAAATTTAGAAGCCATAACATTTCGGTGTTATGGCTTTTTTATTTTGCTTGTTATATCTGCTGTTACTGAGTCTTCTAAGACGAGGACTGCTGAGTGTGTGTTGGTTATGCATCATTTTGCATTTTGATGCCTATTCTCAATTTACCGCTTATTAGCCACGAGATCTTGCTTGATTAAAAACACAAACAGTTAACAAAATATTTCTCAATCTTTTAGATTTATGACCACTTCTTTTATCTATTCTCACAAAAAAAAGAAATAGGCCCCATTAAGGGATTATTTATCGAGAAATTGTATTTTTTATCCATAAAAACAACAGGGATTTAACATTAAATTTTATTTGCATTAATTTCGTTATAAATTAGATATGTTATAAAATAACTTAAAGAAATGGTTACTATTATGTACTAATTAGTAATTATTAATGATCTTATCTTTGAATGTTGGCGTACATCAATATGTATTTAATTTTATAGCGATTTTGCGCTAGGGTATTGGCTTATTCCAAAAACGAATATATATATAACTATATGAAAAATGATAAGAAAAATAGGTCAATTTTTGACTAAAAAGTAAACAGAGTAATAATGATTGAAAAATAATAACAAATGAAGATTGGATAAATTAGTAATTAAAATAGGCTGAAATTAAATATATTAATGTAATGATTTCTTGTTTATGAAATGCAATTTTTAACATTATTTATAATGTAATATAAAGGTTGATAATATGAAAAAAAGAGTCGTCATTATAATTAAAAAATATATTAAAACTTGTTTTTAATAAAGGATTTTAGAAAGTGGAAAATATTAATTATTAATTTTGTATTATTTTAAATATATTGTCTTATAAATTGTTTGTTTTTTGTCTTGTTTGTAAGTTGTTAATTAATAAGAGTTTAAATTTTATTCTTCCCTGTATTTTTGAAGTAATGATAATTATTTCTATTCTCCTTATCATTATTAAATAGTATTTTAATAAATTTAAAATGACGAAATATATAAAAAGTAGGCATTAAACTTTATATTGCTGAAACGTTTTTACTCACATAAAGGAATAATTTATTTTTTAATGAATTATCGCTTGATAATGATCAAGTCATTATTGTGTCGGAGTGTTAAAAAGGCGGTGTTTTAAAATTATTCCAATTAAAAATCATCATATCAGGAGAGATATATGGCCTTGGGGAATAATGTTTTTTCCCATCATGGTATTAACCGACGCGATTTTATGAAATTGTGTGCTGCGTTGTCAGCTACCATGGGATTAAGCGGCAAAGCAGCCGCAGAAATGTCAGAAGCAATGGTGTCACCTGAACGCCCACCCGTTATCTGGATTGGTGCTCAGGAGTGTACAGGGTGTACGGAGTCTTTATTACGTGCAACTCACCCGACTCTGGAAAACCTAGTACTTGATGTTATCGCACTTGAATATCATGAAGTGCTTTCTTCAGCTTTTGGTGATCAAGCTGAAGAAAATAAACACAATGCGATGGAGAAATATAAAGGTAAGTACGTTCTCGTTGTCGATGGTTCAATCCCAGACAAAGATGGCGGTGTTTACTGTATGGTTGCAGGAAAACCTATTCTTGAGCATATCAAAGAAGCCGCTGAAGGGGCTGCTGCGATTATTGCAATTGGTTCATGTTCTGCATGGGGTGGTGTGCCAGCAACTGGGGGTAACCCAACAGGGGCTAAATCATTGGAAGCAATTTTACCGGGTAAAACCGTGATTAATATTCCAGGATGTCCACCAAATCCACATAACTTCTTAGCAACTGTTGCACATATTATTACTTTCAACAAATTGCCTAAGTTAGATAGCAAAAACAGACCGCTTTTTGCTTATGAGCGTTTAATTCACGAAAACTGTGAACGTCGCCCTCATTTTGATGCGGGTCGTTTTGCTAAAGAATTTGGTGATGAAGGTCATCGTCAAGGTTGGTGTTTATACCATTTAGGCTGTAAAGGCCCTGAAACCTATGGTAACTGCCCAACATTGGAATTCTGTGATGTCGGTGGTGGAATTTGGCCTGTGGGTATCGGTCACCCTTGTTACGGATGTAACGAAGAAGGGATTGGCTTTACTAAAGGTATTTTCCAATTAGCGAACGTTTATCAGCCAACACCAAAAGCACAAGTGCCTGATGTTAATGCAAAAGAAGGTGGCGGTGTCTCTTATGGTGCAGCTGGTTTACTGGGTGCTGTCGTGGGTGCAGTTGCGGGTGTCAGTGTGATGGCTGTGCGTCAATTAGGCCGTGACAAGAATGCCACAGGAGCCTCACAGGAGGATAAACGGTGAATAGGCGTCATTTCTTTAAGCTGGCATCAGGTGGGGTTCTTCTTGCGGGAATGGCACCCACTGTGAGTCATGCTGCGGCGCAGAACCGTCCCCCAATTCCTGGGTCTCTCGGTATGCTCTATGACTCTACACTGTGTGTAGGCTGTCAAGCATGTGTCACAAAATGTCAGGAAATTAATCACCCGGAGCCAATGGAGCGTGGTGATACTTACGCTAATGGTGATCCGATTTGGTCAAACAATGACAAATTAAGTCCTTACACAAATAACATTATTCAAATTTGGCGTGATGGTACTGGTGAAAATAAAGACCAACTGGAAAACGGTTATGCCTTTATTAAGAAACAATGTATGCATTGTGTTGATGCAAACTGTGTTTCTGTTTGTCCTGTTTCTGCGTTAATCAAAGATCCAAAAACCGGTATTGTCCATTATCACGCGGATATCTGTACAGGTTGTCGTTACTGTATGGTGGGATGCCCTTATAACATTCCAAAATACGACTATGACGATCCATTTGGTAAGCTCTATAAATGTGAGCTTTGTAACCAAAAAGGTGTTGAGCGTTTAGATAAAGGCTTATTACCAGGTTGTGTTGAAGTGTGTCCAACTGGTGCGGTTATTTTCGGTACACGAGAAGAATTGCTTGAAGAAGCAAAACGTCGTTTAGCGAAAAAAGCGGGTGAAGAATATCATTACCCACGTCAAACCATTAGTGGTGGCGATACTTATCTGCATAAAATTCCTGAATATCAAGATCATATCTATGGTGAGTTTGAAGGTGGTGGTACGCAAGTTATGGTACTTTCTGCTGTTCCTTTCGACAATTTAGGAATGCCAGAAGTCGCACCATTATCAACGGGTGCACGTTCTGAGCATATTCAACATACGCTTTATAAAGGCATGGTATTACCAATAGCAGCCCTTGCAGGGATCACCTATCTGGTTAACCGTAATAGTAAAAAACAAGAGCAGGAACACCACAAGGAGGATAACGATGTCGAGTCATGATCCTCGTCCACTTGGCGGTAAGTTATTTACTCTCGCAGTAAGAGTATTTTTACCGCTTGCTGTGCTCGGTTTTATTCTTATTGGTAAGCGTTTGGTATTAGGTCTGGGCGACGTCTCTGATCTGAATGGGGGATATCCTTGGGGTATCTGGATTGCCTTTGACTTATTGATAGGAACAGGCTTTGCATGTGGTGGTTGGGCACTTGCATGGGCTGTTTATGTCTTTAATAAAGGGGAATTTCACCCATTAGTGCGCCCTGCATTGTTAGCGAGCTTGTTCGGCTATTCATTAGGTGGTTTATCCATTGCTATTGATATCGGTCGTTATTGGAACATGCCTCACTTCTTTATGCCGCAATACTTTAACGTTAACTCCGTGTTGTTTGAAACAGCGACCTGTATGACCATCTACATTATGGTGATGGCATTAGAATTCTTACCTGCGTTATTAGAACGTTTAGGCTGGAAAGTGTCGTTGAAACGTCTTAACAAAGCGATGTTCTTTATTATTGGTCTTGGTGCTTTACTGCCAACCATGCACCAATCTTCAATGGGATCATTAATGATTTCAGCGGGTTGGAAAGTACATCCATTGTGGCAATCTTATGAGATGTTACCGTTGTTTTCTCTGTTAACGGCTTTCCTCCTTGGTTTCACTATCGTTATTTTTGAAGGCTCTTTATTAAAAGCAAGCCGTACCATGAATGATGATGAAACACCGCTATTTACCAAGTTAACAAAAGTGATCGAAGTGTTACTGATCGCATTCTTGGTATGTCGCTGGGGTGAAATTATTTGGAACGGCAAACTGAGTTATATCGGAAATGGAGATATGTTCTCGTGGTTATTCATTGCTGAAAGTGTATTGTTATTAATTCCTCTCATTTTGATGCATTTAAATAATAACCGCCGTAGTCCAAGAATGCTGTTTGTTTGTGCTTTATTTATCTTAATTGGCGCAGCAATGTGGCGTATGAACTACTCTTTAGTTGCTTACAATCCAGGCAATGGTTACCACTATTTCCCAACAGCAAGCGAATTGCTGATTTCTATTGGTTTCGTTGCATTTGAAGTAACAGCTTACATTCTTATTATCCGTTTATTGCCGGTTTTACCTGCACAAACAGATTCAAATATACAATTAAAAAAGGCTGAGGTTAAATCATGAGCCAACGCATTACTATTGATCCTATTACCCGTATTGAAGGGCATTTACGCGTCGATTGTGAAATTGATAACGGAAAAGTTGTTAAGGCTTGGTCTTCCGGTACCATGTGGCGCGGAATGGAGGAGATCCTAAAAGGAAGCGATCCTCGTGATGCATGGATAATCGTGCAACGTATTTGTGGTGTTTGTACGACAGTTCACGCAATTGCCTCAGTACGTGCTGTTGAAGATGCCTTAGGTATGGATATTCCTGTCAATGCGCAGTATATCCGTAATATTATTTTGGCTTCTCATATTCTTCATGACCATATCGTTCACTTCTATCAGCTTTCTGCGATGGACTGGGTTGATATTACTTCGGCATTACAAGCAGATCCTGAAAAAGCGTCAGCAATGCTGAAAGGTGTTTCTAAGTGGCAATTGAACTCTGCTGAAGAATTCAGAAAAGTTCAGAAGAAAATTCAAGATCTGGTTGACAGCGGTCAGTTAGGTATTTTCGCCAATGGCTATTGGGGTCACTCAGCCATGAAATTACCACCAGAAGTTAACCTGATTGCTGTTGCTCACTATCTGCAAGCACTTGAATGTCAGCGTGATGCAAACCGTATTGTAGCGGTTCTTGGTGGTAAAACACCTCATATTCAAAACTTGGCTGTGGGTGGTGTTGCTAACCCAATTAACCTTGATGCACCAAGTGTTCTTAACTTAGAACGTTTAATGTATGTGAAGCACTTTATCGATAATCTTGGCGATTTTATTGAACAAGTTTATAAAGTCGATACTGCAATTTTTGCTGCTTATTACCCAGAGTGGCTAAAAATTGGTAAAGGTGCGAACTACTATTTATCTGTACCTGAGTTACCAATCAACGGTAATAATACCGAGTTTTTATTATCTGGTGGTTATATGGAAGGCGTTGATTTCTCAACGTATCGTCCAATTAAAAACTGGAAAGATGAAAACTTGAAAGAGGGTATTGAAGAAAGTGGTAAACACGCATGGTATGAAGATGATGAACCATTAAAACCATGGGAAGGTTTAACTCGTCCTAAATATACTGGTTGGGATGAAAACAATAAATACTCATGGGTTAAATCACCAACATTCTATGGTAAACCTGTCGAAGTGGGAACATTAGCATGGTTAGTATGTGGTTTAGCAGGTAAGCATGAAGGAACTGTTAAACACTATAACGAAGTTAATGAAATCTATACTAAATTAACCGGTGAAACACTGGTTAATGAGCAGTTAGAGTCAACTTGGGGTCGTATTATTGGACGTACTGTTCATGCTTGCGTATTACAAGATTCTCTAAACTTCTTATGGCAATCATTGGTTGATAATATTGGTCGTGGTGATACTGCTGCCTTTATTAAACCAGAGTTTGAACCAGGCAAAGAGTATCGTGGTGTTGGTTTTGAAGAAGCTTCTCGCGGTATGTTATCTCACTGGATCGTGTTTAAAGACGGTAAAATCACTAACTATCAGGCAGTTGTTCCATCAACATGGAATGCGGGTCCTCGTAACTTTAATGATGAACCGGGTCCTTATGAGTTATCTCTTGTTGGTACACCTGTTGCTGATCCGAAAAAACCATTGGAAGTGGTAAGAACGATCCACTCCTTTGACCCATGTATGGCGTGTGCTGTGCATATGGTTGATTTAACAGGTAAAGAACTTAGTAAGGTGAAGGTATTATAATGCGAACTCTCGTCTTAGGCATTGGTAATTTATTACTAAGCGATGAAGGCATTGGTGTTCGTATAGTAGAAGCGCTCGAAGAGCGCTTCTCTTTACCAGAGAACGTCGATGTTATTGATGGTGGCACATCAGGTATGGAAATCTTGCAAGATATCGCTGCAAGAGATCTCCTGATTGTTGCTGATGCGGTGAGAAGTAATCATGAACCAGGCAGTATTTTTGTGTTACATGATGATGATGTTCCAGCACTTTTTACACAGAAGATCTCGCCTCATCAGCTAGGTTTATCTGATGTATTAATGGCACTGCGTATGACAGATGAATTTCCACGTAAACTGATTTTAGTGGGAATTGAACCTGCATCATTAGAGCCAAGCATGTCGCTGTCTGACATTGGTGAGAAATCAATGGAAATAGCACTAGAACATGTCGTGAATATTTTGCGTGAATATGGCATTTCTGTCACACCTAAAGAGGTAACAGCATGAATGAATTAAGCTGGGATATCATAGGATATGATGAACCGCCTGTTGAGCAACTTGAAGCGCGTTTTAGTGAAATCGCTGACAAAGAGATGAAAGGGCTTCCTTTTTATCGTGAAGGCATTCCTGTAAAAGCGGGAGGCTTTACTTTATTTGAAAATCAGTGGATTGGTGCTGTTCTTACTCCTTGGATGTTAGAGCTTGTCGTTTTCCCGGGGCCTTCACAAGAATGGCCACACCGAAAAGTAGGTGATCGCATTGGGTTAGAATTACCATGTGGTCAGATAAAATTCGTTGTGGGTGAGCTTGCCGAGGGAATGCAGTACCTTGCTTGTTCATTAATGTCGCCACTTGATAGACATTTAGCAGCGGAACATGCTGTTGAGTTGGTTGAAAATAGTGTAAAAATGGCTCTTTCTCTTCCTGTTCAGACACAATCCGTAGCAGAAGTTGATTTAAGTCGTCGTTCTCTCTTCCGTGGTCAGTTAAGATCATAGAGTAGAAATTTTACGCGACACAGAGTCACATTCTTCTTATTGAATAGTACAGGAGTCAGAATATGTGTAGCACTTGCGGTTGTGGTGAAGGCAATGTCAGAATTGAAGGTGTAGAACCTCATTCACATGAGCACCACCATCATCACTCTCATGACCATGATCATCACGACCACGGTCATCATCATGATCACGGCCATCATGGGCATGATCACCATCATGAACACAATGCTACTCCAGCGAATACTGTTCATAAATATATTGATAAGTCTGAACAAAAGCATAAGCATAACTACGAGACCAATGGTCAGCCTATCATTGTTCATCATCACTATTATCATAACAGTGGTGATGTTCACCTCCATTTTCATAACGATGCACAGCTAAACGAAACACCTGTTTTCCATGAACATCATCATGGACATGACGATCATCATCATGATCACGACCATTCACACAGCCACGACCATTCACATAGTCACTCTCACGAACATCAGCACGATCATGAGCATGAAGAGCAATTTAGCCCAGTGATTGAAAATCAGAATATGCATTATGGCCAAGGTGAAGCAGGGACACATGCTCCCGGTATTAGCCAAAAGCGTATGCTAAAAATTGAAATGGATGTGTTAGATAAAAATAACCGAATTGCTGTTCATAACCGCGAACATTTTGAACAACAAAATGTGTTGGCATTAAACCTCGTTTCAAGCCCCGGTTCTGGCAAAACCACACTGTTAACACAAACGTTAAAACAGTTAGCGCAACGTGTTCCTTGCGCCGTGATCGAAGGCGATCAGCAGACCACCAATGATGCGGATCGTATCCGTGAAACCGGTGTACCTGCGATCCAAGTGAATACAGGTAAAGGTTGTCACCTTGATGCTCAAATGGTGCATGATGCGACACACCAATTAGGCTTACAAGACAATAGCGTTCTCTTTATTGAAAACGTGGGTAACTTAGTGTGCCCAGCCAGTTTTGATCTGGGTGAAAAGCATAAAGTGGCTATTCTTTCTGTCACTGAAGGTGAAGATAAGCCACTGAAATATCCGCATATGTTTGCTGCGTCTGATTTAATGATTATCAACAAAATTGATTTAGTACCCCATTTGAATATTGATGTTCAAGCCTGTATTGAATCAGCTCGCCGTGTTAACCCAAATATCGAAATCATTGCGTTATCAGCAACAACAGGTGAAGGCATGGAAGAGTGGTTAACTTGGTTGGAGAGTCGTTTATGTGCCTAGGTGTTCCAGCTAAAATAGTTGAGGTGGGCGAAGACGTCCACCAACTCGCTTATGCTGAAGTCAGTGGCGTCAAACGTGCTGTTAATATTTCGATGGTATGTGAAGGCGAACCTAGTGAATTATTAGGCAAATGGGTACTTATTCATGTGGGATTTGCCATGAGTATTCTTGATGAACAAGAAGCACAAGATACCCTTGATGCATTACAGCATGTTTATGGTGTGACCCTCGAAGAGGCTGATGATGCAGTATGTTGATGAATTTCGTGATCCTGAACTTGCGAAAGCTTTACTGACCCAAATTCGTGAAACTATTTCACAATGGCCTCAGCCAATTACACGTCCATTACAAATTATGGAAGTGTGTGGTGGGCATACTCATGCCATTTTTAAATTTGGTCTAGACCGCTTATTACCAGAAGAAATTGAATTTGTTCATGGACCGGGTTGTCCTGTCTGTGTATTACCGATGGGGCGAATTGATGCATGTTTAGAAATCGCAGCCCGTCCTGACGTGATTTTTTGTACTTTTGGTGATGCAATGCGAGTACCAGGACGTAATGGCTCAATGCTTGATGCGCGTCGTCGTGGTTGTGATATTCGTATTGTTTATTCGCCACTCGATTCACTCAAAATTGCACAAGATAACCCAGATAAACAAGTTGTTTTCTTCGGTTTAGGTTTTGAAACGACAATGCCAAGTACTGCCATGACGCTACAACAAGCGAAATTGCGCGGACTCAAAAACTTTTCTCTATTTTGTCAGCACATTACTATCGTACCTACTTTACGTTGTCTACTTGAGCAAGATGATGTTCGCATTGATGGCTTTATTGCACCGGGACATGTGAGTATGGTAATTGGTTGTACACCATATCAACCGCTATGTGATGAATTTGAAAAGCCTTTTGTGGTGACAGGATTTGAACCGTTAGACTTATTGCAAGCTATACTGATGGTTATTAAACAGCTTAAAGCAAAAGCAGAAAATGCAGATTATGTTTTAAGTATTGAAAACCAATATAGTCGCATTGTACCAAACGAAGGTAATAAGTTGGCTCAAAAAGCACTTAGTGAAGTGTTTATGTTAAAAGAAACCAGTGAATGGCGTGGATTGGGTGAAATCCCAATGTCAGGTATTCAATTAACACCAGCTTATTCTGAGTTTGATGCTGAATTACGTTTTACACCCGCACCACAAAAAGTGGCAGATAATCCACAATCTCGCTGTGGCGATGTGTTAACAGGACGATGCAAACCTTCCGATTGCCCACTCTTTGGTAAAAGTTGTACACCAGAAACGGCGTTGGGTGCCTTGATGGTATCATCAGAAGGTGCATGTGCGGCTTATTATCAGTATCGCCGTGAAGGTAATATATGAAACAACCCGATGAAATCACTTTAGCCCAAGGAAATGGTGGGCAAGGTATGCAACAACTGATCGAAGGCCTGTTTTTAAAAGCGTTCGATAATCCATTATTAAATGAAAAAGAAGATCAAGCACGGATCGCGTTAAATGAGTTAACTACGCTTGGCGATCGTCTTGCATTTAGTACAGACAGCTATGTCATTGATCCCATTATTTTCCCTGGTGGAAATATTGGTAAATTATCTGTTTGTGGTACGGCTAACGATCTTTCTGTTGGTGGTGCGGTTCCTCGTTACCTTTCATGTGGTTTTATTCTTGAAGAAGGGCTTCCATTTGAAACCCTCGAAACCCTTGTTATGGCGATGGCGAAAGCAGCAACGCAAGCAGGAATACAAATTGTTACCGGAGATACAAAAGTGGTTCCTCGTGGTGCTGCAGATAAGATCTTTATTAATACTGCGGGTATTGGGGTTATTCCAACCACAATTAATTGGGCTGCAAGTAATATCAAAGCTGGTGATAAGATCTTAGTGAGCGGTACGATTGGTGATCACGGGGCAACAATTCTGAATCTTCGTGAAAACTTAGGATTAGAAGCGGACCTACAAAGTGATTGTGCTGTTCTTGAGCCAATGATTGCGCCGCTACGTCAAATTAAAGGTATTCGTGCATTACGTGATGCAACACGAGGCGGAGTGACTGCAATTTTACATGAGTTTGCTCAAGCCAGTGGTTGTGGCATGAATGTGCATGAAAATAAATTACCAATGAAACAATCTGTTCGTGGCGTTTGTGAATTATTAGGGCTTGAAGCACTGAATTTTGCTAACGAAGGAAAAATTGTTTTAGTGGTATCCCCAGAAGCTGAAGCCCAAGTACTTGAAGCATTACATCAACATACTTTAGGTAAAGACGCTTGTACTATCGGTGAAGTTACCGAGGATAATTATATTCGATTAACAGGAATTTTCGGGACTAGTCGGATCCTTGACTTACCTTATAACGAACCATTACCTCGTATTTGCTAATCACTTCTTTCCCGCTTATAGATTGAATGATCAGACGATTTATAAGTGGGATAAGTCCCCTATCTGTTACAAAAAATTTGTTATAACGCAAATTTCTCTCATTTATCTGAATATTGACTCTTTGATAAAAAAATTATCGGAGTAACATGTGCAGCCAATCCTACTGCGTGGAGAGGGTCTCTCGTAGAGGTAAGTTCTAGGAAAAAACATGTCTTGGTCAGAATTTAAATCCCAGTACCTGATCCGTTTTTGGAAGCCCCTTCCAGCAGTGATCGCGGCAGGTATCTTATCAACTTACTATTTTGGTTTAACCGGCACTTTTTGGGCTGTCACGGGTGAATTTACTCGTTGGGGCGGTCACGTAATGCAATGGTTTGGTGCTCATCCTGAAGAATGGGGTTATTTTAAAATCATTGGTCTTGAAGGTACACCATTAACGCGTATTGATGGTGTGATGATTATCGGGATGTTTGGCGGTTGTATTATGGCAGCTCTTTGGGCCAACAATGTCAAACTTCGCCATCCTCAACATAAAATTCGTATTCTTCAAGCAGTTCTAGGTGGGATCATCGCTGGTTTTGGTGCTCGTCTAGCAATGGGCTGTAACCTTGCCGCCTTCTTTACGGGTATTCCTCAGTTCTCTTTACATGCTTGGTTTTTTGCGGTTGCAACGGCAGTTGGTTCTTACTTTGGCGCCAAGTTATCATTGATGCCTCTGTTCCGTATTCCAGTAAAATTGCAAAAAGTCAGCCAAGCTTCACCAATTACTCAAGATAAACAACGTGCGAAACGTCGTTTTAGATTGGGAATGGTTATCTTTTTTGCCATGATTGCGTGGTCTTTAATTATTCTCTTTGATTCACCAAAACTAGGTTTTGCGATGCTAGGCGGTATTGGTTTTGGTATTTTAATTGAACGTGCGCAAATCTGTTTTACTTCTGCTTTCCGTGACTTATGGATAACAGGCAGAACCCATATGGCAAAAGCGATTATCATCGGTATGGCAGTCAGTGCCATTGGGATCTTCAGTTATGTGCAATTAGGTGCATCACCGAAAATTATGTGGGCAGGGCCGAATGCTGTCATTGGTGGCTTACTCTTTGGTTTCGGTATTGTACTTGCTGGTGGGTGTGAAACAGGATGGATGTATCGTGCCGTTGAAGGTCAAATTCACTTTTGGTGGGTTGGATTAGGTAACGTAATCGGTTCAACATTACTGGCTTATTATTGGGATGATTTTGCCTCAGTGATCGCAACGGATTATGACAAAATTAATTTACTTGATACCTTTGGCCCTGTGGGGGGATTAGGTGTGACGTATCTGATGCTTGGTGTGTCATTTGCATTATTACTTTGGTGGGAAAAACACTTTTTCCGTAAAAAAGCCCAACAAGCACAATCTATTTCAACGCAGATTAATAAGGAAATTGCATGAGCCAGAAAGACACTATTATTCCTGATTATCGTCTAGATATGGTCGGTGAACCTTGTCCTTATCCTGCGGTGGCAACACTCGAAGCCATGCCATCACTGAAAAAAGGCGAAATATTAGAAGTGGTGAGTGATTGCCCTCAATCAATCAATAATATTCCACTTGATGCGAAAAACTATGGTTATACCGTGTTAGATATTCAACAAGATGGTCCAACTATTCGTTATTTAATTCAAAAATAAATTATATTTTTATTAGATAAAAAAACAGCCTATACATCGTGAATGATAGGCTGTTTTCTTGAGAAAAGGTTATTATTCGGCTTCGCCACCTAGCACTTCAATGACTCGTTCAATCAGTGCACTTAATTCACCCGTCATTAAAACAAAATCAGCATCAAAACGTTGGGCGAAATCGGCTTTATCAATATCATCATTTTGCTCACGTAAAGTCTCACTGAATTTAATACGTTTGATAGAGCCATCATCACATAGCATAAATTGAAGGCGATCTTCCCAATCGACAGAAAGTTTGGTGACAAATTTTCCTGCTTCAATATGTGTCGCAATTTCGTCAGAAACTAGTTCTTGTTTTTTACAACGAATAACACCGCCTTCTTCTAGCACTGCTTTTAGCTCCGCTTCATCCATCAAGGTAAAACCGGCTGGAAGTTCTCCAGAGCGTACCCACTCTGTCATTTTTAATTCAACAGATTCATTAAAATTCAGTGGTACTACGGGTAATGAACCTAATGTTTTACGTAGCAAGGCTAAGTTATCTTCAGCACGTTTTGCACTGCCTGAATCAACAATAACGAGTTGTTTTTCTAAATCTAGCCAAATAAATGTTTGTGAGAATTTACTAAATGCACGAGGAAGTAGGGTATGTATCACTTCATCTTTTAAGGTGGCTTTCTCTGTTTTTTTCAGTTTACGACCTTGTTCACCTTCAAGTTTTTCAACTTTGTCTTGCAGTGCTTGTTTAATGACTGTCGCAGGTAAGATTTTGTCTTCTTTCCGTGCACACATCATGACTTGTTTGCCTGCAACATGGATAAGCGCTTCACCACGATCGCCCATCGGTGAAACCCAACCTGTTCTGGTCATATCTTGGCTACTGCAAGGTGTGAATGCCAATGAAGCAAGCTGTTGTTCTAACTCATCCATTGACAGTGCTATCTCTTTATTTAAGCGATAGACCAAAATATTTTTAAACCACAGCATTTGACATTCCCCTTAATCATTATTTACCGCATTATGATACTGAATGTTGAGGGTATCTAAAAGGTAATATCCCTTAAAAGAAAATATCCATAATGTTATTTAATAAAAAAGAGAAAAGCTGAAACGAATAATCAGTAAAATTACTAAATGATAATGATTTTTATTCTTATTTAAGTTAAATTAACTAAGAGTATTAATAATGGAATAACGTAATTTTTAGCATAATTTTTTATGTGATATTAATCACGTAATTTTATCTTTACACTATTTTTTGTTTACAATATGAAATCACTTTCAGATTTATCTCTGCATTAATTTACAAAACAAAAATCTTCTTGACGTTCTATTGTGATAATTGTCACAAAATAAAGAAAATATAAAGAGTGATTTTTCACAAATAACGTGGTGACTTAGATCACAAAATTGAACATTTATTTTTTAAATATCGTCAAAATAGCACGATTGGTCTTTTTATATTAACTTGGGTTATAGTTTAACATTTGTAATGTTTTTCAGTGTTTCTTTGTCACCTTTATGCATTGATTAGATATTGTGATTGAATGGTGTTCTTGTGCTTCTCTTTTTAATATTTGTAGCTAATTATTCTTTTTTTGAGTGAGTGTTACGCGTTACCACTAGTTAAATTGTATTTAAATGTGATTTTGCTTTTATTTAAATAAGAAATAAATATAAAGATAAAAAATTATTAATTAGAAAGAACAATATTTAAATCTTTAGTGTTATTTATTTAGTGGTTAAAATTAATACTTCCTTTTAAATATATTAAATAAGGAGATAAATTTTTTATTAGCAAAAAAAAGAGTCTTATAAAGAAATGAAATATAAAAGAAAAATTCAAAAGTACTATTTTTAAAAAGTTGATTAAGTTCAAAAAACACGTATCTTTACCTTTAATTGTGATACCTGTCACTTGGGTATGTAATCATGAAAATGCACATTGGTGTAATTGTGGGCTGCATCACGAAAGAAGGGCTTTTTTTTGAGTAACATGCCAACGAAAACTCAACAACCTATTTCTTTTCCTAACAGAAATAAAAGCAATGCCCTTATTTAAATATAATGAGGATATTATTTTTGTGTCTTATTGGTGAATATCTCTGTGTCAAGGAAATGAAAGCCTATAAGAAAATAAGTAGAGTAATAATAGTTGTTATAAAAATGATCAGTTGTAAAAGCGATTTTCTTGTTTGAGATCCGTGGCGGCGGCTCTTTGAACTGAATTTAGGGTTAATGATAGACGGCGGTATTATTTTTAACCTTAAAAAGGAAATCATAAAACTATAGAAAATAGATGGGTATTTTAATCATGAAAAGCTTGAAGCCTCTAGCAGCACTGGTTGGGTTGTTGGTTCTTTCTGGATCGGCAAACGCAGTAAACGTGTATAACGATAAAGGTACACGTTTTGATGTAAACGGTCAGTTCCGTTTAAAAACACAAGTGACTAGCAAAGATCACGAAATGCGTATGCGTGATGACGGTAGCCGTATCGGTTTCTTTGGTTCACACGAACTGACTAACGATATCAAAGTTTTTGGTAAATTAGAGTGGGGCTCAGACACTCAAAAAACAAACAGTGAAAACTCTTATACCAACTTTGATCTCTATAACCGTGTTGGCTACGTTGGTTTCTCTCATCGTGATTATGGTCAAATTCAGTTTGGTCGTACTTATATTCCAATCGATTGGGTGAAAAAATCAAGCTATGGCTATGGTAATACAGGGGTATTCTACTTTAGCGATGTATTAGGTCGTGCTGTAGGTTATTCAAGTAAAGGTGTTGGTAAAAACAACTTTATGACCCGTTTACCACAAACTATTTTTGTTGAAACTAACCGTTATGAAGGCTTTAAATTAGCGGCCACCTTAACAGGTAAAGATGGTAAAGATAATGATGGCGATGGCAAAGGTGGTGATCGTAAGGTTGGGGATATTCGTCATGCATACTCAGTCGTTGGTTTCTATAAATCAACCTTCGGTTTAGAGTTTGATGCAGGTTATTCTGCCGCAATTGGTGAACC
Source organism: Proteus sp. G2673 (assembly GCF_009915125.1). Classification (NCBI taxonomy): domain Bacteria; kingdom Pseudomonadati; phylum Pseudomonadota; class Gammaproteobacteria; order Enterobacterales; family Morganellaceae; genus Proteus; species Proteus sp. G2673. The sequence goes on from NZ_JAABLT010000024.1 coordinate 185,389, forward strand.
AAACTTATACCCAGATAGCGTTGTTGGTAATAAAAAACCAGAAAATAGCATCTTAGCATTTGGTGCAGAATATTTCTTCCCAGGTCGTGAGTTCTCTATTGGTTTAGACTACGGTCAGTCTCGTGGTAAAAACTCAGGTTTAACTTTAAAAGAAGGGACACCTGAAAAAGATTACAAATGGAATTCAGTCAAAGGCGATTGGAAAGCAGATCTATACGGTATTGGCGTAAAATGGCATTGGGATCGTATCGAAAGCGGTATGTATGCCGGTTACTACCTGCGTGATGGTGATGCAAACACGTTCAACTACAAAAAAGAAACCTATACTGTGGGTGTAGATAAACGTTTTGCAGTATCTAAATACAACAATTTACGTTTATTCGCTGAAATGGCATATGATGATGCACGTAGCGAAAACCCAGCTTATGAAGATAAAAAACAATATATCTTCGAAACGGGTATGCGTCTGTACTTCTAGTCCTGACAAAAGCATTACCGTTTGACAGAAGTAACCAAAGGAGAGCGATTTCGCTCTCCTGTTAACCAATATATAAGGGGTGTGTAATGGTTAAGAATGTGTTGAAAATTTCAACATTAGCAATGTTTGTCGCATTCAACGTGAATGCTGCGACAGTCGATCTTCGTATTATGGAGACGTCTGATGTTCACAGTAACTTAATCGACTTTGACTACTTCAAAGACAAACCAACAGAACAGTTTGGTTATGTTCGTACTGCTAATTTAATTAAAGCAGCAAAAGCTGAAGCAACCAATGCGATTCTAGTTGATAACGGCGACTTGATCCAAGGTAGCCCACTGGCTGACTATCAAGCAGCTAAAGGCTTAGAAAAAGGCGAATCTCATCCAGCTCACCAGCTGATGAACACCATGGGCTACACAGTCGGTAACTTTGGTAACCATGAATTTAACTATGGTTTAGATTACCTGAAAAAAGCCATTGCTGGTGCTAAATTCCCTTACATCAACGCCAACGTGATGGATGCGAAAACAGGCAAAAACTATTTCACACCTTATATCATTGTTGATACACCAGTAAAAGATCGTGATGGTAAAGAACACACTATCAAGATTGGTTATATCGGCTTCGTACCACCACAGATCTTAATCTGGGATAAAGCCAATCTGGATGGTAAGGTCGTTGTAAATGATATTACAGAAACAGCGAAAAAATTCGTCCCTCAAATGAAAAAAGAGGGTGCTGACCTGATTGTGGCTATTCCTCACTCTGGTTTTGCGTCAGAGCCGTACAAAGCAATGGCTGAAAACTCTGTTTATTATTTAAGTGAAGTTGAAGGCATCAATGCAATCATGTTTGGTCACGCTCATGGCGTATTCCCAAGCAAAGAATTTGAAGGCATTAAAGGTGTTGATGTTGCTAAAGGGACGGTAAACGGTGTTCCTGCTGTTATGCCTGGCCAATGGGGTGATCACTTAGGTGTCGTTGATATGGTTATCAATAACGACAGCGGTAAATGGGTGATGACGGAAGCAACAGGTGAAGCACGTCCTATCTTTGATAAAGCAAACAAAAAAGCATTAGTTGAACGTGATGCTGAATTAGCTCAAATCATTGAAAAAGCACACCAAGGTACCCGTGATTTCGTAGGTAAACACATTGGTAAAGCATCTGCCAACATGTACAGCTTCTTAGCATTAGTACAAAGCGATCCAACTGTACAAATCGTTAATGATGCACAAGTTGATTACACCAAACACTTTATTCAAGGTGATCCGAACTTAGACGGTTTACCAGTATTAGGTGCAGCTGCGCCATTTAAAGCGGGTGGTCGTAAAAATGCACCAGCAGACTTCGTAGAAGTTGAAAAAGGTGACTTAACATTCCGTAACGCTGCAGACTTATATCTGTATCCAAACACATTAGTGGTTGTTAAAGCGACCGGTGCGGATGTTGTTGAGTGGTTAGAATGTTCAGCGGGTATGTGGAACCAAGTTGATCCTAACTCAACTAAACCACAAGAACTGATCAACTGGGATGGTTTCCGTACTTATAACTTCGACACCATTAGTGGTGTGAACTATAAAGTTGACTTAACTCAACCAGCTAAATATGACGTTGATTGCCAAGTGGTTAATAAAGATGCGAATCGTATCAAAGAAGTCACTTACGAAGGCAAACCAATCGATCCTAAAGCAACATTCCTGATCGCAACAAATAACTACCGTGGATACGGCGGTAAGTTTGCTGGTACAGGTGAAGCGAATATTGCGTTTGCTTCTCCAGATGAAAACCGTGCAATTTTAGCGTCTTATATTGCAAAACAAACGAAAGAAAACGGTGAAGTGGTAACTAAAGCCGCGAACAACTGGTCATTCTTACCTATTAAGACTGATAAAGTATTAGATGTACGTTTTGAAACTTCTCCAAGTGAAAAAGCCGCTGCATTTATTAAAGATTTCGCTCAATACCCAATGACTTTTGTGGGAAATGATGAAATCGGTTTTGCAATTTACAAAATTGATCTAACTGAGAAGAAATAAGCTATCAAACCTGCCCGTTCAGGGTAGGTTTTTCTTACCTTTTTGAACCAAAAGAGTGGCATTTATGACACTTTAAGGGGATTTTATGCGCTTTATAAAGCTATTACCTGCGGCTTTTGCTTTAGTGCTAGCAGGATGTGCAACGCAAGCACCTGAAATTACAGAACCATTAAAACCTCAAGCTAAATTAGTTGAAGGCGTATCTTGTATTGTACCTGATGCACCAACAGCACCTTACGACTACATTGCTGCTAATGATCGCTATGGTCAAAACAGCACAGCATCGACAGATTACTTTAAGTTAGCGATTAACTACTCACCCGCTTTTTGTGATTATAAAAGTAATAACATTAAACGTTTAAATAACGATAATGAAAAAGATCGGGCAAAACGTGAGTACGATAAATTTGAAATCCAATGCTTCTCTGATAATAAATTTGGTTGGATTGTTCATGGGCTGTGGGCTGAAACCTGTGATGGTAAATCATGGGAAGAGTGCCGTGATTGGAAAGACATACGCAAGCATCCTCGTTTATGTAAAGGCGATTTACCTCCTTTAGAATACTCTGCTATCAAACCTTATCTGTGTGATTCTCCGGGTATCGATCTGTTACAAGGTGAATGGGAAAAACATGGTGTGTGTGCATTTGATACACCAGATGCATTTTTTGGTAAACAAAAAGAGTTGTATGAAGCGTTAGTATTACCAGAAGGCCGTCCTTCAAACAGTGCATTGATTAAATTCTTAAAAGAACACAATCCATCACTGAAGGATAAAGAAATTCAAATTAATCGAGATGAATTCTATATCTGTTATAGCAAAGATTTCGAAGTAATTGATTGTCCGAAACGTGAATTTTGATCTTAGGGATAAATTTTAAATGAATCATAAATATAAACTCGTTGCACTTGCTGTAAGCTCAGTCTTATTAGCGGGTTGTGCAAAGAACTACGACGAAGCTAATGTTGTTGATGTGCGTGTTATCGCAATGAACGACTTCCACGGTGCGCTAAAAGCGCCAGGTCCAAACAAACCTGGTGGCATCGAGCACATGGCTACGTTAATTAAAGAAATGAAGAAAGATAACCCGAACAACATCGTGGTTGCGGCGGGTGATATGGTTGGAGCAAGCCCACTATTATCTTCAATGTTCCATGATGAGCCTTCAATCGAAGCATTATCATTAGCCGGCTTAGAAGCAACTTCTGTGGGTAACCACGAATTTGATAAAGGCATGGGCGAGTTACTGCGTAAACAAAACGGTGGTTGCCACCCAGTAACGGGTTGCCAAGGTCCAACTGAGTTTAAAGGCGCTGATTTCCAATACTTATCAGCAAACGTAACGGTTAATGAAACAGGTAAAACGTTATTTCCTGAATATGTTATCAAAGAATTTAACGGGATCCCTGTAGCCTTTATTGGTGTCACTCTAGAAGGTACTGCAGCAATCGTAACGCCTAAAGGTACTGAAGGTTTAAGTTTCCATAACGAAGCAAAAACCATCAACGCATTAGTACCTCAGTTAAAAGCACAGGGTGTTCAAGCGATTGGTGTGTTGATCCACGAAGGTGCAGCACAGCGTCGTGATGGTGGCCCAGTAAATATCAACGCATGTAATGGTATTACGGGTAAAGTACTGGGTGTTGTTGATCAATTAGATCCCGCGATTGACTTCGTTGTGACGGGTCACACTCACCAAGCTTACAACTGTACTATCAACGGTAAATCAGTGACATCTGCACAATCTAATGGTGCAATGTTAACGCGTATTGACCTGAAATTAGATAAAACAACAAAAGATGTTGTTGATGTAGAAGCTCGTAATATTTGGGTTGATAACCGCAAATATGAAAAAGATCCAGCAGTGACTAAACTGTTAGAAGCTTACGAAAAAATCGCTACTCCATTAGCTAACCGTATTATCGGTAAGTTAGAAGGTAATTTAACTAAGCAAACTAACGATGCGGGTGAATCTGCACTGGGTCAAGTTATTGCTGATGCACATTTATATACGGCTAAACCAAAAGATATGGGTGGCGCACAAATCGCGTTTATGAACAGCGGTGGTATTCGTGCTGATATGACAGGTGGTGACGTTTCTTATAACGCAATCTACACTGTACAACCATTCTCTAACGTACTGTTAACGCAAACATTAACCGGTGAGCAAATCAAGCGCCTGTTAGAACAACAGTGGGATCGTTCACGTCCACAAGTGTTAGCCGTATCTGGTAACTTCCAGTACACATGGGATAGCAAAGCATCTAATGGTAACCGTGTTATCGTTGAATCAATGAAAATTGACGGTAAACCAGTGGATATGAAAGCATCTTACCGTGTTGTCGCTAACGAATACTTAGCAACAGGTGGTAGTAACTTCTCTGTACTGAAAGAAGGTAAAGATCCAGTTTACAGCGTGCCAGATGTTGATGCAGTCGTGAAATACTTTGCTGAGCAGTCTCCAATTGCTCAACCAAAAGCGAATAACATCACACGTAAATAACGTATTTTCATACGCCTTGTGAAAATCGCACTCTTTACTTCGGTAAGGAGTGCGTAAATAAATAAAGAGAGCAAAGTGTTGAACACAAAGGGTCCATCCCTACCTTTGTATTCATTGCGCACTTTGCTCTTTTTTTATGTTTTTTATTTGCAAATGTAGGGGAGTAAACATAAGAGTCAACGCCTTTACAAGGAATAATTTGTGGTGTATTGTGTTATTTAGCGACAAAAGATTGCATTTTGTCGTCATTATAAAGATCTAAACTTATAACGTTTTAATGTTATCAAGTTCTAAAGTTATAACTGCCGTGAGGCTTGGAGTGTAAGTAATGGCTATTTCCGTAAGATTAGATGAAGACTTTGTGTCTGATGCTAAAATTCATGCGGAAGCGAAAAGCAGAAGTGTTCCTAAACAAATTGAACACTGGGCTAAAATAGGGCGTATAGCTGAAGATAACCCTGATCTGCCATATAGCTTTATCGAAGAATTGTTACTGGCACAGGCGGAAGTCGAAAACAAAAAGGTTTCTCGATATGTCCGAACCACAAAAAGAGATTGATGTTTATCAGTCAGCTCGATTTGAAAAGACAATGAAAAAGTTGCCTGAATCAGATGTGAAAATTATTGAAGATGAAATTGATCAAATAATTGATAATCCATTGATTGGAGAACAGAAAAAAGGCGATCTTGCTTATCTCAGAGTACACAAATTTAGGCTTAATGAGTTGACTGTTTTACTCGGTTATTCATGGGTCACCAACAAAGTTGAACTGTATCTCTTGCATATCGGTTCCCATGAAAATTTCTATGATGTTCAGAAAAAACAACGAAAGACCGATCTGAAACTAATTAAAGCATAAAAGAGTGGTGGCATAAGGCCACCACTCTTGTTTTGTGGGCATGTGTTTTGTAGGTATGTAAAAAAAAGCCCACAGTGGCTGTGGGCAATGAATGAAAGTAAAAAGAGGGTATTATTTAGGGTCTTTTGTCAGATGTCTGTTCTAACACTTATTTGAAGATTTTAAAGCGTGCATCATCTTCCATATAATTCTTCTCAGCAGCCTCTTGTTCAATTGAACCAAAGACCATTTGCGCTCTCAATTTCCATGTTTTTGGCAGATCCCAAGTTGCATGGACTTCATCATCAATAATTGGATTGTAGTGTTGTAATGAAGCACCTACGTTCTCTGCTGCTAATGCAGTCCAAACAGAAAGTTGTGCCATACCACTTGCTTGCTCTGACCATACAGGGAAGTTTTCAGCATACAGTGGGAATTGCTCTTGCAGACCTTTTACGATATCAGTATCTTCAAAATACAAAATTGAACCCGCACCTGCGGCGAAGCTATTAATTTTTGCTTCAGTTGCACTAAATGCTTCTGCGGGTACTAATTTTTTCAGGGTATTTTTAACGATATCCCACAGTTTTTGATGTTGTTCACCAAACAGAACAACAACACGAGATGTTTGTGAGTTAAATGCTGTTGGGCTCTCTTTAACCGCTTCTTTGATAATCGCAGTGACTCTGTCTTCGCTAATTGGAAGTTGATTACCTAAATGATAAATTGTTCTACGTTTTTTCATTAAATCAGTAAATGCGTTAGACATGGTTGTCTCCTTGATAAATTTGAGCGCTTAAAGCGTGTTTTAGCTTGAGCTAATCTATGGACACACTATAGGGCTTAGTAGTGACTTATTGATAGATAAAAAATTTAATCAGTTACGTCAAAATATTCGACCTAGTTTTTAACTAATTGATTTATATTCTATTTATCTGCATATCTAAACTCAGGATCAAGTTGGCTAATACCTAACCCTCCGGCTTTCTTCACTTTAATTTGTACCGGAATACGTTCTTTCATGGCTTCTACATGACTAATTACGCCAATAATTTTGCCGGATGCATTAAGGCTATCAAGCGCATCTAATGCAATATCTAAGGTATCAGGATCTAATGTGCCAAAGCCTTCATCTAAAAAGAGTGATTCGATTTGAGTTTTGTTACTGACCAAATCCGAAAGTGCTAAGGCGAGTGATAAACTGACTAAGAAACTTTCGCCACCAGAGAGAGTACGTGTATCTCGTAGAGCATCTGCTTGCCATGTGTCTGCAATTTGTAGTTCAAGGCTTGCAGGTGTTTTGCGTTGCAAGAAGTAACGCCCATGAAGCTTTTCTAAACGACGGTTAGCCAAATAAATGAGATGATCAAGCGTTAAGCCTTGGGCAAAACGGCTAAATTTATCTCCCGATGCAGATCCCACTAATTCGTTTAAATAACTCCAGTCATCAAATTGAGCTTGCTGTTTAGCAATATGAGTCAGTAGGCTTTGTTGCTCTTTACGTTTTTCCTCGTCAGCTCGTAGTTGCTCTTGAATACGAAACTTCGTTTCTTGTAATTGAATAAGTTGTGTTTCTAACAGTAATAACTGAGCGGTAATTTGTTCAAAATTTTGTTGTGTTATCAAGATTGGTTGTTGTGATAAGTGTTGTTGATAGGCATTTTCTTGTGCATCTAAACGCGTTTTTTCTTGCAACAGTTTATCAAGGCGTTGTTTTTGTTGCTCTTGTAAACGGTGTCTTTCCTCGGCGGATAACAGAGAGGTTAGAAATGCATTTTCGTCAGCAAACGGGCTATTTTTTAACGCATATTGATATTGTTCAATAATGTCTTGTGAACACGTTTGTAACCGTTGTAACGATTTTTCATTTTCCTGATATTGACCAATAAGCTGATTTAAACGGATTTCGAGTCGGTTTTTTTCTTCACTATATTGCTCAATTTGTTTTTGTAACGATAGACTCCGTTTATCCAACTCATTACGTGCATCTTCGGTGGTTTGTGTCCCGAATAAAGCTTGGCGCTGTGCTTTTAGCTGCGCTTGTTGCTGGTGTAATTGTTGTAAATGGACTAAAACAGCATCAAGTTCTTTTTGAATTTCAGATAAATAGCGTTTTCTCTCTTCCTGCGTTGATAGCAATTCGCGGATGGTTTGTTGTAATTCGTGATGTGTTTTTAAGATTGATTGATATTGTTGGCTCTCTTCTTTACGTGAAGTAAGCCATTGAATTTTATCTTCAAATTCCTTTAATTCATAACCTTGCTGTTTAACAAGGGATTGAAGATCCTGCGCTAACTGAGTTTGTTGCTGAAGATATTGCGCTGTTTGTTGTTGTTTATTGGAAACTTCTTTCTGTTGCTGAGCAAATTCATTTTGTTGATGAAGAACAGTTTGCTGTTGTTGATTAAATTGCTCTTTGTTATCAGATAATAGTTTGTATTCTTGCTGAATTTTGGTTTCTAATGCTTGGTAATTTACTCGTTTTTGCGTCAGTAAATTATCCTCTTGCTTAAGTTCTGAATCTAATTGAGTTAGAACGGTTTCTTCGCAGCCGACATCCGGTAATGCATAAGTTTGCGCTACATCACGCCATTGTTGTGTTAATGACGTAATATCTTGTGTGAGTTGCTTAAGTTCGTGACATAACTTTTCGTTTTGAGCTTGATAGTTAGCACACTGTGTTTTTTGTTCTACTAACTCTATTGTTAATGCATGAACTTGTTGCGTTAAAATATCTAACCGTGTTTTTGTTTCATCTGGTTTAATTTCTTTATATTTTTCAACATAAGGATGTTCAGTTGAACCACAAACAGGACATGGGGTGTCTTTAACTAAGCGTTGTCTCTCTTCTTCATATTCCGCTAATTTTCGTATTAAAAGATAATTATCATTTAAATCTTTATGATGTTGCTGTTTTTCTTTTAAAACGATGCTATTTTTACTGATATTTTCAGTGAGCATAGCTATTTTTTGCAGGTTTTCTGAATAACTTTTTTGCTGCTGATGTTCAGCTTTTATAGCACGCTCTAATTGAGCTTGTAATCCCATCAGTTTAGCAAGGGCATTTCTTTGTTGTGATATTTGCTGTAAACGAGGAGGGATATCTGTAATTGCATCAGCCTTATTTTGTTGCTCAAGTTGTGTTTGCAACGCCTTTAATTGCTGTTGCTGTAAATTAAGGCTGTGCTGTTGTTGCTCTAGTGCTTTAGTTGCTTTTTCTAAGGCGAGTTTGAGAGTGTGTTCTTTTTCTTGCTCTGTTTTTTCACTCTTTTTGCTAATAAGATATTTTTCTGTGACTTCATCATATTGCTCAAAATAGCGTTGCCATAAAGGTAGATTTTCAGCAAGTTGAGCATAAGCCGTATGTTGGCTTAAATAATTATTTAATTCACTGGCTTGTTTTTGTGATGTTGTTAATTGGTGTGCTGTTGATTGAATTTTTTCCAGATATTCTGATTGTGTTTTTTCGAGTGCACTTTTTTGTTGTGTTTTTGCTGAAATATCTTGTTCTAGCAAGGCTAATTGATTATCTAATGGTGCCACTTTTTCACGAATAAGTTGTAATATTTGCTGTTTCTTCTCATCGTGTTGTTTAAATGTGTTACGTGCTTCGATTAAATGCTGATTAATTGGTTGGCTTTGTTGTTCAATAAGCTGTTTTTCTGCTTTTAGTGCTGAGAGTTGTGACGCAATATAGGCTTGTTCTTTTAATAGGCGATTTTTTTCATCATAAATTGGACGGATTTTTTCTGCAGGTTCGCTATTTTCAAGACGTTGAATATCGGGTTTGGCAGCAACTAATGCTTCTTGTGCTAAGTTAACCTCGGTTTGCGCTAGCGCTTTATTTTTATTGAGTTCAATTTCTTTTTCTTGCCACTGTTTTGCTACTTGATATTCCTGCTGTTCTTTTTGTAAGAGGCTCTCTTTGGCAAAAAGATTAGTCTGTTCAGTTAATAAAGCTTGGCGAGCATTTTCATCTAATAACGCCATCATTTCAGCTTTCTGTTTTAGTGTTTTTAATGCTTGTTCTTCTTCACGCCAATGTTTAAATATAGATTGGGATATATGGCGATAAATATCTGTACCAGTGAGTTCTTCGAGTAACTCTGCGCGAGATTTATCATCTGCATTTAAAAAAGCCGCAAATTGCCCTTGAGAAAGCAACATTGATTTAGTGAAACGATCAAAATCAAGCCCCGTAATACTGATGATCATCTCTTTTACTTGGCTTATTTTGCTTGCCAATATTTTGTCTTCATCTCCTGCTATATTTATTTTAACAAGTTCGGCTTGTGGTGCTTGAAGATTGCCATCTTCTTTATAATTAGCACGGCGTTGTTCCCAAAATGCACGATAAGCCACACCTTTGACTTCAAATTCAACTTCTGCCAAACATTCTGCAGTATGGCGTGTCATTAACTCATTTTGTGATTGTGTCACTTTATCTAATCGTGGGGTTCTATGATAAAGCGCTAAACTAATGGCATCTAACAGGGTAGTTTTTCCCGCACCAGTAGGGCCTGTAATCGCAAATAATCCGTTGCTAACAAAAGGCTCTTGGTTAAAGTTAATTTTCCATTCACCTTTTAAGGAATTAATATTTTTAAAGCGCAGACTTAAGATTTTCATTTTGCTTCGTTATCCTCTCGTTCTGCCATTTCAACTGCTTGTTTAAACAATGTGGTTAATCGCGTTTTAGTTTCTTCTGAATCAAACTCATGTTGTTCTAAACGTCTTTCAAAAACATCATAAACGGTTAATTCTGTCAGTGTTTCTTTTTCATTTTGAGTGAGCACTTGGCGTTGTTTTCTCGATCTTCTTAATAAAACCACATCAAAAAGTGGGTCGTTAGTGAGCTCTTGAATTCGAGCTTGTATATCACTGAGATAATCTTGAGTTGAGACTTCGATATCCAACCAAATAGTGGTGTCTAATTCATCGTATTGTTTTTTTAGATCCTCAAGTTGTATCGCTATCTCTTTTAATGAACCACTTATAGTGCGTAGTAATTGAAACTCAGGAATAGGTAATAGTGTGAGGTTAGTTAATTTATCTTGTTCAAAATCGATAAGACAGACACTTTTTTGTTGCCCACTTTCATCAAAACTTAAAGGAATTGGAGAGCCACTGTAACGAATATGCCCTGATTTATTCACCACTTGAGGGCGATGAATATGGCCAAGAGCGATGTAGTCAAATTCAGGGAATAGGGTTGCAGAAAAAGCTTCTAAAGTACCAATATAAATTTCTCGTACGGAATCGCTCACGCTTGCACCAATGGTTGTCAGGTGACCTGTCGCAATAATAGGGATCTTGGCGTTCAATTGTTCACGTAAATCGAGAGCTGCTTGATATTGAACTTGATAATAATCAGCAATCGCTTCTTTTAGCGCGTTTTGTTTTTCAGCACCGGATTGCCCACTTCGGCTCGTTATCATATCTCTAGGGCGTAGATAAGGGATCGCACAAAGTAATGCGCCTGGCATGTTATCTTTTTGACGAAGAATGATCGGGGTTTGTGGTGTTTCAGCATGAACATTGGCAATAACTGTCGTATTTAAACATGCCAATAGTGATTTTGATTCATTGAGTGTCGCGACAGAGTCGTGATTACCCCCTAGAATAACAAGCTGACATTGTGTATCTCGAATAGCAACAACAAAACGATTATACAGCTCTCTGGCATAACTTGGTGGGGAGCCTGTATCAAATATGTCACCAGCAACAATTAGAGCATCAACTTGATGAACTTTGATTTGTACTAATAACCAATCGAGAAATTGTTGATGTTCTTGTGCGCGGGTTTTAGTAAAAAAATATTGTCCTAAATGCCAGTCTGATGTGTGAATAATCCGCATTGCTATCCCTCTTTTTTATTTGATGAAGAGTATAGCGCACCTTGCTTTTTTAGTGAAAACTCAACAATAAGCCTTCTTTTCGAGTGATATTTCACCAAAAAATGGTTTATTTACCTTAACAACGGGGATCTATTTCAGTAATGTTAAGGTTAGTCATAAATCTGTCATAAAAGTGCATCATAATCATTTTGACCCTCTATACTCGTCATCCTTCAAGTTGCAGGGGTGTTGGCTACGCTCAGCTACCCGAATCATATACATGAGTATGCTCATCGGGATATCTTTGCTTGCCGCCTACCTGCAACTCGAATGATTTAGAGTATATATATACATTACACAGGATAGAGTATGGCAAGGCGTATTCTTGTTGTTGAAGATGAAACCGCAATTCGAGAGATGATCTGTTTTGTTTTGGAACAAAATGGTTTTCAACCGATTGAAGCAGAAGACTATGATTCTGCATTGAGCTTTCTTATTGATCCTTACCCTGATCTGGTTTTATTAGATTGGATGATCCCCGGAGGATCTGGTTTGCAGATAATAAAACAGATGAAACGGGAAAGTAACACCCGCGATATTCCAATTATTATGCTAACGGCAAAAGGGGAAGAAGAAGATAAAGTCCAAGGCTTAGAAACGGGCGCTGATGATTATGTTATCAAACCCTTTTCACCTAAAGAGCTTGTCGCCCGTGTGAAGGCAATTTTACGGCGTTTATCCCCGATGTCTGCGGAAGATGTCATAGAATTCAATGGATTATCGCTTGATCCAGTTTCTCATCGAGTAACGAGTCAAGACAAACCGATTGATATGGGGCCCACTGAATTTAAACTCCTGCACTTTTTTATGACACATCCCGAACGTGTATACAGTAGAGAACAACTGCTAAACTACGTTTGGGGAACGAATGTTTATGTCGAAGACCGTACTGTTGATGTGCATATTCGTCGTTTACGTAAGGCCATTGAAGAAGATGGTCATGACAGAATGATACAGACAGTACGTGGAACGGGATATCGTTTTTCAGCCCGTTTCTAAGTCAATATGGGAGTAATCGTCTGGTGTTAGAACGACTATCATGGAAAGCCCTCGTTTGGGGGCTATGTCTATTTTGTTTGCCTGCCTTTATATTATCGCTTTTTATCGGGCATCTTTCTTGGTTGCTGGTGGCATCACTTCTTAGCGCTTTGGTTTGGCATGCTTATAATTTGATGAAATTATCTAAATGGTTATGGCTCGATCGCTCAGTCTTACCCCCAGAAGGCAGAGGCGGGTGGGAGCCTATTTTTTATGGTATTCGACAGACCCAACAACGTAATCGTAAACGACGCAGAGAATTGGGCGACTTAATTAAACGTTTTAGAAGTGGGGCTGAAAGCTTACCTGATGCCGTTGTGATGATGACAAATGAAGGGAATATTTTTTGGTGTAATAGTCTTGCTCAACATTTATTAGGTTTTCGCTGGCCTGAGGATAATGGGCAAAATATTTTTAACTTATTACGTTATCCTGATTTTTTGCACTACTTTACTGCTGGTGATTTTAGTCGTCCCTTAACCATTTCATTAAATAGTGGTTCTATTGTTGAGTTCCGTGTGATGCCATATAGCGAAGATCAACGTTTGATGGTGGCTCGTGATGTGACAGAAAAAAATAAACTAGAAAACTCACGACGTGATTTTTTTGCGAATGTCAGTCATGAGTTAAGAACACCACTAACCGTTATTCAAGGCTATCTTGAAATGATGGAAGAAAATAGTGTAGCAAAACCCGCAGAGCATAAGGCGATAGTCACAATGCAAGAGCAAGCTAAACGTATGGATACGCTTGTTCAGCAACTTTTACAGCTTTCTCGTATCGAATCTGCTCCGCATATTGATTTAAACAAGATTGTTGATATTCCTGCCATTTTGGCGTTATTACAACAAGAAGCGAACTCATTAAGCCAAGGTCAGCATCAGATTGTTTTTGATGTTGATGATCAGTGGGCTGTTCGTGGTAATGAAGAGCAACTGCGTAGTGCGGTTTCTAACTTAGTGTATAACGCCATTAATCACACTGAAGAAGGAACAACAATCAAAGTTAATTGGAAGAAAATCCCCCAAGGTATGTTATTTAGCGTTTCAGATAATGGGGCGGGGATCAGTGCTGAGCACTTAACGCGTTTGACAGAACGTTTTTATCGCGTTGATAAAGCTCGCTCTCGTCATTCTGGTGGTACTGGGTTAGGTTTGGCCATTGTGAAAAAATCGTTGCTCCATCATCACTCTCAATTGAATATTGAAAGTAAAGTGGGTGTTGGGAGTACATTCTCTTTTATCCTTCCTCAAACATTGCTTAGCGCAAAAGAAACACACTAGCAGTACGTCTTTTTTAAAACCTTTATCATTTGTATTCAATCAGTGATAAAGGTTTTTTGTTCCTTTTTTAATATCAATAAAAACTAATATCGTAGCGTTAAATTTTAATATTATTAATTAATATTAACTTTAAATGATGTCAGTACTTAATATTGTTGGTGATAAAATGCACAAATCATATCATGCATATTCGATAATATATGACAGTTATAACTAGCGCTGAAAAATAGTTTAGATGATTATTCTGGTTTTTGGATTGGCTATTGCCTTTTTTCATTATAAAAGTTTTACTTGTGACCAGTTATCGGCAATTTTTTCTATTTAGTACTTAATTGCTCTACATGAAATGATTATACATGGATATTATCCTGAATAATGATGGTATGAGCCTAAATAGATATTGTTGATTTTATGTTGCGCCATCTTGGCGCTATTTAACAATCATTGTAACTACATATTAACAAAACTTATGGCACATAGATTAACTTCCAGAGATATTCTGGCATTAGGGTTTATGACCTTTGCCCTTTTTGTCGGTGCTGGTAACATTATTTTTCCTCCTATGGTGGGGTTACAATCCGGTGAGTTTGTTTGGACAGCTGCAATCGGCTTTCTTATTACTGGTGTTGGTTTACCTGTATTAACCATCGTTGCATTAGCTAAAGTTGGTGGCGGCATTGAAGCATTAAGTACACCTATTGGTAAATCAATGGGGCTATTATTAGCAATTGTTGCTTATCTTGCTGTTGGACCTCTTTTCGCAACACCACGTACTGCGACTGTCTCTTTTAAAGTGGGTATTGCTCCTTTAGTGGGTGATACTGAAATGTCATTGCTGATTTATAGTATTGTCTATTTTTTAATTGTTATCGGTATTTCGCTTTATCCGGGGAAATTACTAGATAGCGTCGGTCATATTTTGGCACCGATTAAAATTTTGGCATTGGCGGTATTAGGTGTTGCAGCGATATTTTGGCCTGCGGGTGGTGCTATTCCTGCTACTGAAGCTTATCGAGATATGGCATTAACTCAAGGCTTTATTAACGGTTACCTCACCATGGATACATTGGGGGCTATGGTTTTTGGTATCGTGATTGTTAATGCGGCTCGCTCTCGAGGTATTGATAATTCATCACTGTTGACGCGTTACACTATGTGGGCGGGAATTATTGCGGGTGTATTGTTAACTGCGATCTATTTGAGTCTATTTAAATTAGGCTCTAGCAGTGGCAGCATTATTCCGGGTGCCCAAGATGGCGCTGATATTTTACATGCCTATGTTCAGTACACTTTCGGTAACTTTGGTAGCTTCTTCTTAGCTGTCTTGATCTTCTTAGCCTGTATGGTGACAGCGGTTGGTTTAACGTGCGCATGCGCAGAGTTCTTTAGTCGCTATTTGCCTATCTCTTATCGTACATTGGTGTTGATTTTAGCAATATTCTCAGCTGTTGTTTCAAATTTAGGATTGAGCAAACTGATCGCGTTTTCTATCCCTGTGCTGATTATGATTTATCCACCTTGTATTGTGATTATTTTAATGAGTTTCACATTACGTCTGTGGAATAATTCAAGTCGTATTATCGCACCAGCAATGGCAGTTAGCTTATTTTTCGGTATTTTTGATGCAATAAAAGCGTCTGATTATCTGAAACATCTATTACCAGAATGGGCAGCTAAATTGCCATTAAGTGAGCAGGGGTTAGCGTGGCTTATCCCTGTATTGGTGACAATTGTTGTCTGTGGTATTTACGATAAAGTGGCAGGCTCACAGAGTAAAAAAGTGATCCATATTGAAGCCATCAAAAAGCAATAAAGTACGTTGATTTGAACAGTAAAAAGGGAAACGAAAGTTTCCCTTTTTGTTGAAATTAAAGTAAGTGCTGGTTCTCTTTTAAACGGTCAGCCAGTGTTTTTTCTATATCTGTTTGTACTAATTTTGATACATCATATTTTTTGGCAAGTGATGAGAATCGAGCAATAACATCAACGGTATGATGAATATATGCTTGTGCTTGTTGCCAACTTTCAAAACCTGCTATTTCAGCAAGTTGCTTTATTGTATTTAATGGTGGCTTTTTACCATACCCGCCAAATGAAGTGATATGCTCATTTCTTGGATTGGGATTATAGGTCACATCATAAAAAGGTGCTGGCTCCCAGTGCCCATCATCATATTGTAGAAATGACCAGTTTTTACTGTGATCATCTTGATTAGAAGCGAATAGATTAAAAATAGCTCGTCTAAACTGGAGTTGTCCGGCTGAAACTGATTTGCATAGTACGCGGTTTACTTTGATTAAATCTTCGTAATCCAAAGAAGGTAACCTAAAATCAGCATCTAATAATCCACATGCACTGTGCATGATTAAACGTCCTGATTTACCTGAACTATTTGTGACATGATCAAAACGTTTTAGCGCTAACCAAGATTTACCATCACTGTTTTTAGGAACATCAATAAGTTGCCATTGTGGGGGATTGAGCTCTAGCTCTTTTGCTAGGATGAGATAAATTGCTTCACATAGTCCTTCATCGTGGCCAAGAGGTAAGTTCTTAGACGTAAATTTGATCAACCATGATTCATCACCTTCTTCTTCATACGTTTTACACTTATTAAAATCCCCTTGCTTAAAATAAAGCAACGCTTTAGGTCTAGCGCCACCAGAGCTACCAACAATAGCAAGTTTAGATAAAACAATTTCCGTTTGACCATCAAATACAGCTTGTGCTTCTAAACCTAAATTAATCAAATCAACTTCAAACTGTTCATCTATTTGATAGTCAGAGACAGGTAAATAAGATAATCCTCCCATACCTTTATTACCAACAAAGGCTAACCTATCCATCGTTGTAATTTCATGCGGTTGTATACCATGTTGGCGGAATATTCTATCTTGCAATAATCGCCCCCATCCATCAGGTAAACTATCCGAGAAAAGCCCTTGCAAATTGCCATGAGGTTTTTTAGGTGCTATTTGTAAATCAGTATTATTCTGTAGATTAAAAGGTGAACTATTACCAAATTGTGTTAAGTAATGCGCATCATATTGAAAAAATACACCACTATGGTTTTGTACCAATGTTCCCATTAAAACCGAGTCACCTGTAGATAACGTCCGTGTCACATTTAGCTTTTGAATTGGCTTAAAACTCATCTTGTAATACCTCTTCAATCGTCCTTGGCATACGTGGTTTATTCACTTTCTTAGGATCAACAACCGCATAAAGATTATTTAAATCATCAAGGCATTGCCAAAGTAACAGTAACTGGCGTAGTGAAATTTTACCTTGTAACTCAAACTTTTTGATAGTTGAAGCAGGAACTGTACTACGCTCGGCAAGTTGTTCACGTGACCATTTTTCCTTTTCACGCAACTTTCTTAAATGAGAGGCAAAGGCTCGACTAACATCGAGATCAGTAAGTAATGAGAGTTTCATTTGTTAGCCTCAAATAGATACTATAATGTCTAATTATAGCAAAAAATAGCTATTTTGGACATTATAGTATCTATTTGATTTAAGAGTAGAGCAAGCAGTTTAGCTTAGGTTGCTCATTAATTTTTATTTGTAGAATACTGTTTTTCTGCCATAGGTTGTTGGTTTTCATCTAACGTATAGCGAACATCGGCTTCAATACCATCTTCACCTTCATAGAAGATTTTAAAGCGAGTACGATTGCCGTCGTGATATGCAATTACGGCACTACCGCCTTTTCCTAAGCAGAACTGATGGAGATTACCTGTTGATATGCAAATACTGTCGTCGCCAGATACTGTGATTTTACAGTTATCGCCAGTACTAATTGCCACAGCATTTTTTCCAGTCACATTGATTTGTGCTAAATCACCTGTATTAGTGATTTTTGCTCTATCTTGAGAGGCAGTAATAAAATTGCGTATGCCACTGTTTGCAATATGAACACCATTACCTGAGGCATAAATTTTGACATCATTGCCACTATTGGAAATGCGGGAGCGTCCGCCTAAACTCCCAATACGACACTGATTTCCTGAATTAGCTATTTTTCCTGCAAAACCAGTCATCATTAATTGATTGCTATAACCTGTGTTGGCAATGCTATTTTCATCACCAGAAAAAGCCACAATATTATTATTCCCACACAAAGCAAGATCAGTACTTAATTGCTGACTTTTTAAGATCAATTGATGCCATTCGGTAGAAAATTGAATATTTTCAGATGTTGGTAAAGTATTGTGATATGGCAAGCGTTGTAATGTCACGCCTTGCTGTTGTTCATCACCGAGCAGGAACAAGATGTTTTCCATCACTTCTTGTTCCTGTTTGGCAAAGGATGTTTCACTAAAATGACGTAAATAAATATATTGAATAAGGCTTTCTATCCACTGTGTACGGCGCTGTTTTATTAACTCACTATGGATAGCACTGTAAGTGCCTCCATCAGGAAAATAACGCAAAAACCAACGATAAAGCGAAGTTGAAACATGCAGTTGTCGTAAGTCTTTTTTTGTTAATCTAATATTTTCCTTTGAAGGGACTGACATATAAGCTCCTTAATCCATGTATTCATTAGTGTCTATGGTAACCATCAACCATACTGCGAAATGTTTGGAATGGCGTTTTTCCTGTTGTACACAGATAAAGGTGACCAATGATAAAAAAGACACTACATACCGCTAATATTTGGTGTGCAATTAATAACCAAGCTTTAAATGTTACGGCATCAGCAGGAATAAACGCTGGGTTTTGCAGTAAAACACCGGTTATTAAAAGTAGTGGAACTAATGCATACATCACACCTAAATAAGCCATTTGTTGCAGTGGGTTAAATTTAACATTGGGTGTCGCTGGGAAGGGGTGATCTTCGCCTTTGATAATGCCGTAGAGATAAAAACGAATTTGCATTAAAGCGCGTTGTAACCAATTTTTACCATCAATACGGTAAAATTTACCATTACCACCAACAAGATTGATCAATACAAAAGATAACCAGCATACTAAGAGCAGATAACCACAAATTTCATGCACACTGACTAATAACGCCGTATCGTGGGCTGAAAGTAAGGCAAAATGGTTAATCCCACCACTTAGAAGCAATAGAATAAATAAAGAAGCATTACTCCAGTGCCACAAACGAACCGCTTTAGAGTAAAGATAGAGCTTCTCTTCTTTATGCGATCCACCATGTGGTGTGGCAAAGCGATAACGTAAGAAGCCATGCAGTGCAAGAACAAGCAACATCCCAACTAAAAGCACGCCTGCAACGATTAACCAAAGTGGTGAATAGTCAGGTGTGTAAATTAAGACATATTCTTTTAGTGAGGCTTGGAATTGCTCAGCATTTGGCATGATATTAACAGCACTCATACTTTACCCTCCTCTTGAATATGAGGCCCTACACGGCGATAGAGATGCGGTTTCCCCACACCATCAAGTTGATAAATATAGTAATCGTGTGTTTTAAGCCATTCTTGAATTTGAGGACTGTCTTCTCTGCCAAATAACAAGGCATTTTGTGGACAAGCACTCACACAAATAGGTGGAAACCCTTTTTGTAATCGAGACTCAAGACAAAAATCACATTTATCAGCAACGTGTGTCACAGGGTTAAGATAACGGACTTGGTATGGGCATGCCGATATACAATAGCTACAACCAATACATTTCTCTTTATCTACACGCACAATACCATTGGTTTCATCACGCCAAGATGCACCTGTAGGGCATACAGGAATACAAGGAGCGTCTTCACATTGTTGGCAAGAGTGTCTAAAGAAATGGTATTTATCATTATCTTCTTTGAGGCTTAATGGAATATGAGCAATATCCATTCGTGCCATACCATTGGGTACTTTATTTAATCGACGACATGCAGTGGCACAGATATTACAGCCATTGCAGAGCGTCTCATCGTGGATCATGGCATAGCGGATTGGTTTTTTTTCTGTCGTTGCTGCAAGCGCACTTCCTAGTGGCGCA
Organism: Proteus sp. G2673; assembly: GCF_009915125.1. NCBI lineage: Bacteria > Pseudomonadati > Pseudomonadota > Gammaproteobacteria > Enterobacterales > Morganellaceae > Proteus > Proteus sp. G2673. Next base: position 205,428 of record NZ_JAABLT010000024.1, read on the forward strand.
CTGAAAAAAATGACCGATCCCATACCTGCTACAAATTTACGGCGAGAAACACGCATTATTTTTGCTCCTCAGTCTGATGATGTTGTAATACCCACATCGAATTTCGTTGATAAAGTAGAACATTAAGGATTTTCATGTTGTTCTACCTCAATCCATTCAGTTAAGCCTCGTGCTTTGCCGTAACTCATTAACGTATTGCTAAAGAGATAAGGGGCATCGTTGGATGCTAAAACTTGCTGAATATCCTGAAAATCAGGGTGAGTTTTCATCAGTGTCAGTGCATCTTCGATCTCTGAAGCCGTGTACTGAAAGGGTTCAGACATCAACATGCTTTGTTTCAATGGTCGAGGATAGGTTTCGCATTCAAAACGAACCACACCTGCAATTGCTGTACAAATATCCGCATGGCGGTTTAATAATTGCAGTTGTGCGAAGTTATCTGACATAAATTCATCAGAGTAGAAATAATCCTCGCCATTGAGACTTAAATGGGCGATATCAATAAACTCGTCGCTCTTTAACGCGGTTTCTAATTGCGCAATATCCTCTTCAGTCAGAGAATAGGGCGCATCATACAGCGTTGAAATTGCTAATAGTTCACCCTCTTTTGAACATTGACGTATTGCATTCGCTAGATGTTGTTCGGCAGATAATTCTGCTACCTCTGCAACGGGTTCTTCTACGACATCTGTTGAGGTGTTAGCACTACGTCCAACACCTGTTTCTGATAATGGCAGTAACCAACGTCGACGTGAGATATCAGGTTGTTCAGAAGCAATATCTGCATCATCAGCGATATCTTGTGGTATAGAAGCCGATACATTTTGTTCTATCATCATGATCTCCTTCTTTTACCGATTAACTTGGTAATAAACCACGAGACGCTAAATCGTCTGCAATATCTTGTAATCCAAGGCGAACTAACGTTTCTTTTGTTGGGCAGCCTAACTGCGGATCCCAGCCCATTTCTTCATAGAACATGGTGAGAGAAAGCTGCATGTCTTCTCTGTCCATTTTGTCTGTACCTTCGGTAAAGACAGGAATATCGGGATCTTTATCGAATACCCATGAACAGATCTGGTCGTGCTCATTACGCATATCCATGGTATTCATTAATTTAACGGTATAAGCGCGGTGTAGCGTAAAGATACGCTCTGAGGCTAAATCCAGATCTTTAGAGGTTGTTGGTTCACCCGTGATAGCGGTAAAGAATTTAGCCTCCATTTCTAAGTCGCCACGATAATTACGGCTCTTATGAGGTGAAACCGTCATTGGCCAAACCCAGTTACATAAGGTGACTGCATCGTGTAAGCAACTACGCAAAATTGTCCATTTGGTGTAAGCAATTTTGGCTTTATTGATTGGTGTATAGTTTTTGGTTTCATCAAAAGCATCACCAGAACCAAATAGCTCACCTGCAATCTCTTTTTGTAGTTTCAGAGGTAAACCGCTGCCGATATAGTTGATATGGGTATGTGTCATCGCATCACGATTAAACATACAGTTAACGATAGAACCAACTTGGGCAGAGGCTTCATTGGCGTGATGAATAGGGAAACCCATTGGTGACCAAAGTTTATTTTTCTTGTTCGCCCAATACTCTTCACCTAAGTTCCAGCGTTGCGCAATGAGGTAAGAGCCATCAGCGAGGTGACTAAATTCACCTTTACGGTGCGCTAAGCGATAATAGAAATCTTTGATAAATTCAGGATCACCTTCTTCAAGCTTATCCCAAGGAATATCATTATATTCCTCTTCAGAAAGAACGCGTTTAAAGACACCATGGGTATAACAATAAGTGAAGTCACGATGAAGTTGGCCGTAGTTACACCATAAACCCATATCATCAAAAATATTCAGGCCAACAAGGTTACCAACGACGTTACCATCTCCTTTTTTCTCTACATCTTTAGGGCCATTAGGGAAGATAGTTGTATGAACGAAGTTAGCAACACAAGTGTTTCCGCCTGTTTGCGGCACACCAAATTTTTTCGCTTGTGGCACGTTAAGTTGCGCCATACAGCGAATAGGGCAAGAGTGGCATCCTCCCATTTTTACGGTGTATTCTTCTGCTTCTGGTCCTAAGTCAAAAGTCGATTTCATGGTTCTGAAACCAACAGTATTGATGTCACCAGGAGGGATTTCACCCGTTTCAATTGGGCCACCTTCAGCAGCGCCCCAATACAGTCCTTTACGTGCATTCCAGCGAGAGCCAGGATGTGAATATTCAGCCCATGATTGTGGGGTACTTGGTACAACGTGGTTGTTATTAGAGCCAATGAGTTGCGTCATCATATAGTCGTTAAGTTCTTTTAACGCTTTACGGTCTGCAACATTCACGCCTCGACTACCTTCAACAACAATGGCTTTTAATTTTTTAGCGCCTAATACAGCCCCAATCCCCGCACCACCACTGTGGTTACGGCTATTAATGATGCCAGATAAAGGTACGAGATTTTCACCCGCCGGACCTATGGCTGCGACACAAGCCTCAGGACTTGTTTGAGCACATAATTCTTCTGTCGTTTGGCGAACGCCTTTACCCCATAAGAAAGAGGCGTCTTGAATAGAGACTTGGTCATCGTCAATATGGATCCAAGCAGGCTTATCTGATTTACCTTCAATAATCAGAGCGTCATAGCCAGCAAATTTCATCCATGCGGCAAAAAAGCCTCCCATATGGGCATCAACGACAAGATTGCCACGAGTAAAGGTGGAAAGAGAGGTGATATTGACGCGTGAGCTACAAGGTGCCCCTGATCCTGTTAGAGGGCCTACTGCGAAGACAATTTTGTTTTCTTCATCAAAAGGTTTAACCCCAGGGCCCACTTCGTCGTACATAATTTTGTAGCCAAAGCCCATACCACCAATTAAGGATTTAAATTTACTTGAGCTTTCACGAGTGATGGCACCGGTAGTTAAATTGATTCTTAGAATATTTCCAGTCCAGCCGTTAATCATAATATTGCTTCCTAATCTAAATGTGGTTCAGTGATGTGATTGCCTGGATTTATTAAACAGTAATTTCTTTCCATTCAATGATTTGCAACGCACCTGTTGGGCACGCTGATGCACACTCACCACATAAATTACATTTGCCGGATTTTTTAGTTTGTGGGTTGACGGTTGCCATCATCCACGGACAAGCTGTTGTACAGGCGGCACAACCAATACAACGACGTGTATCAACGACAATACAGCCGAACTCTTCTTGATAACGGATAGCTTTTACTGGGCAGACCTTCATACATTCGGGATCTTTACATTGGCGGCAAGTGTCTGTTGTAAAGTTTAAATCGCCATAAAGCCCACCACCGGAGCCAATACCTTTATCACCAAAATAAAAATGACGATGGATTTTTGTACGAGAGAAGAATGAGCCTACACTGCCATCATTCCATGTTGTACATGCGGTTTCACAACGGTGACAACCCGTACAACGTGCTCTATTAGTCACTAAAACACCTTTAGGTGTAGTGGTTAGCTGAATAATGCCGCTGTCTATTTCTTCTTGCTTACAACCTAAAAGAGAAAGCAATGCGGGTGCGATTGTGATCCCTGCCAGCCCTTTACCGGATATTCGCAGAAACTCTAGTCTTGATAGCCCAATATCTAAGATTGGACGATGATGTGTATCAGACATTAATATTTATCTCCGCTTAACTAATTTAATAAGAAATAAGTTGTGATGATAAATTATTTATTTATCCGCTTGCTTTATCGTTATATAAAAAAGATAATAACGATGTAGTTAAGGGATATATTATTTATTTCAACTATTTTTATGATAAAAATACATTGTGGTGAAATGTTAAATATTTGTATTTACAATGTGTTATCTCCATTTTTTACGTATTTTTCATTATCCTCTTTGATAGTGTGGTTATTAGAAAATTAATACTGTGACAGCTATCATAGAAATAAAAATAGCGAGTGTTATTAAATTTTATTTAATTAAATGATTATTGTTTTTATCTGTAATTACGAAAGAGAATAACTACCATTTATATATATTCTATTATTGAAATTAAATTAAAGGTGGTTTGTTCTTATATTTTATCTAATATTATTATTTAAATAATAAATTGATATTAAATGTTAATTATTTATTTAATCAAAATCTGGTGTTGATTATTATTAATAGAAAAATATATGAATAAATTGTAAAACCATGACTAGATCATTTTTATAAAAAAAGAAACCTTATCTAATCAAGACAAGGTTTCTTTTATCATTTGTATCATGTGATTTTATGGTTAGTAACCCACGGCTTTACCAGCAGGGCGGCGAACATCATTTGAACCATAGAGATAACCTTCACGCACTGCACCAGAAACAGCTGAATCGTTACCTGATGAAGCTGAGAGAACACCCTCTTCCCCAGGGAGTCCGACCATAATCAATTCAGCTGCTCCCCATGGGGTTTGTTCTACCATTTTATATCCCATGGCAGAGAGTTTTTCTAACGTGTCTTTTGATAATCCTCGTTGCTCATAATAAACCTCATCTGGTAGCCATTGATGGTGGATGCGAGGGCTATTAACCGCTTCTTGTGGGGGCATACCAAACTCAATAATATTTAGCGCAGTTTGTAAGGTTATTGAAATAATACGAGAACCTCCTGGAGATCCTAAAATAAGGAAAGGTTTACCTTCTTTAGTCACAATCGTTGGGCTCATTGAGGAGAGTGGACGTTTTAATGGTGCGATACTATTGCGTTCACCTTGTACTAAACCATAGAGATTTTTTTCCCCCACTTTAGTGGTGAAATCATCCATTTCATTGTTAAGGAAAAATCCGGTTCCTGGTGCGATGACAACAGCACCAAAACGACCATTAATCGTATAAGTGGTTGAAACGGCATTACCCTCTTTATCTATAACAGAATAGTGTGTTGTTTCAGGACTTTCATGAGGTGCAATACCGGGTTGTACCTTTTCTGATGGCGTGGCTTTATTTGGTTTAATTTGTTGGCGTATTTCTGTGGCGTAGGCTTTACTTAATAACTTTTCTGTTGGATTTTTAATAAATTGAGGATCACCAAGAAACGTATTTCTGTCCATATAAGCATGACGCATTGCTTCCGTTAGAGTATGAACATATTCAGCTGAATTAAAGCCCATTGATTTAAGATCATAACCTTCCAAAATATTCAGTGTTTGGCAGATAGTGACGCCGCCTGAACTTGGCGGTGGCGCAGAAATAAACTCATAGCCTCGGTAAGTACAGGTGATAGGTTGGGTTTCGGTGATAGTAAAATTAGCAAAATCTTCTTGAGTTAACAGACCATTATGTTGTTTTGACGCTTCTTCAACTTTTTTAGGGATTTCTCCTTGGTAAAATGCATCATCACCTTGGTTTGCAATTAGTTCAAGTGTATTGGCTAAGTCAGTTTGAATTAGACGATCACCCGGCTGCCATGGCGTTCCATCTGGTTTTAAGAAAATTTTTGCAGATTCGGGATCTTGTTTGAAGCGTTCTGTTGTTGTTTCTAACACATCAGTATCAGCTCGCGTTAAAATATAACCTTCTCTTGCAAGTTTAATGGCTGGTGCCATAACATCTTGGCGAGATAGCGTACCGTATTTCTCTAATGCTGAATTCAATCCTTTTACTGTACCTGGTACCCCTGACGCAAGATAACCGTATAGACTGGCATCTTTAACTAAATTTCCGTCTTTATCTAAATACATATTTTTAGAAGCAGAGGCGGGGGCGGTTTCCCTAAAATTGATAAAGGTATTTGTGCCATCAGCAAGGTGTATTGTCATAAAACCACCGCCACCAATATTGCCACAACAAGCATTTACCACCGCTTGTGCATAACCCACAGCAACGGCAGCATCAATGGCATTCCCTCCTTTTTGTAAAATATCATTTCCGACTTGAGAGGCTAAATGTTGAGAAGAGACAACCATACCTTGTTGTGCTTCAACCGCGGGTTCATAGGCGGCATAGAGTGCAGGTGAAAAAAGTGTGGTAAGTAACAGCAGGTGAGTTTTTTTTATAGTGATCATCATTATCTCCGTTAATAACAGGGAGTTATCTTGCGTAAAGACAAATAAAAATAAGTGTATACACGCTGTTATTAACACGAGTTAACAATTGCGTAACAATAAGTATAGAAAGAGGTTATTGATGAGGAGAATTTTTTTTGATGTGATGATCACAAAACTATCTTTAAGCAGGTAAACAATAAGCTTATGTATTACTAGTTGCAGTAATAAATAAAGTTGATAAGAAATGAGTAGAGAGTAGATAAGTGCTGAATAAACAAAAAAGCCTGTTTTCACAGGCTTTTAGAAATATAGTAGCTTACTGAAATATTACAGTTTGCCAGAGTTTGCTTTCAGGTATTTAGCTACGCCATCTGGAGATGCGCCCATACCTTCTTGACCTTTTTCCCACTGTGCTGGGCAAACATCGCCGTGCTCTTCGTGGAATTGCAGTGCGTCAACCATACGGATCATTTCATCAATATTACGACCTAATGGCAGATCGTTAACCACTTGGTGACGAACAACGCCTTCTTTGTCAATTAAGAATGAACCACGTAGTGCAACGCCCGCTTCTGGGTGTTCGATGCCGTAAGCTTTGATGATGTCATGTTTGATATCAGCAACCATTGGGTATCTAACTTCACCAATACCACCATCATCAATTGGGGTTTTACGCCATGCGTTATGAACAAATTCTGAGTCCATAGAAACGCCGATGATTTCAACACCACGTTTTTGGAACTCTTCAAAACGGTGATCGAATGCAATCAGTTCTGAAGGGCAAACGAAAGTGAAATCCATTGGCCAGAAGAAAATAACGGCAGGTTTGCCTTTGATAAATGAATGCAGGTTGAAATCATTAACAATTTCGCCATTACCTAAAACGGCAGCAGCTGTGAAATCAGGGGCTTTGCGAGTAACCAGAACCATAATGTACTCCTGTAGATTGAAAGAGTTAAGGGTATTTATACTCGTCATACTTCAAGTTGTAGCGTTGTTGACTTCGTTCATTCGCACTAGTCACATACTTTTGTATGCTCCTAGTGACTCATTCACTTGTCGCCTAGCTATACTTCGAATTATTTAGAGTGTGTACCCTGTTTTTAAATGATGCATACAGCATAAATAATCAATCGCTATTGATAAAGTTAATCAGAACAATCTATTTGATAGATTATAGTTATCAACTTAATACAATAAAGTAGGATTATTTATGACTCCTTGTATAACGATTCATTCTAATCAACTTTGGAAATGAATACTATGCTTGTTAACAAATCGTTACGAATAATATGATAAATTGACTTACTATCCCTTTGATATATCAAATGTAATCCTACAATATGACAAAAAGATGAAACTCAAAGTGGTAGTCAAATGTATCAGTCATCAAGTTGGTGATGTTGTGCTCTTTCTAGCAATTGTGGATAAAACTGCCAAAAAATCTCACTTAATTCATTGTAATGTGTTTCAAGTACAATATAAGAGCCTTCAAGTGCACTTAATCGTGGTCTTCTTCTCGCCATTCCTTTCAATGTTTGAGCAATATAGGCTTTGTCTGCGTAACGAATTAACCAAGATTGTGACCACAAATATTCGTTGAGCTCTTGGAATTTTTCAGGTGTTTGCCATAAATCAGGCTCAATAATATTTCGGGTTTGGGTGACAAATTTAGTTAAGGGGATATCTGGTTCGAATGTTGACCAATTTAAAGAAAGAAAATGATCCCAAAAAACATCTAATGTTATAGGGGCGACTCGACGATATTCAGCAGGGAACAACAGACGTGCTTGTTTAACTAACGGGTGAGTATCGGTGAGTACATCAATACGTCTATGCATACGAATGCCCTCAATAACAGCTTGGCTGTAATCAGAGCTAGGCGTGCCTTTGACGTAATCTGCCATCATATTACCTAATAGAGAGCTTTTTGCCCTAAAGGCGAGATGTAAGTGAGCAAGATAATTCATCACATCATCATAGCGCTTTTTGAATAAAAAAGGGCTTCTTTGTTGCACTGATAAGCTGGCAGCACTAGACTAGTCCGCCTGTTTTTTATGAAAGTAGTCGTTTAATTATGCGTGTATCAGACTTTACATTTGAATTGCCAGAGGCCTTGATTGCTCACTATCCACAACCTCAACGCAGTGGTTGTCGTTTGCTCTCGTTAGAAGGCGAGACTGGTGCTTTATCACACGGTATTTTTACCGATGTGTTAGATAAAATAAATGCTGGTGATCTGCTGGTTTTTAATAATACTCGGGTGATCCCTGCGCGTATTTATGGCCGTAAAGCGTCAGGGGGCAAAATTGAAGTGTTGGTTGAGCGTATGCTTGATGAACATCGTGTTCTTGCTCATGTTAGAGCTTCTAAATCACCGAAAGAAGGTGCTGCGCTTGTACTAGGTGAAGATGAAAGTGTACAAGCAACTATGGTTGCACGTCATGATACACTTTTTGAAATTCGCTTTGATGATGAAAGAGATGTTCTTACCATCTTGAATAGCATTGGGCATATGCCGTTACCTCCTTATATTGATCGTCCTGATGAAGAATCGGATAAAGAGCTTTATCAAACGGTTTATAACGAGCGCCCAGGTGCCGTTGCTGCACCTACTGCAGGGTTGCACTTTGATGAACCATTACTTCAAGCCTTAAAAGAAAAAGGCGTTGAGATGGCTTTTGTCACACTGCATGTTGGTGCAGGAACTTTCCAACCTGTACGTGTTGATAATATCGAAGAACACACAATGCATTCTGAATACGCAGAAGTACCACAAGACGTGGTTGATGCGGTATTAGCGTGTAAAGCACGCGGCAATAGAGTGATTGCGGTGGGAACAACCTCTGTTCGCTCATTAGAAAGTGCAGCGAAAGCAACAAACGATGCGTTAATTGCTCCTTTCTTTGATGATACTCAAATCTTTATTTATCCTGGCTACCAATACCAAGTTATTGATGCGTTGATTACTAATTTCCATTTACCAGAATCAACATTAATCATGCTGGTTTCTGCTTTTGCTGGGTATAGAAATACCATGAATGCATATAAAGAGGCTGTTGAACAAGAGTATCGTTTTTTCAGCTATGGTGATGCGATGTTTATTACGCGTAATCCTTTAGCTATCAATGAAAAAGTCGGACAAGAATAAAGATTTATTATTCTTTTTAACGATTTTCTTCATTTTATGAAGTGTTATTTCAATTTTATGGATTAATCCCTTTGACTAAGCACGGTTTTTTGTTGAAGTAACATATACAGCTGTCTAACAAATGATTAGAATATGCTGTTTTTTTATTGCGCATTGGACTGTTTTTCTGATGCTTGGAGGATGAGTGAAATACGAATTAGACAAAACCGACGGTAATGCTCGCCGCGGTCGCCTTATTTTTGAACGTGGTGTTGTTGAAACACCCGCATTTATGCCTGTGGGTACTTACGGCACAGTAAAAGGAATGACACCTGAAGAAGTGAAAGCAACAGGTGCGCAAATTCTTTTAGGTAACACTTTCCACTTATGGTTACGCCCTGGTCAAGAAATCATGAAGTTACATGGTGATTTACATGATTTTATGCAATGGCAAGGCCCTATTTTAACAGACTCAGGCGGTTTCCAAGTCTTTAGTTTAGGTGCGATGCGTAAAATTAAAGAAGAGGGTGTTCATTTCCGTAACCCAATTAATGGCGAAAAGATTTTCTTAAGCCCAGAAAAATCAATGGAGATCCAATACGATTTGGGTTCTGACATTGTGATGATTTTTGATGAGTGTACGCCATATCCTTCAGATTGGGATTACGCAAAAAACTCAATGGAGATGTCATTACGTTGGGCTAAACGTAGTCGTGCGCGCTTTGATGAACTCAATAACAAAAATTCATTATTCGGTATTATTCAAGGTGGCGTTTACGAAGATTTACGTGATATCTCAGTAAAAGGGCTAGTCGAAATTGGTTTTGACGGTTACGCTGTCGGCGGCCTTGCAGTCGGTGAGCCTAAAGAAGATATGCACCGTATTTTAGAGCATGTCTGCCCTCAAATTCCTGCGAATAAACCGCGTTATTTAATGGGTGTGGGTAAACCAGAAGATTTAGTTGAAGGCGTTCGTCGTGGTATTGATATGTTTGACTGTGTTATGCCAACACGAAATGCACGAAATGGTCATCTGTTTGTAACCGATGGTGTCATTAAAATTCGTAATGCAAAACATCGCTCTGATACATCAACGCTTGATGAACATTGTGACTGCTATACCTGTAAAAATTATAGCCGTGCTTATTTACATCACCTTGATCGTTGTAACGAAATTTTAGGTGCAAGGCTGAACACTATCCACAACTTGCGTTATTATCAACGCTTGATGGCTGAAATTCGTCAGTCTATTGAAGATTCGCGTTTTGAAGAGTTTGTACACGAATTCTACGAACGTATTGGAAAACCTGTCCCACCGCTAAATGGCAGTGCGACTAAGTGTGAATAATGTATACGAGAAAGCCCAATTCTGTGTATGATATTGGGCTTATAACTTGAATATCGTCGATATCGACAACAATGAGGAAAAGTGAATGAGTTTTTTCATTTCTGATGCTGTTGCTTCTGCTGGACAAGCAGCACCTGAAGCTAGCTTTATGTCTATTTTACCGATGTTAGTGATCTTTATTCTGATTTTCTATTTTATGATCCTACGTCCACAGCAAAAACGTACTAAAGAACATCGTAAACTGATGGATTCTATTGGTAAAGGTGATGAAGTTTTAACGACGGGTGGTTTAATTGGTCGTGTTGTTAAGGTTTCAGATAACGGCTATATCGTTGTTGCTCTGAATGAAACAACTGAAGTAACTATCAAACGTGACTTTGTTGCCGCTGTATTACCTAAAGGCACAATGAAAGCTATTTAATAACATTTCCCCAAAGGGAAAAGGGAACTGCCGTGCTAAACCGTTATCCTTTGTGGAAGTACCTGATGTTGATAGCCGCTATCCTCATCGGTCTGCTTTACGCACTTCCTAACCTATATGGTGAGGATCCGGCTGTTCAAATCACTGGCGCGCGGGGAACCGCCGCCAATGAGCAAACACTGGATCAAGTTCGATCTTTATTAGATAAAGAAAACATTGAAGCGAAATCTATTGCACTTGAAAACGGTGCAATTTTAGCTCGTTTCGGTAACCCTGATATTCAGTTACGTGCTCGTGAAGTGTTGTTGCCTGCATTAGGCGACCAGTTCATTGTTGCACTTAACCTTGCACCGGCAACGCCAAAATGGTTAGAAGCCATTGGCGGTGAGCCGATGAAACTGGGGCTAGACTTACGTGGTGGTGTTCACTTCCTGATGGAAGTCGATATGGAAACTGCGTTAGGTAAACTTCAAGAACAAAATGTTGAAAGTTTGCGTACATTATTACGCGATGAAGGCATTCCGTATTCTTCTATCCGTAAAACGGATAACTATGGCGTTGAAATTCGTTTCCGTAACTCGGATGATCGCTCTAAAGCTTCAGATTACCTGGCTCGTCGTAACCAAGATCTCATTTTCAGAGATGGTGCTAATAACTCATTAAGAGCTATTTTTACTGATGAACGTTTACGTGATGCGCGTACTTATGCAGTACAGCAAAATATTACTATCTTACGTAATCGTGTTAACCAGTTAGGGGTTGCTGAGCCATTAGTTCAACGCCAAGGTGCTGACCGAATTGTTGTTGAATTACCGGGTATCCAAGATACCGCACGCGCTAAAGAAATTTTAGGTGCGACAGCAACATTAGAATTCCGTTTAGTCAATACCAGCGTTGATCCTTCTGCTTTAGAAACAGGCCGTATTCCGGGCGACTCAGAAGTGAAATATACCCGTGAAGGTAGACCAACTATTCTTTATAAACGCGTTATTTTAACGGGTGACCACATTACCGACTCAACTTCTCAGGCTGATGAATATGGTCAACCTCAAGTGAATATTTCACTTGATAGCGCGGGGGGTTCTATCATGTCTAACTTTACGAAGGACAACGTCGGTAAACCGATGGCAACACTGTTCGTAGAGTATAAAGACAGCGGTAAACGTGATGAGAATGACCGTGCTGTATTGGTTAAAAGCGAAGAAGTTATCAACGTTGCGAATATTCAGAGTCGTTTAGGAAATAGTTTCCGTATTACGGGTATTTCAAATGCGAATGAAGCACGTCAATTGTCTCTGTTATTACGTGCTGGTGCGTTGATTGCACCTATTCAAATCGTTGAAGAAAGAACGATTGGTCCAACTTTGGGTCTGCAAAATATTACCCAAGGTTTAGAAGCGTGTTTATGGGGACTGATTGCGTCTGTTGCCTTTATGATAATTTATTATCGTAAATTTGGTGTGATTGCGAGTACTGCATTAATGGCAAACTTAGTGTTAATCGTTGGGGTAATGTCACTATTACCAGGCGCAACACTGACCATGCCGGGTATCGCGGGTATCGTCTTAACACTTGCCGTCGCTGTCGATGCCAACGTACTGATAAACGAACGTATCAAAGAAGAGCTACGTAATGGTCGATCAGTACAGCAAGCAATCCATGAAGGTTATAAAGGCGCCTTCTCCAGTATTATTGATGCGAACTTAACCACATTGATTACAGCGGTGATCCTTTATGCAGTCGGTACCGGCTCAATTAAAGGCTTTGCTATCACAACTGCAATCGGGGTTGCAACATCCATGTTTACCGCTATCGTCGGTACTCGTGCGATTGTAAACCTGCTGTATGGTGGTAAACGCATTAAGAAACTGTCTATTTAAGGAGCACGTTGTGGCACAGGATTATACTGTTGAACAATTAAACCATGGTCGTAAAGTCATTGACTTTATGCGTTGGGACAACGTTGCCTTTAGTATTTCGATTCTGCTTTTGATAGCTTCAATCGCTATCATTTCTATGAAAGGATTTAACTGGGGACTGGATTTTACAGGTGGCACAGTAATTGAGATCAATCTCAGTCAACCTGCCGACCTTGATAAAATGCGTGATAGCCTAGATACAGCTGGCTTCAAAGATCCTCTGTTACAAAACTTTGGTAGCAGTCGCGATATTATGGTGCGTATGCCTCCTGTTGAAGGACAGGCTGGTCAAGAATTAGGTAAGAAAGTTATCGATGTTATCAATGCTGAAGTTGATAACGATGCGGTGGTAAAACGTATTGAGTTTGTTGGGCCAAGTGTGGGGAGTGAATTGGCTCAAACAGGTGCAATGGCGTTGTTATCCGCACTTATCTGTATTCTTATCTATGTTGGATTCCGTTTTGAGTGGCGTTTAGCATTGGGTGCGGTTATTGCACTTGCGCATGACGTGGTGATCACACTTGGTGTGCTTTCACTGTTCCACATAGAAGTTGACTTAACCATTGTCGCATCATTGATGTCTGTTATTGGTTACTCACTGAACGATAGTATTGTTGTATCAGACCGTATTCGTGAGAATTTCCGTAAGATTCGTCGAGGAACACCATATGAAATTATGAACGTTTCTCTTACACAGACATTAAGCCGTACCATCATGACATCAGCAACAACATTATTGGTTGTATTAATGCTGTATATCTTTGGTGGTTCAATGCTTCAGGGCTTCTCTTTAGTTATGTTAATTGGTGTTTCAATCGGTACTATTTCTTCTATTTATGTGGCTTCTGCATTAGCACTTAAAATGGGAATGAAACGTGAACACTTGATTGTACAAAAAGTGGAAAAAGAGGGTGCCGATCAGACAACACTCTTACCATAATAGAGCGTTTTCTGATAAAACATCGCAAACACCCTGCCAGTGTATACTGACAGGGTGTTTTTTGTTCACTGAACAGGTACACTGTTTATGAGTATTGTCAAAAGTAGGAATAACTATGCATTGCCCATTTTGTGGAGCCGTAGATACCAAGGTAATTGATTCCAGACTGGTTGGTGATGGTTCACAAGTGCGCCGTCGTCGCCAATGTCTTGTCTGTCATGAACGTTTTACTACCTTTGAAGTAGCAGAGTTAGTGATGCCTCGTGTTGTGAAAAGTGATGAAATACGTGAACCTTTTGATGAAGAGAAACTTCGTCGAGGTATGCTTAAAGCATTAGAAAAGCGTCCAGTGAGTTCAGATGATGTTGAAGCTGCGATAAGCCATATCAAATCACAACTAAGAGCGACGGGCGAAAGAGAGATCCCCTCAAAAGAAATTGGCAATTTTGTTATGGAACAGCTAAAGAAACTCGATAAAGTAGCTTATATTCGCTTTGCTTCTGTTTATCGTAGTTTTGAAGATATCCGTGATTTTGGTGAAGAAATTGCAAAATTACAGGATTAATACATTAATTCAGCGCTTTATTTAATGATTTGAAAAATAACGATAAATAATAAAATTACATGTAATTATTATGATAAATAACAACAGCAACAATTCAAGTGAAAATGAAAGCCTGCATGATGAACACTATATGCGTCGAGCCATTGAGCTCGCAGCATTAGGTCGTTTTACAACATCGCCTAATCCTAATGTGGGGTGTGTGATTGTAAAAGAAGGGGAGATTGTTGGTGAAGGTTATCATCATCATGCTGGTGGTCCTCATGCTGAAGTCAACGCGTTAAAAATGGCAGGAGATAAAGCAAAAGGGGCAACAGCTTATGTTACGCTTGAGCCTTGTAGCCATTTCGGTAAAACACCACCTTGCGCTGATGCTTTGATTAATGCAGGGGTAAAACGCGTTGTTGCTGCGATGCAAGATCCTAATCCTCAAGTTGCAGGTCGTGGATTGCATAAATTACTATCAGCGGGCATTGATGTCTCACATGGCATATTAATGCAAGAAGCTGAAAAACTGAATGTTGGTTTTTTTAAACGAATGAGAACAGGCTTTCCCTACATTCAGTTAAAATTAGGTGCATCTTTAGATGGTAAAACGGCGTTAGCATCAGGTGAAAGTCAATGGATAACCTCTAAAGCATCTCGTCGAGATGTACAAAATTTCCGAGCTCAAGCTAGTGCTATTTTAACAACAAGTGCAACAGTGCTTGCTGACAACCCTTCTATGAATGTACGTTGGGATGAGCTTTCAGATGAAATTAAAGCGCTTTATCCTGAAGAAACGCTACGCCAACCTATTCGCATTGTTGCTGATAGCCAAAATAGAGTGACTGAAAATCATAAAATCACTCAAATTGAAGGCGAATGCTGGCTGGCGCGCACAAAATTACAGCCAAGTGACTGGCAAGGCAATGTATCAGAGATCTTATTACCAACGAATGGCAAAAATAGTGGTGTGGATTTAGTTTTATTAATGATGCAATTGGGTAAACGCAATATCAATACCGTATGGGTTGAAAGTGGGGCGCATTTTGCTGGCGCATTATTAGAAGCCGGACTTGTTGATGAACTTATTATCTATATCGCACCTAAAATTTTAGGGGATGATGCACGAGGTTTATTTGCACTTTCTCCCCTTTCATCATTATCCGAAGCACCTGAATTTACAGTAGATTCTCTTCAACAGATTGGCTCTGATATTAGAGTTTGTTTAAAACCTCGTTATTAATAGACGCAAATAAGTGTGTCTACGGCGCTATTTGTAGTAAAATGGCGCCGTGTGTGTTATTTCCTGTCGTTACGACATCGTTATCAGCCAACTAAATGCCTTGATTTATCAAGGGTTTTTGGCTCCTTTACTGTGTAATAATAAAACAGAGCGCAGAAAAGGAAAGAATATGATAAAATCCGCGCCCCGCGGATAGGAGAAAAAGGTAACCTATGAACGTAATCAAAGGTGTTGTCGCGGCGCCAAACGCACGCGTAGCAATTGCAATTGCCCGTTTTAATAACTTTATCAATGACAGCCTATTAGAAGGTGCTGTTGATGCATTAGAACGTATTGGACAAGTTTCCTCTGAAAATATTACCGTCGTTTGGGTTCCAGGCGCTTATGAGTTGCCATTAACTGTTAAAGCATTAGCAGAAAGCGACAAATACGATGCAGTTATCGCACTAGGTACTGTTATCCGTGGTGGAACCGCACATTTTGAATACGTTGCTGGCGAATGTAGTTCTGGTTTATCTCAAGTTGCAATGCAAAGTGAGATCCCTGTGACTTTTGGTGTATTAACAACGGAAAGTATTGAACAGGCTATCGAACGCGCTGGAACTAAAGCGGGTAACAAAGGTGCTGAAGCGGCAATGACAGCACTTGAAATGATCAATGTACTTAAAGCCATAAAAGGCTAATCATCTGTTTTAACTTAAGGGGAATTTTGTGAAACCTGCTGCTCGTCGTCGTGCTCGTGAGTGTGCTGTGCAAGCTATCTACTCATGGCAATTATCCGGAAATGACATCGCGGATGTGGAATTGGAGTTTTTATCCGAGCAGGATACCCAAGGTGTAGATATTGCTTATTTTCGTGAGCTTTTAGTGGGGGTTGCCATTAATGCAACACGTTTAGATAAGGCGATGGAACCTTATTTATCCCGCCAACTCGAAGAATTAGGTCAAGTTGAAAAAGCAATTTTACGTTTAGCAATGTTTGAACTAAGCTTCCGTGAAGATGTTCCTTACAAAGTTGCGATTAACGAAGCGATTGAACTGGCTAAGGTATTTGGTGCTGACGATAGCCATAAATTTGTTAATGGCGTGCTTGATAAAGCTGCACCAACTGTACGTAAAAAATAATGTTTTTCACGTTTCCTTTATGGTAAATAATTCAAGGCCGGTAATTCCGGCCTTTTGTTTAATAAAGCTAGTCTAGTATGCATAGCTCAATAGGAAATAGATAATGCCTTGTGGTGAATTCTCCCTTATTAAGCAATATTTCACTTCACAGCCTGTAAAACGAAAAGATGTAAGTACAGGAATTGGGGATGATTGCGCAATATTGACGGTACCGGAAAAGCAACAAGTCGCTATTAGCACTGATACTTTAGTGAGTGGTATTCACTTCCTTCCTTCTATCTCACCTGAAGATTTAGCCTATAAAGCACTTGCTGTAAATATTAGTGATTTAGCTGCCGTTGGTGCAGATCCTTCTTGGGCTTCATTAGCGTTAACACTTCCTGATATAAACAGTGAATGGCTTGAGGCATTTAGTCGTTCTTTCTTTGCTTTGGCTGATTACTACGCGATCCAGCTAATTGGTGGTGATACCACTCGTGGTCCTTTAAGTTTAACGATTACCATACAAGGACTTGTACCGCAAGGAACGGCATTACTTCGTTCCGGCGCTAAAATTGGTGACTGGATCTATGTCACTGGGTTTTTAGGCGATAGTGCAGCGGGACTTGCTGTATTACAAAATAGATTACAACCAACAGAAAAAGAGCATAGTGATTATTTTGTTGCAAGGCATTTGCGTCCTCAGCCTCGTTTATTACAAGGTCAAGCATTGCGCCATTTAGCGACATCTGCGATTGATATTTCTGATGGGTTAATTTCAGACTTAGGTCATATTCTCACCGCAAGTGGTTGTGGGGCTCACTTAAATTTAGATGCATTACCTTATTCGCCAGCGATGAAAGCGCAAGTGAGTGAAGAACAAGCGGAGATTTGGGCATTAAGTGGTGGTGAAGATTATGAATTATGTTTTACGGTGCCAGAAATCAACCGTGGCGCGTTAGAGATTGCATTAGCACATACAGGCGCAGATTTTCATTGTATAGGGCAAATTATGCCGATCGCTGAAGGTATTCGTTATTTACGAGATGGTAAAGATGTTTACCCTAATCTTAAAGGGTTTGATCATTTCAGTGAGTCTGATCAGTAAGCCTATCTCAATTTAAAAGGCGCTCTATAAGCGCCTTTCAGAATGCGATAACATCTAGATATATCAACAAAGATAGTATCAATAATCTGTTATTCTTAGTTTTTCTTAACAAATTCAGATTTCAACTTCATTGGTCCAAAGCCATCAATTTTACAATCAATATTATGGTCGCCTTCCACTAAACGGATACCTTTTACTTTAGTACCAATTTTAAGCATGGTTGAGCTACCTTTGACTTTGAGATCTTTAATCACAGTTACTGAATCACCATCAGCTAATAGATTGCCGTTAGCATCTTTAACCACTAACTCATCGTTATCAATAACGGGTTCTTCATCGTTCCACTCGTGTGCGCATTCAGGGCAAACATACATTGCACCATCTTTATAGGTGTATTCTGAACTGCACTTAGGACAAGAAGGTAATGACATAATAATACTCTCAAATTTTATCAAAATGGGGAGTGATTAATCGTCACAATGAGGATAACACTTGCCCCATAAATTAAAGGACACATTATCGTTTAAGAGTGAAAAGTTCTAAGCAGTCTCCGAAGTGGTACTGCTTCTGATAATGTGAAAGGGCGACAGTATAATGGATTTGATGGAAATTTGCATCTTTCACCGGTTATGACATAACGAGAGAGGGAAAGTAGATTAGATATAGCGCGTTAAATAGAAAATAAAGACAAATAAAATTGATTTTAAATTTTACTTAACCACTTGATATAAAGGTAATAATTTTATAAATACAACTAAAAATAAATGCCCTCACCTTAAAAGAGAGCATTATCAATAATAGTGTTACTTTTCTTATTGTGATTTTACAAAGTTACTCACCGAACCACGTTCTATAAGTTTGGGTGTAAGTACCAGAACATTGTCTTTTGCATCGATATTTTCCATGCGATGTAATAATTGGCTGACAGCGAGTTTACCTAATTCATCTTTGGGTTGGTGGATCGTAGAAAGAGGAGGGATCATATAAGAGGCTAGGTCGATATCATCATAACCCATCACTGAAATATCATCAGGTACACGCAAACCTTTTTGATAAATAGCTTGATAAGCACCAACAGCCATCGCGTCATTACAGGTAAAAACAGCTTGTGGTAAGACAGAAAGTGAGAGTAATTTTTGCATTGCGCTAAATCCACCCGCAAATTCAAAATCGCTTGTTAACACAAACTCTTCTCGGATAGCTAATCCTGCTTTTTGCATTGCATTGTAATAACCTTGTAAACGATGTTTGGCAGGAAGTTTATCTTGAGGGCCTGCAATACACGCAATCTCAGTAAAGCCTTTTTTAATTAGATAATTGGTTGCAATTTCTCCCCCAAGCAGAGAGTTATCTTGAATAATATCGCCCCCATATTCAAAGGGAGACCAATCCATCATAACCATAGGTAAACGAGGATAACGATTTAGCACTTCATGAGAGGGCGCTCTGGCTTCTGTTGACATCAATAATAAGCCATCAACACGTTTTTGTAGCAATGTTTCAAGGCTACTATCCATGCGTTCGTAATCTCCTTCAGTGTTACACAAAATAAGGCTATAACCTTTTTCGTAACAACTGCGTTCAACGCCACGCACAACTTCTGCATAGAACGGGTTACTACTGGCTGTCACTAACATGCCAATAGTATGAGTACAGTTCATTTTTAAACTGCGTGCTAAAGCAGAAGGCGCGTAATTTAAGGTTTCGATAGCGTCGTTAACCTTTTTACGAATACCTTCACTAACATAACGATTGTTATTGATTACGTGAGAAACAGTTGATGTCGAAACGCCCGCCAAACGGGCGACATCTTTCATTGTTGCCAAAGTACTATGCTCGCTCTGCTAAAAATGATTCGATTTCATGACGCCAAGGAACAGAAGATTGCGCACCATGACGTGTAACTGCAATGGCAGCTGCTGCGTGAGCAAAACGGATAGCCTCAACGGAAGGTTTCCCTTCTAATATTGCAGTGACAAATGCACCGTTAAATGTATCACCTGCAGCAATGGTATCAACAGCATCGACACGAAATCCAGGAATTATCATGCCTTTTCCTTGTTCACTAAACCATACACCACGGCTACCCAAAGTGATAAGGACTTGCTTGATGCCTTTACGATGTAAAATATCGGCAGCTTTTGCCGCACCCGCTTCATCATGCACAGAAACGCCTGTTAATATTTCGGCTTCTGTCTCATTTGGAGTGATAACATCAATAAAACTCAGAAATTCATCAGATAAAGTTTGTGCTGGTGCGGGATTTAAAATGACTTTAGTTTGATGTGATTTTGCCAGTTTTGCGGCTTCAAAAACAGTCTCTAACGGTGATTCTAATTGCATCAGTAAGGCATCAGCGTGTTCAATAACATGATGATATTGCTCAAGATGTATAGGTGTTAGTGCACCGTTAGCACCTGCAATAATGCTAATTACATTTTCACCTTGCTCATTAACAAGGATCATCGCAACACCTGTAGGTGTTTGCGGAATAATACTAATTGCATCGATATGAATATTATCTGTGTTAAGTTGTGAGATTATCTCACTGCCAATCGCATCATCACCGACACAAGCAATAAAGGTAATATCGGCGCCACTGCGACCACAAGCAACAGCTTGGTTTGCACCTTTACCACCAAAGGCTATTTTGTATTGATGACCAATAATGGTTTCACCTGGTTTTGGAAATTGTGAAATATTCATAATGTGGTCAACATTAATACTACCTAGAACAGCAAGGCGAGGTGTTGTCATAGCCTTTATCCTTGTAAAAACGTGTTTTAATGATTAAAGCTACCACGGAGCAATATCACTCCGTGGCATTTATTGTTGTTATTGTTTAATAACTAACTCAAGTTCGACTGGGATTGTTGCATCCACTTTCTCACCTTTGAGAATTTTATCTGCAGTCTGAATGCCGATAATACCAATTTGATCTGGACGTTGAGCAATGGTTGCACCTAACATGCCACGGTTTACTGCTTTGATCCCATCATCTGTGCCATCGAAACCAACCACTAACACATCGGTACGACCAGCGGTTTGTAACGCACGTAATGCACCTAATGCCATTTCATCATTTTGTGCAAACACAGCTTGAACCGCAGGATACGCAGTTAACAGATTTTGCATCACGTTAAGACCTTTTGTACGGTCAAAATCAGCAGGTTGGCTTGCAAGTACATTCAGTTTATGGGCATCAACGGCTTGTTTAAAGCCTTCACCACGTTCACGAGATGCAGATGTTCCTGTGATCCCTTCGAGTTGAATAACTTTGGCATCATTAGCAACTTTCTCAGCAATATAATCACCTGCCATTTTACCACCAAGGCGGTTATCTGAAGCGACGTGGCTGACGACTTCACCTTTGTTGGCAACACGGTCTAAGGTGATCACTGGGATTTTGGCTTTATTAGCTAAAATAACTGCATTACCCACAGCATCTGAATCTGTTGGGTTAATAAGCATTAAACGTGTCCCTTTCACTGTCAGATCTTGCACGTTAGCAAGCTCTTTAGCTGGGTTGTCCATAGAATCTAGAACAACAAGGTCGTAGCCTAATCTATTTGCCTCTTTCTGCGCACTGTCTTTCATGGTGACAAAGAAAGGATTGTTAAGTGTTGAGATAACAAGCGCGATCGATTCTTTGGCAAATGCGTTGGCGCTGATTGTGGCGCTTAATGCAACAACAGAAAGAAGTGTCGCCATTTTTTTCAGTTTCATAATATAAGTTCCTGTCGGGGTTCGGATTAAGAGAATAGAGCGTTATTTTTTGTTATCTACTAAAACAGCAAGTAAGATGACCACTGCTTTTACTATCATTTGATAATTTGATGATATTCCTAATAAATTCAGTGCATTATTTAAGAATCCTAGAATAAGTGCACCAATTAATGTACCGATAATACGACCTTTACCACCCGCAAGACTGGTGCCTCCCAGAACAACGGCGGCAATCGCATCTAGCTCATAGCCATTACCGGCCATTGGCTGTGCTGATGAAAGTCGAGCAACTTCAATAACACTCGCAAGGGCGGCTAATAAACCACATAATGAATAAACGATGATTTTAATTTTATCGACACTAATACCGGATAAGCGAGTGGCAGATTCATTACCCCCTAGTGCGTAGATATAGCGACCTAAACGTGTGTGATGTAATAAATACCATGCACTCAAAAAGACAATCATCATGAGCCAAATTGGCGTTGGAATACCAAATGGGCGACCAATACCAAACCAACTAAACAGATCAGCATTATCGCTAAATCCGGTATTAATTGGGCTGCCGTCTGTATAGACACGAGTAACACCGCGTAGTAATAACATCATGACTAACGTAGCAATAAAGGCTTGAACTTTACCTTTAGCAACGATAATCCCGGTAACACCACCAATAGCTGCACCTAATGCCAATGCCCCAACAACAGCAACAAGCGCATTAACATCTGCACCAACCATCGAAGCAGCAACGGCACCTGTTAATGCAAGCAATGAACCAACAGATAAGTCGATACCAGAGGTTAAAATAACCAGCGTCATGCCAACCGCCATAATGGCATTAACTGATGTTTGTTGGAGGATGTTGAAAATATTGTTTAAGGTAAAGAAGTTAGGACTGAGTGTGGAAACCACAACAATCAGAAGTAGCAATGCAATCAGCGATTTTTGCTCTAATAGCCAAGCTTTTGAGAACCAACGTTTTGACGCTGGAATTGAATTCGTGCTCATATCAAACTCCTACTTTAGCGTCATATTGTTTACCAACAGCCGCTGCCATTAGCATTTCTTGTGTGACATTGTGAGCGGAAAACTCACCGCTAATACGACCTTCATGCATAACCAAAATACGGTCACTCATTCCCATTACCTCTGGCATTTCAGAAGAAATTAAGATGATGCTTAATCCTTCTTGTTTAAATTTATTAATTAGCTGATAAATTTCTTTTTTAGCGCCCACATCAACGCCACGAGTGGGCTCATCAAGAATAAGTACTTTAGGGCGAGTCATCAGGCCTCTTGCGATAGCCACTTTCTGTTGATTTCCCCCTGATAAAAAACCTATGGTTTGATCCATTGAAGGGGTTTTTATATTGAATAATTTAATAAAATCACCGACGGTAAGTTGCTCTTCTTTATGATTAAGCACACCCATGCCACGGCTAAAATAGCGAAGTGCCGTCAGAGACATATTTTCTTTTACTGACATGCCAAGTACTAAACCATCACGCTTTCTATCTTCAGAGATGTAAACAATGCCTTGTTCCAATCCTTCAACTGGTTTTTTTATTTGGCAGGGTTTACCATCTAACTCAACGGTGCCATTAGTTTTAGGTAATGCACCGTAGATAATTTTCATTAATTCAGTACGACCCGCTCCCATTAAACCTGAAATGCCAAGAATTTCGCTTTCATGTAATGAGAAACTGACATCGTGAACATCTTCGCCACTGAGGTTAATGACGTTAAGTTTAGTTTTTCCTTGAGGGATATTAATTCGAGGGTATTGGTCTTCTAACTTACGACCAACCATCATTTCAATCAGAGTATCTTCTTTTAATGAGGCAACAGGTTTTTCACCAATAAACTGACCATCTCGCAGGACTGTCACATCATCGCAGATCTCAAAGATCTCTTTTAAGCGATGTGAGATATAAACAATGCCACAACCTTGATCTCTTAGTTCACGAATAACACTAAACAGAGATTCAGTTTCTGTGTCAGTTAATGCATCTGTTGGTTCATCCATAATAATCACTTTGGAACCAAAACTAAGTACCTTGGCGATTTCCACCATTTGCTGATCACCAATCGATAATTCAGACACTAAACGGTGGCTACTGTAAGCTAGGTTTAATCGAGCTAATAACTTATCAGCCTCTGCATACATTTTCTTCCAATCGATAGCACCAAAAGCACGAGTAAACTCACGACCTAAGAAAATATTTTCTGCGATAGTTAATTCAGGTATAAGGTTAAGCTCTTGGTGAATAATGCCGATCCCTGCTTCTTGAGAAGATTTAGGACCATTGAAAGTACAACTTTCACCTTGATAAATGATTTCACCAGCATCTTTTTTATAAATGCCAGTAAGCACTTTCATCAGTGTTGATTTGCCAGCACCATTTTCACCGACTAAAGCCATCACTCGACCAGGATAAATTCGTAACGTCGCGCCAGATAGTGCTTTTACACCGGGAAATGACTTATCAATATCTTTAAGTTCAAGTAAAGGTTTCATATTGTCCTCAGAAAGTCACACCAGAAAACAGCACAATATTGGCATAAGGGGTACATTCACCGGTTCTAATAACAGCTTTATTTTCAGTGAGTTGTTTTTTAAATGCTTCATGTGAAACATAGATTATTTGAATAGGCTTCTTTTGCTCTTGTTCTAATAAATGGAGATAAGAGATGATTTCATTAAAAAGAGAGGGATTGATGGTTTTAATTTCTTCCGCCAGCATGATGGCTTCAACTTGCATCTCATGAGTGATTGTTTGCAACACGGACATAAAGTCAGGGATCCCTTGAGTGAGAGCAAGATCAATACGTTCAACAGAGGAGGGAATAGGTAATCCGGCATCTGCAATAGTGATTTTGTCAGTGTGTCCTAAACGTGAAATGACACTCGAAATGGGACTATTAAGTAATATACCTTTTTTCATGTTTTCTCCTCAGCGAAACGTTTCGCTGTCTATATAGTAGAAAAGAAAAGTGGGAAAACAAGTTTGATTTATTCATATTGTGAGCATGATCGAAACGTTTCGTTGGTAAACAAAAAGAAAGAAAAATCTAACTGATTGAATAAATTAACGCTGAATTGATTCAAGAGATGAAGTGGTTGTTTTCAGTGAATTTCATAAAAATGTGACATTCAACAAAGCTTGAAAAGAATGAAATATAGAATGCAAGCAAGGATAATTTTTTAAATAAAGTAAGATAAGAAGTGGCGAGTCTTTTTAATAATCGCTCCAACTCAGGAAAGTCGGAGCGATTTAAATGATAATAGAATTATTTAGCTTGATAAGCGTTAATTGATTTCTCAATACCTTCTGCATCTAATCCTAAGTCAGCTCTGATCTCTTCTTGTCCACCTTGTGGCACAAACAGATCAGGTATACCTAAGTTTAAGACAGGTACTAAGCAACGCTCTTGCATGAGTAACTCATTAACACCACTGCCAGCCCCACCCATAATGGCATTCTCTTCTAGTGTTACCAACATGTCATGCTGTTCTGCCAGAGAAAGGATAAGTGATTTATCAAGAGGCTTGATAAAACGCATATCCGCCACAGTTGCATCAAGTTTTTCAGCGACTTCTAATGCTTCTGGTAGTAATGTACCAAAGTTTAGGATCGCAATACCTTTGCCTTGGCGACGAATAATACCTTTACCCATAGGTAGTGGACTAAGTGGTTGCAATTGCGCACCAACACCAGAGCCTCTTGGATAGCGTACAGCAACAGGGCCATCCTGATAGTGATAACCAGTATGAAGCATTTGGCGACACTCATTTTCATCACTTGGCGCCATAATGACCATATTAGGAAGACAGCGTAAGAATGAGAGATCAAAAGCACCTTGGTGAGTTTGGCCATCTGCTCCCACAATACCGCCACGATCAATAGCAAATAAAACAGGCAGTTTTTGAATGGCAATATCATGGATAACTTGGTCGTAAGCGCGTTGTAAGAATGTTGAGTAGATAGCGACAATCGGCTTATAACCACCAATAGCTAAACCAGCCGCAAAGGTAACGGCATGTTGTTCTGCGATCGCAACATCAAAATATTGTGATGGGTATTCTTTTGAGAAGCGCACCATACCAGAGCCTTCACGCATAGCTGGGGTAATTGCCATCAGTTTTGGATCGGTTAAGGCTTCTTCACATAACCAGTCACCAAAAATTTTGGAAAATGTAGGTCGTGCATTAGGGCTTTTAGGTAATGTACCTGCTTGTGGATCAAATTTAGGTACAGCGTGCCAGCTAATAGGATCACGTTCAGCAGGTGCATATCCTCGACCTTTTTTAGTCATAATATGCAGAAGCTGAGGGCCTTTTAGATCACGCATATTTGCGAGTGTTTGTACTAGCGCAATAACATCATGACCATCAACTGGGCCGATATAGTTAAATCCTAATTCTTCAAACATGGTGCCAGGAACGACCATGCCTTTGATATGTTCTTCTGTCTTTTTCAGTAATTCTTTAATTGGTGGAAGGCCAGAGAAAACCTTTTTTCCGCCTTCACGCAAGGTAGTATACAGTTTGCCAGACAACAATTGTGCAAGGTGATTATTCAACGCACCAACGTTTTCTGAAATCGACATCTCGTTATCATTAAGAACAACGAGCATATCTGGTTCAATATCACCTGCGTGGTTCATTGCTTCAAAAGCCATACCCGCAGTAATTGCACCATCACCAATGACACAAACTGTTTTTCTATTCAGTTTTTCTTGTTCAGCGGCAACAGCCATACCTAAACCTGCACTGATAGAGGTTGAAGAGTGACCGACACAAAGTTTGTCGTATTCGCTCTCTTCACGCCAAGGGAAAGGATGTAATCCATTTTTTTGGCGAATTGTATCAATGCGGTCACGGCGACCTGTTAAGATTTTATGAGGATATGCCTGATGACCCACATCCCATATAAGGTTATCAAAAGGGGTTTTATAGACGTAATGAAGAGCAACTGTTAACTCAATAGCACCTAAACCTGAGGCGAAGTGACCACTTGAGCGGCTGACACTGTTAAGAAGAAATAGCCTTAGCTCATCACAGAGTTTAGGTAAACTCTCTTTTGGTAATAGGCGCAAATCTTCTGGTGTTTCAACCAACGCCAATGTGGGATATTTTTCGATATCAATGCTCATGTGATGCCTATTAATTAATCACTTGTAATAGGGAAAGAACAGGTAAGCTGCTCTCTTTATTTGTTATTAGTTTTTCCGTTCGACGATAAAACTCGCTAATTGTTTAAGCGTGGTTGTATCGTACTCGTATTGCTCAAGAAACGCTAAGGCATCCAGTGCTTCGTTATACAATTCCTGTGCTTTCTTTTGAGCTTGCTCTAACCCAAGGAGTGCAGGATAGGTGCTTTTTCCTGATTCTTGGTCGCTACCTTGACGTTTTCCTGTTTCTTCAGTACTGCCAATGACATCTAAAATGTCATCTTGCACTTGAAAGGCAAGGCCAATGGAATGAGCATATTTATCTAATGCAGGTAATACATCATGGCCTTTAGAGCCTGCACTAAAGGCGCCTAAACGAACAGCCGCACGAATTAACGCACCTGTTTTGTGTAAATGGATTTTTTCAAGAGATGCGAGATCAATCGATTTATCTTCTGCTTCAAGATCAAGAGCTTGACCACCACACATACCTGCAAGCCCGCTAGCTGTTGCTAATTCAGCAATCATTGCAACGCGATCAGTTATTGCAACATCAGGCATTGGATTTTTTGCTAAGATCTCAAAAGCCAGAGCTTGTAGTGCATCACCTGCTAAAATAGCGTTGGCTTCACCGAATTCAATATGACATGTTGGTTTACCGCGGCGCAAATCATCATCATCCATCGCAGGTAAATCGTCATGAATAAGGGAATATGCGTGAATACATTCTATTGCGGCAGCGGGTGCATCAAGGTTTAGTGCAGGGACTTTAAACATTTCGCCAACAGCATAAACAAGAAAAGGGCGTAAGCGCTTGCCACCTAAAAGAGCGCCATAATGCATGGCTTTACCTAGAGGCATGTCAGTGAATGGTAAAGCTGATAGCGCTTGGTTTAATGCATCATCAACACGCTGGTGGGCGGAATCTAATTTATGACGGAACGCATCCGTACTTGAAGTTGCGTTACTCAATTATTCTGCCTCTTGGATAAAATCATCAGGAGTTGCATTATCGTCTTCTTTTAGAAGAATACGAACACGCTGTTCAGCGTCTTGTAATGTTTTTTGTCCAACACGGGCTAGACGAACGCCATGTTCAAACTCATTAAGCGCTTCTTCTAAAGGGAGTTCACCGGATTCTAAACGGTTTACGATTTGCTCAAGTTCTTGCATGGATGCTTCGAAACTTGGTGCTTGTGAGATGTCTTCGTTAATTGGAGTCGTTTTCTTAGCCATAATATTTTTGATAATAAAGCATGTTAGCGCTGAATAATAGTCATCATCTTACTACAAGTAAGATGAAAATTTCTTATTCAGTCGATGATTTTTGCGGGTGAGCCCTAAATATTGGTGATATACTTTGTGACTTTTATAAACTCCAGTCAATTTACATCACTGTAGTTTATGTTTCTACTTAATAACCTATGACCATTGACTATGAAGTTTATTATTAAATTATTCCCCGAAATTACGATCAAAAGCCAATCAGTTCGTATACGTTTTATCAAAATTCTCACTAGCAATATCCGTAATGTATTAAATTCAATCGGCGATGAAATCACAGTTGTCCGTAATTGGGATAACATTGTGGTTGTGAGTAAAGACGAAAGTAAAAGTGAAGCAGTATGTGATGCATTAACACGCATTCCTGGTATTCATCACATTTTACAAGTCGAAGAACATCCTTATACCGACTTACATAATATTTTTGAGCAAACTTTTGCGGCATTTAAGCATTTAGTTGAAAACAAAACATTTTGTGTTCGTGCCAAACGTCGTGGTAAGCACAGTTTTACTTCAAATGAAGTTGAGCGTTATGTTGGTGGTGGTTTTAACCAACATGTTGAAAGTGCAAAAGTGAAATTAACGCGTCCAGATGTCACCATTAATTTAGAAATTGAAGATGATAAACTTATTTTAGTCAATGCGCGCTATGAAGGTATTGGTGGTTTTCCAATTGGTACGCAAGAAGATGTCTTATCACTGATCTCTGGTGGCTATGACTCAGGTGTATCAAGCTATATGTTAATGCGTCGTGGTAGCCGAGTTCACTATTGTTTCTTTAACTTAGGCGGTTCTGCACACGAAATTGGCGTTAAACAAGTTGCGCATTATTTATGGAACCGTTTTGGTCGTTCACATAAAGTGCATTTCGTTGCTGTTGATTTTGAACCTGTTGTCGCAGAAATCTTAGAAAAAGTCGATGATGGTCAAATGGGTGTTGTATTAAAACGTATGATGGTACGTGCAGCATCAAGAGTGGCAGAGCGTTATGGTGTTCAAGCAATTGTGACTGGCGAAGCATTAGGCCAAGTTTCTAGCCAGACCTTAACTAATTTGCGTTTAATTGATAATGCGACAGATACGTTAATTTTACGTCCTCTTATCACGCATGATAAAGAGAACATTATCAATATTGCTCGCCAAATTGGCACAGAAGATTTTGCTCGCACAATGCCAGAATTTTGTGGGGTAATTTCAAAAAGCCCAACAGTGAAAGCCGTCAAAGCGAAGATCGAAGCGGAAGAAGAGAAATTTGATTTTTCTATTCTTGATAACGTTGTTGAAAATGCCAAGAATATGGATATTCGCCGTATAGCCGAAGAAACTGTACAACAAGTGACAGAAGTTGAAATGGTCTCTGAGTTCGGTGCAAATGACGTTATTCTTGATATTCGCTCCCCTGAAGAACAAGAAACATCACCATTAAAAATGGATGGCATTGATGTTAAAGAATTACCTTTCTATAAATTAAGCACTCAGTTTGGTGATTTAGATAAAACTAAAACCTATTTACTGTATTGTGATCGCGGTATGATGAGCCGTTTACAAGCGCTTTATTTACGTGAGCAAGGTTTTGAAAACGTAAAAGTGTATCGTAAAAAGTAGTGCGATAATCTTTAGTTATCAGGAA
This sequence comes from Proteus sp. G2673, assembly GCF_009915125.1. Taxonomy (NCBI): domain Bacteria; kingdom Pseudomonadati; phylum Pseudomonadota; class Gammaproteobacteria; order Enterobacterales; family Morganellaceae; genus Proteus; species Proteus sp. G2673. The sequence continues at coordinate 235,002 of NZ_JAABLT010000024.1, forward strand.
TAAAAAAAGCCACTATATTGAGCAGTCTAATATGTTAGAACAGTTCAATATAGTGGCTTTTATTATCTATCTATCCCCGAACCCAGTAAATTCATCTTGGTAATTATAAATACCGGGTGGTAATACGAGTTGTTTGGCGACATCAGCAGCAGCTTCTTTACCTTTTAAGCGTTCGATAATTTTTAGTGCAAAATCGATAGATGTTGCGGGTGCTTGGCTAGTAATTAAATTGACTCTTTCATCAAAATAGACTCGATAATCAACCCATTTTTTCGGTGATATTTTATCTTTTAATGCAGGAAAACCTGTCATGTTGCCGATGGGAAAAATATTATGAGACTCAAGGATCATTGCCGGTGCTGCACAGATGGCTGCGACAAGTTTATTTTCACTGTGCATGCGACGTACTTTTTCGACCACTAAAGGGCTATCTCTCAATGTTTCAGTACCTTGTAATCCACCGGGGAGAATAATAACGTCATAGTGATGATCAACAACACGAACTAGAGGCGCATCGGCGACAAGTTTAATACCACGAGAACAAGTGATAATAAGATCATCAACATCATTTTCTGCACTTGCAAGTACGACATTAATCCCAGCCCTTACCAGTAAATCTACGGTAGTGACGACTTCGGTCTCTTCGCTTCCATTAGCTAGGCAGATGAGCGCTGATATGGTCATAATTGCCTTCCTGTTGTTTAATAAATTGAAAAAGGCGGTTATTTTCTGGCAATACAAGCCCTTGTTCTGAAGCTCGACGTAATAAATAACCCGTAATATAGTCAATCTCTGTATGGCGTTGATATTTCACATCTTGATACATAGAAGAATAATTATTTGCAGTTTGTTCTATGGTATCAATAATATAGCCATGAAGGTGAGCTTGAGACGTTGGTACGACTCCCTCACGTTCCATCACTTGATAAACTTCGTCGCATACTTTTTGAATATGCTCAGGATAACGCAATAAATCACCATTACGGCATTGATAATAAACGGTAAGAGGATTGATAACACAATTAACTGCAAGTTTTAGCCAACTAATGGTATGGATATCATTATGCCAAGCGACATCAGGCAATGCATGATGCAAGGTTTCTGCTAAATAGCTATATTGTTGAGCCGCATGATTTAATGGACCTATATGTGTTATTCCTGTTGCTGTATGAATAACATCTTGCCCTTGTTGATAAGCACCATGAGTAATAATGCCTTGTAATATAGGTCTGATAATGGGGTGTTGTGTTGCTGTTAATTCATCGGCAGTACCCATACCATTATGAATGAGTAAAATCGGACATTGTGCAGAAAGATAAGGTAATAGTGCATTAACAGCATCTGATACTTGCCAAGATTTTAAGCAAACAATTAATAATTCGCTCTGCTTTAACCATTCAAGTTGATTTGCAGTAATACGCTGATAAAAAGGCTCACCATTAATGTTATCAACACTTACGTCTAAAAAAGGCTGTGGCACTCTTAGCCAACCTTGTACTTCATGAGACTGAAGTGTTAAAGCGGCAACCCAAAGTTTACCAATCGAACCACATCCTAAAACGGTAATTTTCATTGTGCCTCTTTTTGCAAATCGTAATAGCGCAAGATGGCTACTGACGCTTATTAGACTATTAAGTTAAAATTATAACATTGATTACACTTTCCTGTTTAATGTATGTTTGCGCTTTACTATAAGAGGAAATAAAAGGGATAAATTTGTTATTGAATGTGCAATGCTTTTTTGCAACTCTAAAAGAAGCTATTATTCGGGTTGTATTTATTTATTGAGGAAGAAAGAATGCCATCTTTTGATATCGTATCTGAAGTTGACTTACATGAAGTGCGTAATGCAGTAGAAAACGCGCAACGTGAACTGACTACTCGCTGGGATTTTCGTAACGTTGAAGCAAGCTTTGAATTAAACGAAAAAGCAGAGTCAGTGAAAACGACCAGTGTATCTGAATTTCAGGTTCAACAATTATTAGATATTCTGCGTGAGAAAATGGCAAAAAGAGGGATTGATGGTGCGGTATTAAATATCCCTGAAGAGATGACTCACAGTGGAAAAATGTACAGCGTAGAAGCCACGTTGAAACAAGGTATTGATACAGCCTTAGCAAAAAAAATTGTTAAGTTGATCAAAGACAGTAAATTAAAAGTTCAGGCTCAAATTCAAGGTGAGCAAGTCCGTGTTACAGGTAAATCACGTGATGATTTACAAGCCGTAATGAAATTAGTCAGAGAAGGTGAGTTAGGGCAGCCATTCCAATTTAATAACTTCCGTGACTAATTGTTTATCTATTGAGTCATATAAAAATGCGCTGTTAAACCAGCGCATTTTTATTTTATCCCGTCAATTTATCGACCTTTAAACTAAAGAGATTAGCGACTCTAATGTTGCTCTCGGTGTCTGTTTAGTATCAACCTTGATATAAGCACTTTGTTCATCAGCCATAATCACAACTTCATTAACCCCCGGTTGTTGATTAAATAATTGTTGTAGTCTCTGTTGTTGGCTTGAAGATAGGTTTTTAGGTAATTCAACGCGTAAGCTACTGACATAAGCGGGTTGGCGTAATGTTAAGCTAATCAAAAACCAAATAATGCCGATCACTAAACAGCCCAGAAATACGATTTGTGCATCATAATGCTGATAAAGCCATCCCCCTAAAATACCGCCTAATGCCACACCTAAAAATTGGCTGGTGGAATAAATTCCCATTGCTGTACCTTTATAGCCAGCAGGTGCTTCTTTACTGATTAATGAAGGTAGTAGTGCTTCCATAATATTAAAGCCAATAAAAAAGACCTGAATACCAGCAATAATTAGCCATAAACTAGAGCCAGAGCTTATTAAAATAACTTGAGCGATAATTAGTAAAAAGATACAGAATAAGAAAACCTGTTTCATTTTACGTTTTTTTTCTGCATAGATAATAAAAGGGAGTACAGTAATAAAGGCAATTAGCATGGTGACTAGATAAACAATCCAATGCTTTTCTTTTGCTAAACCAGCGCTACTCATAACTAGAGGAAGGGCAACAAATGCAGCCATTAATAAAGTATGTAGTGAAAAAATACCCGTATTCAACTTAAGAAGCTGTGCATCAAATAAGACTTTTTTTACACTGCCACGGACAAAACCAGATTCTCGATTAAGAATAGGGTGTTCGCTATTTGGCACAGTAAAAAGCGTAATAACAATGCCACCCAAGGCGAGTAGAGCAATTCCCCAAAACAGGCCATGTAAACCAAAAATATGCGTTAAAATAGGGCCTAAAACTAAGGCTAAAGCAAAGGTTATCCCAAAGCTAATACCAATAAAGGCCATTGCTTTTGTTCTATTTTGTTCTCGAGTTAGATCGGAGAGTAAAGCCATAACTGCGGCTGATATAGCGCCAGCACCTTGTAGTGCCCGACCAATAATAATGCCGTAAATATTGTCGCTAAGAGCTGCAATAAGGCTCCCGACAATAAAAATAATTAAGCCAAAAACAATCATAGGTTTTCGACCAAATTTATCAGAGAAAATACCAAAAGGAATTTGGAATATAGCCTGTGTTAATCCATAAATACCGATGGCTAATCCAATGAGAGATTCTGTTGCGTGTTGTAGCTGAAGCCCATAGGTGGTTAAAACTGGGAGTACCATAAACATGCCAAGCATGCGAAGAGAAAAGACAGTGCCTAGTCCCCATGTAGCTTTGCGCTCTAATGGGGTCATTTTATTATCATTCATGGATTACCTCGTATTACTGATACCCCATTGTAATGACATTTTATAACGAGGTTAATCAATAAATGGGATGTAAAAAAGTCAAAACTGTACTGATATCTTCTTTAGTCGCGAAACAGGATAAAAAAAGACCAGTCAGAAGGCTGACTGGTCTTTCGGTTACTTTAGTAAATACATTATCTTAAATAAGCAAAAACAGTTTCTGTTGAGCTTGTTGGATCAACCGACATCATTACACTTAATGAAGTGATTGCCACAATAGAGAAAATAAATAATTTTCGTGCCCACACTTTATCATTGGTTGCTTTATAACCGGATAAAGCCATGCCCAACCACCAAATACTGACGGCAGAAGCAACTATTAGATATTTATAGCCCGCATATCCAACTAATGTCAGCATTAAGGTTGCAATCATAAATGCCAGAATATAAAGAATGATATGGCGTTTAGCGACTGAGATCCCTTTAATAACGGGTAATACCGGAATATTAGCTGCTTGGTAGTCTTTAAAACGGAAAATAGCAATGGCATAAGAGTGAGGCATCTGCCATAAACTAAAGATAAGTAATAGGATTGCCGCGCCTGCATCAAACTCACCGCTAACGGCACAATAACCGATAACAGGGGGAGCAGAGCCAGATAAACTTCCAATCAGTGTGCCATAAACAGATTTACGCTTCATATAGAGGCTATAAACCCCAACATAAATAATAAAACCAAATACAGCGATAAACATTGCAAGCGGGTTGGCTGCTACATAGAGCAGCACAACACCTGCAATACCTAATACTGAGGCATAAATCAGGCTAATTCGAGGGTCAATTAATCCTTTAACTAATGGGCGGTTCTTCGTTCTTTCCATGATACGGTCAATATCACGGTCAATATAGTTGTTAAAAACACAACCAGAAGCAACGACCAGAGACACCCCAAGTAGAGTCGCGACAAATAGGGGGTAGTCAATCTCACCTTTAGAGGCGAGAAGGAAACCACCTATTACAGAAATTAAGTTTCCGAAAATAATTCCTGGTTTGGTGACTTGTAGGTATTGCTTAATCATAGCGACAACTCTTAATCCATCATCATATTGATGTTCAGGTTGTACATAATCCACAACGAGCCTACGACAACAATGCCGATAATAAGCAGTGTGAACAGGAATGCGACGACGTTCCAGCGCTCTTCTGATGACGTATTCATATGCAAGAAGCAGACTAAGTGAACCACAATCTGCACAACTGCCATACCGACAACAGTCCAGAGAATTGTTGCTGGTGTCGCTGTTCCTTCCATCACCATCCAAAATGGAATAACGGTGAGGATAACAGACAGAATAAAGCCGATTAGGTAAGACTTCATACTGCCGTGGCTTGCGCCTGAAGGAGAAGTATTTGGATGACTCATTACATCGCTCCCATCAGATAAACTACGGTGAACACACAGATCCAGACAACGTCAAGGAAGTGCCAGAACAGACTTAAACAGCTTAAACGAGTACGGTTAACTTCAGTTAAACCACGGCGTGATACTTGGATCATCATAATTACAATCCAAATTAAACCCGCAGTGACGTGAAGACCGTGCGTTGAAACTAATGCGAAGAATGCAGATAAGAATGCACTGCGATCTGGGCCATAACCTTCTGCGATTAGCTCATGGAATTCGTAAACTTCCATGATGACGAAACCTAAGCCGAATAAGAAAGTAACAAATAACCACAGATTAACTTGGCTAACGCTACCTTTATTCATGCTCAGCATAGCGAAACCAAAAGTGATACTACTAAATAGCAGTAAGAAGGTTTCAACTAAAACAAACGGTAAGCTAAAAATCTCTTTACCTGAAGGACCATCTGCAATCCCGTTAACAAGCACCGCATAAGTGGCGAATAAGCTGGCAAACAGGATAAGGTCGCTCATTAGATAGATCCAGAAGCCGAAAACTTTCGTCGCTCCTGCATCGTGGTGCCCATGATGTTCATGGGCGTTTGTGTTATTTACAGTTTGAGTAGACATTATTTCACACCTGCTTTTTTCAGTTCTTCATAATGCTTATTCTCGATAGCTTCAATTTCAGGTACTTGGACATAGTAATCCACATCTGTATCAAAGCTTTTCACGATCCAAGTGACAATCATGCCAGCGAAACCAACAATAGCTAACCACCAGATATGCCAGATCATGGCAAAACCAAGGACTAAGCTGAATGCTGAAATAATCACACCTGCGCCAGTATTTTTAGGCATATGGATCGGTTCGTATTTGGTTGGACGCTGATAGGCTGTGCCTTTTTCTTTCTGATCCCACCACTCATCACGAGTTTGAACATTAGGTTCAACGGCAAAGTTATAGAAAGGAGCCGGTGAGGAAATTGACCATTCCAGCGTACGTCCGCCCCATGGATCGCCCGTTAAGTCACGGTTTTGATCACGGTCACGGATACTTACGTAGATCTGGATAACTTGACAAGCGATACCGATAGCAATCAATGCAGCGCCACCCGCAGCAACCATTAACATTGGATGGAATTCAGGGTTGATATTTTGGCTGATACGACGAGTCATACCCATAAAGCCAAGAATGTACAGTGGCATAAAGGCCATAAAGAAGCCGATAAACCAGAACCAGAATGCACGGATACCCCATTTCTCATTCAGTGTGAAACCGAATGCTTTAGGGAACCAGTAAGTCATCCCTGCGAAACAGCCAAATACCACACCACCGATAATAACGTTATGGAAGTGGGCAATTAAGAATAGGCTGTTATGTAAAACAAAGTTTGCACCCGGAACGGCTAACAGAACCCCAGTCATCCCCCCAACAGAGAAGGTGATAAGGAAACCGATAGTCCACAACATTGGGCTTTTATATTCGATACGACCTTGATACATCGTAAACAGCCAGTTAAAGATTTTAACTCCTGTTGGTATAGCGATGATCATCGTGGCGATACCGAAGAAGGCGTTTACGTTAGCCCCCGAACCCATAGTAAAGAAGTGGTGTAACCAAACGATAAATGACAATACGGTAATAACGACAGTCGCACCAACTAAAGAGGTATAACCGAATAACCGTTTTTTAGAGAATGTTGCTGTAACTTCAGAGAACACACCAAATACAGGCAGAACAAGGATATAAACTTCTGGATGACCCCAAGCCCATACAAGGTTGATGTACATCATCATGTTACCGCCCATATCATTGGTAAAGAAGTGCGTACCAAGATAGCGGTCTAAAGTTAATAGCGTAATAGTAACTGTTAAAATTGGGAATGCAGCAATAATCAGGACGTTAGTACATAAAGCAGCCCAAGAGAATACTGGCATTTTCATCATGCTCATACCCGGCGCACGCATACGCAGAATAGTCGCGAAGAAGTTAACCCCAGTTAGAAGCGTACCAATACCGGATATCTGTAAGCTCCATATCCAATAATCTACCCCGACTCCTGGGTTATACTCCAAACCAGAAAGTGGTGGATAAGCTAACCAACCTGTTTGTGCGAATTCACCAATACCTAAAGAAATGTTGATGAGTACTACACCAACGACAAAGAACCAGAAGCTCAGTGAGTTAAGGAAAGGGAAGGCCACATCACGGGCACCAATTTGTAAAGGTACAACAAGATTCATCAGACCTACAACGAAAGGGGTCGCCATGAAGAAAATCATGATAACGCCGTGTGCGGTAAAAATCTGATCATAGTGATGAGGTGGTAAGAAACCAGCTTCGCCGGCAGAGGCGAGAGCTTGTTGGCTTCTCATCATAATTGCATCGGCAAAGCCACGGAACATCATGACCATTGCAACGAGGATATACATAATACCAATTTTTTTATGGTCAACGCTGGTTAACCATTCGGTCCACAACCATTTCCATTTACGAAAATAAGTTAGTGCGCCAACAATAGCAAGTCCACCAAGAACAATACCGAGTAAAGTAACTACGATAATTGGTTCATGTAGAGGGATTGCATCAAGAGTTAATTTTCCGAACATGCCTTTATTCCTCTGCTCCTGCATGCGCCGCATGGCTCATGTTCATATTCATTGTTGCATCAGCATGTGCTGTCTGATTGCCACCTGTGTGAGCGCCATGACCTGTATGACCAAATTTAGAAATAGTTTCTTGGAATAACATTGGCTTCACGCTTGAATAGTAGGTCACTGGATTTTTCTGGCTTGGTTTAGCAAGTTCATTAAATGCAGCGGTCGTATTTAACGTATCTGGCGATTGTTTGACTTTTTCAACCCACGCATCGAAACCGGCACGATCAGGTGTCGCAATCGCTGTAAATTTCATATCAGAGAAACCGTGTCCACTATAACTTGCAGACATACCTTGATATTCACCAGGTTCATTCGCAATTAAGTGCAACTTAGTTTGCATTCCTGCCATCGCATAGATTTGTCCACCTAAGCGAGGGATAAAGAATGAGTTCATGACAGAGTCAGAAGTGATTTTGAAATTAACAGGAACATTAGTAGGGAAAGCCAGTTCATTAACTGTTGCAATACCTTGTTCTGGATAGATAAATAACCATTTCCAATCCATTGAAACAACTTCAATGGTGACAGGTTTTTCTGTGGACTCTAAAGGTTTGTAAGGATCAAGCTCATGGGTTGTTTTCCATGTAATGCTCGCCAAAATCACAATGATGATAATTGGCACAGTCCAAACGACGAGTTCAATTTTATTTGAGTGAGCCCAGTTTGGGCGATAGGTGGCTTTAGTATTGGATTCACGGTAGCGAAAAGCGAAAACAATCACCATCAGTATTACCGGTATCACAACAATTAACATTAAACCAAGCGCAATGAGGATTAATGTTTTTTGCTCAGCGCCGATAGCGCCTTTGGGATTCATTAACGCCATATCACAGCCACTTAAGAGAAGAGCTGCTGCTAATAGCGAGAGTGTCCCAATACTTTTTATGTATTTCATAAGTCTCATCCAACGACCCAAATGACAAAGGTTCTATTGTTGTTTCATCAGTATCAGTAAGGACATTTTACGGTAAGGTTGCGACAGTGTAAACAATTGTAATGGTAAGTAAGTGGTTGGTTGGTCTTTTGTGTTAATGTGATCACAAGTAATCAAAATATTAAATAAATGTTAATTTAATTATTGCGTATTAACTATAATTTCATAAAGTACCATGTTTTTAAAATAAATACATATTTTTACAAATAAAAATGCAATAAAAAGTGTAAGAAAACGTATTGTGATTAAAAAAGTAACAGATTAGAGGTCGGAGGAGAGTTGATAGGTGAAATCCTTTTTATATTAATGTTTAATATCCATATTTGATGTTTGTGTAATTTTTAATATGGTTAATTAGTAATTTGATGAATATTTATATCCAATGAGAAAACTTTTCATTAAGTGGTAAAAAGAGGTTACAGCGAATAAAAATGCTTTCGCTGTAATAAAAATTAACAATTAGCGATCAAAAATTATATTTCAGGCTATATACAATGCCGTCTTGCAAAAAATCTTCGCCTAACTTTTTATAAGCATAACGATATTGAATACCCGTAGTAATAGAGGTCGTTGGATGCCACCAAAAAGCTAAAGCGCCATTAAATCCATCTTTTCCCTCATTGCCATAACGCTCATGACGGTTAAATTCCATTTCATGCCAATTGCTAATGCTAAATTTTTGAGCGCTAATCGAAAAATCATATCCAGCAACCCAGCCAACAACGTAGCCATTATTTCCTGAATAGTAAGTTTGATCGACATAATGAAGCGCAATAAATGGTTTAAACCATAAATTATCTATTTGTGTGTTATAGCCTAAGCCGTAAAGTGTATTAACTTCATGGAAGTTGCCGTTGTTTTCTTTACCGGGAAGTGACCATGTACCGTAAATATGTCCGTATAAATTAACATCACTTTCACCTAAGTAAATGCGACTTGTTGCTTTAACAGTATAACGTTGATTATCACCTGGTTCTGTTTTTCGAGGATTAAAGGGATTTTCTAGATCAAAAAAACCGTAAAATTCACCCCATGAAAAGTTGGCACCACCTTCAAGTTCTAGATAGGCAAAATCATCTTTATGAGAAGATTGCCCTGTTTTGTGTGTTGTATGAGTAGTCCAATCAAGATAATTGATGCTGGTATTAGCGAAGCCACCTAAATAGCTAGCTTGAGCAGATAAAGAAAGTGTACTTGCGATGGTTAATAAAAATGTTTTTTTTATCATGAATAATCTCAATTTATTTTAATGAAATAATTTTGCGGTGAATTTATATTTTTATATTTTTTGAAACTATAACCTATAAAATTGTAATTTGCAGATTATGATGTTGAAAATAAGATCTATTTCTAGAATATTAAATTGATAATTAAAAATGAGAATTTTAGTATTGTTTAGTTTATTTTTATTATTTGAGATGCTTTGAATGGATTAAGCGCTTAATCACTGTTTTTGGGCAAAAAAAGAAAGCGGAAGAAGAAAGAAAAATATGTGGTAACAATCGCGTAAAAATACCTCACGACACAGGAATCAAGGGATAGTATCATTAGCCAATATTCGTTTTTATCTTACTTGGAATTTTCATTGTGACCTCATTTGCTGAACTTAACGCACTTCCTGCTGAACAACTCGCTAACCTTAATGAATTGGGTTATCTCACTATGACTCCGGTTCAAGAAGCTGCTTTGCCCGCTATTCTTGAAGGAAAGGACGTTCGCGCTCAGGCAAAAACAGGTAGCGGTAAAACGGCTGCTTTTGGTTTGGGGCTTTTGCAACACATTGATGCAAAACAGTTTAATACTCAATCACTTATTTTATGTCCAACGCGAGAACTTGCTGATCAAGTTGCAAATGAATTACGTCGTCTTGCTCGTTATCTTCCAAATATCAAAGTATTAACGCTGTGTGGCGGAGTTCCATTTAGTATCCAGCGTGATTCATTAATACATGCTGCACATATTATTGTTGCAACACCGGGCAGATTGCTTGATCACCTAAAGAAAGAGACTGTCACTTTAGATGATGTGAAAACATTGGTGTTGGATGAAGCAGACAGAATGTTGGATATGGGATTTTTTGATGATATCAACGATATTATTTCTCGTATGCCAACGGCACGCCAAACATTGCTTTTTTCTGCAACTTGGCCAAATGAGATCGCAACAATTAGTCGTAAGATCCAGCAAAACCCAATCACTATTGAAATCAATTCTGTTGATGAACTTCCGGCTGTTGAACAGCAGTTTTATGAAATATCTCGTCATGGAAAAATAGGATTGCTGCAAAAACTGTTAAGTCGTGAGCAACCAGCTTCTTGCGTCGTGTTTTGTAACACAAAGCGAGATTGCCAAGATGTGTATGAAACACTGACAGAAAGCAATCAAAGTGTGCTTGCTTTACATGGCGATATGGAACAAAGAGAGCGTGATCAAACGCTTATTCGCTTTGCTAATGGGAGTTGTCGTGTATTAGTCGCAACAGATGTTGCAGCTCGCGGGCTTGACATTAAAGCGTTAGAAATGGTGATCAATTACGAATTATCATGGGATCCTGAAGTACACGTTCACCGTATTGGGCGTACAGCCAGAGCGGGTGAGAGTGGATTAGCAATCAGTTTTTGCGCACCAGAAGAAATTCAACGTGCCAATGCTTTAGAAGAAATGCTTCATATGAAGATAAATTGGTTGCCTATTCCTACAGGCCTACAAATTACGCCACTTGAAGCAACGATGGCAACATTATGTATTGATGGTGGTAAAAAGGCCAAAATGCGCCCTGGTGATATTTTAGGGGCATTAACGGGTGATATGGGGTTCAATGGTACCGATATTGGTAAAATTATGATTAACCCAACACATGCTTATGTTGCTGTAAAACAATCTATTGCAAAACAAGTCTGGAAACAGCTGCAACAAGGTAAAATCAAAGGTAAATCAGTAAAAGTAAGATTATTTAGATAAATTTTTTACTCAGAACATAAGAATACAAAAAGGACAGTTTAACCTGTCCTTTTTTATAGTTCATATCTTGAGAAAGTAATAAAACTAATGTGTTGTTTTCTTAAGGGCTAAATAATCTAGGATTGTGCCAAAGATAAGGCTTATCGCACCAATAATAACACCATATAAAAAGAGTGTTGAAGCCCAAGAACTTAATCTATCAGTATCTATTTTTTGAATAAAATCGACAGATTGGAATATTTCTAATGTTGGTAGTGAATTTGTAACAACAAGAATTAAACTACAAATAAAGAAAAGAGTCGTTAGCATCAAGCCATAAATAGCAAAACGGTACTGTTTAATAAACAAGGTTCTTCTAAGGAATTCCCCCGTTTTTTGCGTATAAATAAGTGTGTTTTTCGAAACCAACAGCAAAATAAGGCCAGGTACAGAAGCAACGATAGAAAAAAGATAAAATGCTTCCCAACCATGACTTTCAACATACCAGCCTGCAACCGGGCCAACATAAACACGACCAATTGCAGAGAGAGCCGAGAGCAACGCAAATTGTGTTGCTGAAAAGGAGAGATGACAAAGTGTCATTAAGAGGGCGACGAATGCGGCTGTTCCCATTCCTCCACAGATATTTTCAAAAGCAACTACCGCACCCATGCTATAAATACTTTGTTCAGAAATAGCTAAATACCAATACCCGATATTTGAGCCACCTTGCAAAATACCAAAAATCATCAGTGCTTTAAATAAACTCCAACGGCGCATTAATAAACCACCTAGCAATGCCCCAATAATAGTGGCTGCAAGCCCAAGTGTTTTATTCACTAATCCTACTTCACCTGCATCGAACCCCGCACCGCGAATAAGAAAAGTGGTACTTAAACTTAAGGCAAAAGCATCTCCCATTTTATACAGCACAATAAGCAGTAAAATTAGCCAAGCATTATTACGAGAAAAGAATTCATATAAAGGTTCAATAACGGCTTCATAGAGTGTACGCGGTGGTTTTACGGTGGTTTCTGGCTCTTGGGCAAGTAGTGTGGCAATAATACCAATTCCCATTAAGGCAGCCATTAACCAGTACATATTTTGCCAACCAATATACTTATCAGCTAACCAAAGTGCCATTCCTCCAGAAACAAGCATGGCTATGCGATAACCTAGGACAGAAACTGCAGCACCTGTACCACGCTCATCTGCTTTTAATATATCTGTTTTATAGGCGTCAAAAACAATATCTTGTGAAGCAGAACAAAAAGCAACAATGACAGCTAGAGAGGCTAGCCACCATAAATGATCATTAGGATTTAAAAATCCCATTCCTGCAATACCAAGTACTAACCCTATTTGAGTGAGTAACATCCATCCTCGGCGTCGACCAAGAAAAGAGGGGGTATAGCGATCCATAAAGGGTGACCAGAGGAATTTAAAAACATAGGCTTGTCCCACCAATGAGAAGAAACCAATGGTTTTTAAATCAATGTTTTCTACTGTCATCCATGCTTGTAATGTACCCGCGGTTAATGCAAGTGGTAATCCAGAAGTAAAGCCAAGTAACAGTAAAATAAATGATTTGTACCAAGTGGTTTGTTTGAAGGCAGGCTGAACCATGCAAGAATTCCTTTCGACGACCTGTTTAAGATAACAGGTCGTTTATTCTAATAAATTAACGGGCGTTAGATTTGATAAATTGACTGACTGAAGCGTCTTTTGCCATATCGCTAACGAGCTCACTTAAGACATTATTAATCGCGGCGGCAATTTTCTCATTAGTTGCGCCAAATGGGCCTTGGACATTGTAGCTAGTACGGAATGTTTTGGTATTAGAGCTGCCATTTGGTAGGGTAACGATAACTGAAATATCCGCTTTTGCACTGATATTATGACGAATACTACCTTCGCCAACATCTGCATTGAGTTTATTGATAACAATAATTACATCAGCAGAAGCAGGAGAACCCATCATAAAACCACGAGCTGTCATTTGCTTTTGCAGAACTTCTTGCATTAAAAATGCAATGTCACGAGTTGGAACAAGGGTTTCTAATTTACCGTTACGGTTGATTTCCGCTAGGTTTTTTGATGCGCGTTTGTCTTGGCTTGAAATATTCAGTGAAATAGGGCGCATTGTAGGGTCGGCCGCAGGAACTGACATCACTGGCTCAATGGATAATTTGTTACTTGGAGTTGCACAACCTGAAAGTAGTGTTAATGCAAAAACAGCACAGAGTAAATTTTTAATCATGAGGTAATCTCGGTTAAATAAGTCTGTTGTGTTAATAAGTAGAATAGGCTTCAAACTTTAGCCTATCATACCACTGCTAATAGGTTGCTAATATCCCCTTAAAGAACGAAATTATCTGATTTTATCAATTGATTTTATTTCAAATTACTCTCATTTTTACTCATGTATTTGCCAATATTTGGTCAATGGTTTTACTCAAGATGAAAAATAAGCGATTATCATCAGCAAAATTAAAAAGAATAAGCTCATCATTTTGTATTGATAAAGACTAAATCAATATAGGCTGGTTGACTTATTTTTTGTTCAGCATGGTATAAAGGCTAGAGTATTAGGGGTAGAGATGATCCGTGATGATATTGAGAATAAGCTGATTTCGCGCTTTTCACCGCATTTTTTACAAGTAATAAACGAAAGCCATCGCCATAATGTGCCCGAAGGCTCTGAAAGTCACTTTAAAGTCATTATCGTTAGTGATGATTTTAATGAGAAACGTAGTGTTACGCGCCATCGTGATGTGTACCAAACATTAGCTCATGAAATGGAAAATGGTGTTCATGCATTAGCATTACACACTTTTGCTTTGAGTGAATGGAATGAACAGCAGGATAAAGCATTACGCTCTCCTGGGTGTCGTGGCGGAAGCCAAGAAGATTAACAACCTTATCGTTAATCGTGAGTAAATAGATCCTAAGATGCGTATTTTTTGTTCTTTATAGAGGAAAAAAGGGTGGAGTTGCTCGATTTTATGAAAAAATTGAGGAATAAAACGGCTCTTTCTCGACTCAACCCCTCTAGATCGTTATAATGTCGCGTCTAATTTTCAGTAAGGTTTCGGGATGCTTCTGATATCAGGGATCCTCGTTTTTTTAAATGTGGCGGCCCCGGTTCTGAAAGGAAAATAAACCTAAACATGTCAATATCATGTTAGTTTCCTTTAAAGTAGACCGAGCACTAAAACTTATTTTGAGGTAACAAGATGCAAGTTTCTGTTGAAACGACTCAAGGCCTAGGGCGTCGTGTCACAATCACCGTACCAGCCGCTGATATCCAAACTGCTGTAGACAGTGAACTGAAAAAAGCTGCTAAAACTGTTCGCATTGATGGTTTCCGTAAAGGTCACGTTCCAATGTCTATGGTTAAACAGCGTTATGGTATGTCTGTACTGAATGATGTTCTTGGTGATTTAATGTCGCGTAATTTCATTAACGCTATCATCGAAAACAAAGTAAACCCAGTTGGCGCGCCTGAATACAAACCAGAGCAATACAAAGAAGGTGAAGACTTTGTTTACTCTGTAGAATTCGAAGTTTTCCCAGAAATCGAACTGAAAGATCTGGAAAGCATTGAAGTTGTAAAACCCGTTGTTACTGTTAAAGACGAAGACGTTGATAACATGTTAGAAACACTGCGTAAGCAACAAGCAGAGTGGAAAGACAAAGACGGCGCAGTCGCAGCAGAAGATCGCGTAACTGTTGATTTCAACGGTTCTATTGACGGTGAAGAATTTGAAGGCGGAAAAGCTGAAGATTTCGTACTGGCAATGGGTCAAGGTCGTATGATCCCAGGTTTCGAAGAAGGCGTTATCGGTCATAAAGCTGGAGAAGAATTCACAATTGATGTGACTTTCCCAGAAGATTACCACGCTGAAAACCTGAAAGGTAAAAAAGCACAATTCGCTATCAACCTGAAAAAAGTTGAAGAGCGTGAACTGCCAGAATTAACTGAAGAGTTCATCAAGCGTTTTGGTATTGCAGATGGTTCTGTTGATGGTTTACGTGCTGAAGTACGTAAAAATATGGAACGTGAACTGAAAAATGCAATCCGTACTCGTGTTAAAACACAAGTTATTGATGGCTTAGTTAAAGCAAACGAAGTTGACGTACCTGCAGCTGCTGTAAACAGCGAAATTGAAGTTCTGCAACGTCAAGCTGCTCAACGTTTTGGTGGCGATGAGAAACAAGCTCTGCAATTACCACGTGAACTGTTCGAAGAACAAGCTAAACGTCGTGTAATCGTTGGATTACTGTTAGGTGAAGTGATCAATAGTAATGAACTGAAAGCAGAAGACGATCGTGTGAATGCACTGATCGATGAAATGGCTTCAGCTTACGAAGATCCATCAGAAGTTGTTGAGTTCTACAATAAGAACGAACAATTGATGAACAACATTCGTAATCTTGCGTTAGAAGAGCAAGCGGTAGAAAAAATCTTAGCAAATGCTAAAGTAACTGAAAAAGAAACTAACTTCACTGAACTAATGAACGAAGTTCAAATGGGTTAATTCTTAACCGCGATATCGGTTTTAAGCAAAAACCCGTGGTTTTTACCACGGGTTTTTTTCAGTTTGTATATATTTATCAAAATTAGCCTTGAAATCTGAGCGATTATCTCCAGATAATTCTATATTCTCTTTATTACTCCTCGCGAGGCGCCTTGAATGTCTTGTGAGAGATTAGATCATTAGAAATGGTCATGATCAATTATCTCAAGTAAAATTGTTGTCATTGGCACCAATAAGAATGCAATAGGAGACAGACATGTCATTTAACGACACACAGGAACAATTCGCACCTAATATGGCTCTGGTGCCGATGGTTATAGAGCAAACTTCGCGAGGAGAGCGTTCTTACGACATTTACTCACGTTTATTGAAAGAACGTATTATTTTCCTGACTGGCCAAGTTGAAGATCACATGGCTAATCTTATCGTTGCTCAAATGCTATTTTTAGAAGCAGAAAATCCAGAGAAAGACATCAACCTGTATATCAACTCACCAGGTGGTGTAATTACTGCGGGTATGTCTATTTATGACACCATGCAGTATATCAAAGCAGATGTTAGTACCATTTGTATGGGGCAAGCGTGTTCAATGGGCGCTTTCTTATTATCTGCTGGTGCGAAAGGTAAACGTATTTGCTTACCTAACTCCCGTGTGATGATCCACCAACCATTAGGTGGTTATCAGGGGCAAGCAACAGATATTCAAATTCATGCTCAAGAAATTTTGAAAGTAAAATCCCGTATGAATGAGCTAATGGCTCAACATACAGGTAAATCTATTGAAGAAATAGAAAGAGACACTGAGCGTGATCGTTTCTTATCTGCTAACGAAGCGTTAGAATATGGATTAGTGGATAAAGTCTATACTCAACGTAGCTAATTATTACACGTTGTAATAGCAACTGAATTAATACGTTTTCTTTGTTAGTCAATAATGCAAAGGAAACGGCTATCAATATTTATGTAAAAAAGACTTTCTTCTTATAAATAATAAGAAGAATAACTAAGTGAGGTTGACTGATGACAGATAAGCGCAAAGATAGCTCTGGGAAGCTTCTGTATTGCTCTTTCTGCGGTAAAAGCCAGCATGAAGTAAAAAAATTGATCGCTGGTCCGTCGGTTTATATCTGTGATGAATGTGTCGATCTATGTGTTGATATCATTCGTGAAGAAATAAAAGAACTGGCACCTCATCATGAACGCAGTGAATTGCCAACGCCGCATGAAATCCGTAAGCACCTTGATGACTATGTTATCGGTCAGGAATTGGCTAAAAAAGTTTTGGCTGTTGCCGTTTATAATCACTATAAACGTCTGCGTAATGGCGATAAAGCCAATGGTGTTGAGCTAGGAAAAAGTAATATTTTGCTGATTGGTCCTACTGGTAGCGGTAAAACGTTACTAGCAGAAACATTAGCACGCTACCTTGATGTTCCTTTTACTATGGCAGATGCCACAACGCTGACAGAAGCGGGCTATGTGGGTGAAGATGTTGAAAACATCATTCAAAAACTGCTACAAAAATGCGATTACGATGTGCAAAAAGCACAACGTGGTATTGTGTATATTGATGAAATTGACAAGATCACCCGTAAATCTGAAAACCCATCAATCACCCGTGATGTGTCTGGTGAAGGTGTACAGCAAGCATTATTAAAATTAGTTGAAGGCACTGTCGCTTCTGTTCCTCCTCAAGGCGGACGTAAGCACCCACAACAAGAATTTTTACAAGTTGATACTTCTAAAATCCTCTTTATTTGTGGTGGTGCATTTGCAGGACTCGATAAAGTTGTTGCACAGCGTTTAAACACACACTCAGGTATTGGTTTTGGCGCAGAAGTTAAAAGCCAAAAAGAGAAAGCCAGCGAAGGTGAATTATTAGCCCAAGTTGAGCCAGAAGATCTGATTAAATTTGGTCTTATCCCTGAATTTATTGGTCGTTTACCTGTTGTTGCAACGCTAGGCGAATTAAACGAAGAAGCGTTAATCCAGATCTTACAAGAACCTAAGAATGCATTGACTAAGCAATATCAGGCATTATTTAAATTAGAAGGTGTGGATTTAGAATTCCGTAAGGAAGCGCTGACTGCAATAGCGAAAAAAGCCATGGTACGTAAAACGGGTGCTCGTGGTTTACGTTCGATTGTTGAAGCTGCATTACTTGATACGATGTATGACCTTCCTTCATTTGAAAATGCAGAAAAAGTGGTCATTGATGAAGGCGTTATTAATGGAAACTCTGAGCCGCTGGTTATTTATAGTCAGCCAGAAAATCAGGCTTCAGGTGAATAATGCATCGTAATTTGGCAGTGTCCTTTGTCTGACATTATCTCGTTTTCTCTCAAAAGTAAGAGAGAAATTCAAGATAAAGCGTGCCAACGCAATAAAAATGAGGGAATTTTCCCTCATTTTGTTTTTTTAATGCGTAATGCTATTGAATGTCAGAAAAGTGCCCTTATATATTTTGACAATCCGTGGAATTAATTTTATTTGGTGACATGCGAATAAAATTACCTGTAAAAGCGTTAAGCTAAAAACGAAGAGAGAGCTCTATGAATCCTGAGCGTCCAGAACGTATTGAAATACCTGTATTGCCATTACGTGATGTCGTTGTATATCCGCATATGGTGATCCCGTTGTTCGTTGGTCGTGAAAAATCTATTCATTGCTTAGAAGCCGCGATGAACGACAACAAACAAATTATGCTGGTTGCGCAGAAAGATGCATCTACTGACGAACCAGGTGTGAATGATCTTTTTTCTGTTGGTACAGTTGCGTCTGTTTTACAGATGCTAAAACTGCCTGATGGAACAGTAAAAGTACTTGTTGAAGGTATTCGTCGTGCCAAAATTACGACGCTATCTGACAATGGTGAATACTTTCAGGCGAAAGCAGAATACCTTGAAACGCCAGCCGTTGATGAGCGCGAACAAGAAGTCTTAAATCGTACAACGATTAATCAGTTTGAAGGTTATATCAAGCTGAATAAAAAAATTCCGCCAGAGGTATTAACCTCATTACATGCTATCGAAGAATCAGCGAAATTAGCAGACACCATTGCTTCACATATGCCGCTGAAATTAAAAGATAAGCAAGCTGTGCTTGAAATGTCTGATGTGACAGAACGCCTTGAATATTTAATGGCGATGATGGAATCAGAAATTGATCTGCTACAAGTTGAAAAACGCATTCGTAACCGCGTTAAAAAGCAGATGGAAAAGAGTCAGCGTGAGTATTATCTCAATGAACAAATGAAAGCGATTCAAAAAGAATTAGGTGAGATGGATGATGCGCCTGATGAAATGGAATCGCTGAAGCGTAAAATCGATGCGGCTAAAATGCCAAAAGAGGCAAAAGAGAAGACAGAAGCGGAACTTCAGAAATTAAAAATGATGTCGCCAATGTCAGCAGAAGCCACGGTTGTACGTAGCTATATTGATTGGATGGTTCAAGTTCCTTGGAATAGTCGTAGCAAAGTTAAAAAAGACTTAGTGAAAGCGCAAGAAGTTCTTGATACTGACCATTACGGTTTAGAACGTGTTAAAGAGCGTATTCTTGAATACCTCGCAGTTCAGTCTCGTGTTAGCAAAATTAAAGGGCCAATCTTGTGCTTGGTAGGGCCTCCGGGAGTAGGTAAAACTTCACTGGGTCAATCTATTGCTAAAGCAACAGGCCGTAAATATGTTCGTATGGCGTTAGGTGGTGTACGTGATGAAGCTGAAATCCGTGGTCACCGTCGTACTTACATCGGTTCTATGCCAGGTAAATTAATTCAGAAAATGGCGAAAGTTGGCGTCAAAAACCCACTTTTCCTATTAGATGAAATTGATAAAATGTCATCCGACATGCGAGGTGATCCAGCTTCTGCTCTGTTAGAAGTGTTAGATCCAGAACAGAACATCGCATTTAATGACCATTACCTGGAAGTTGATTACGATCTGTCTGATGTTATGTTCGTGGCAACCTCTAACTCCATGAATATACCCGCACCGTTGTTGGATCGTATGGAAGTTATTCGTTTATCAGGTTATACCGAAGACGAAAAACTGAATATTGCTAAGCAACATTTGTTACCAAAACAGATTGAGCGTAATGCGTTAAAACCAAGCGAGCTGACAATTCATGACAGCGCGATTATGGGCATTATTCGTTATTACACGCGTGAAGCGGGTGTACGTAGTTTAGAGCGTGAAATTTCTAAATTATGCCGTAAAGCAGTAAAACAGCTGCTAATGGATAGCACAATCAAACATATTGAGATTAACGAAGATAATCTCAAAGACTACTTAGGTGTTCGTAAAGTTGACTACGGTCGTGCTGATACAGAAAATCGAGTAGGTATGGTAACAGGACTTGCATGGACAGAAGTGGGTGGTGATCTACTGACTATTGAAACTGCAAGTGTACCGGGTAAAGGCAAGCTAACATTCACTGGCTCTTTAGGTGAAGTGATGCAAGAGTCTATTCAAGCGGCAATGACTGTCGTTCGTGCTCGTGCTGATAAACTGGGTATTAATAGCGATTTCTATGAAAAACGTGATATGCACGTACACGTTCCTGAAGGGGCAACACCAAAAGATGGTCCAAGTGCCGGTATCGCAATGTGTACTGCGTTGGTATCAAGCCTAACAGGTAACCCTGTACGTTCTGATGTTGCAATGACGGGCGAAATTACGTTACGCGGACAAGTATTGCCAATTGGCGGACTAAAAGAAAAGTTACTTGCTGCACATCGCGGTGGAATTAAGACAGTTCTTATCCCTGATGAAAATAAACGTGATTTAGAAGAAATTCCTGAAAATATTGTTGCTGATCTGGATATTCACCCGGTGAAAACAATAGAGGAAGTTTTAACGCTAGCCCTGCAAAACTCACCGTTTGGCATGGAAGTTGTTACTGATAAATCACACTAAAGAGTGATATTAGTCATAAATTATAGCTAAAAAAAAGGCTGGATAAGTAATAAAAGCTTGCCAGCCTTTTTTTGTGTCGCTAATTTAATGGCGATTTTAATTAAAAATGCTGTTTTATCGGTCTTGCTATATCTAAAAAGGCTTGATATAACGACGTTTGCAAAATTTGCCATTAATGGTGAAAAATAACGCATAAAATTATGGGGATGAAAGCGTGAATAAAACTCAACTGATCGACAAAATTGCTGCAAATGCAGATATCTCAAAAGCGGCAGCAGGTCGTGTTGTAGATGCTCTGGTTGCTTCTATCACTGAATCTTTACAAAAAGGTGATGATGTAGCATTAGTAGGTTTCGGTACTTTTACTGTACGTGATCGTGCAGCTCGTACGGGCCGTAACCCACAAACTGGTAAAGAAATTCAAATTGAAGCTGCAAAAGTTCCTGCATTCCGTGCGGGTAAAGGCTTAAAAGACGCAGTTAATCAATAATAGTTGAATGAACTTTCTGCCAAAGAGTTATTAACTTAACGTTATGGGTAAACAGAAAACAACTCAATTAAAAAATGAAGCGCATCTTTTTGAGATGCGCTTTTCTTTTTTGATTATAAATCACGATTAAACCTTGTATTCTCTGGCGATAAAACGTGAAACTGAAGTGGTCATTTGATAGAATGCTCCGTTGTTCTATAACTAAAATAGACAACAATGAATGATTTAGTGATGAGTTAACTGCTATCGTAATCAATGAATCAAATAATGCTGTTTAGTTTTTTCTTAGTTATAGAAAGTGCGTGTTAAGACTGTGCATTAATATGGGACTGGCTGTTTTTAATGATTGTCGTGTGTCGCGACATTTTGATATTTAGCCAGCATGAGCATATTATCTTTTTGCTGTGCTCAAAATAGTCGTGTAACACCCATAAAAATAATTTTTATTTCACCAAACGGAGCCTCGTCTCGTTATGATGGACAACATTCGTTCCACTGCTAATAATCCATTTATAAAAATATTATTAGCTGTGATCATCCTCTCCTTCGTCCTAACTGGTGTGGGCGGATATCTCTTTAGTTCAGGCGTCAATGATGCAGCTGAAGTTAACGGGTATAAAATTAGCCGTTCTCAATTAGAGCAAGCTTATCAACAACGTCGAGCTCAATTACAACAAGATATGGGTGAAAATTTTGCTGCTCTTGCTTCCTCAGAAGAAGGCCAGAAACTCATTCGCCAACAAGCGCTTGATTTATTGATCAACCAAGCATTACTTGATCAATTTGCACAAAAGCTGGGTATCTCAGCCGGTGATCAGCAAATTAGAGATGCTATTTTTGCACTTCCTTACTTTCAAACTAACGGCAAATTTGACAATAAAAAATATGTCGATTTATTGAAAGGCAATAATATTGATGCGGATGCCTTCGCAGAAGGCATTCGTCAAAACCTAATTAACCAGCAATTAAAATTTTCTATCCAAGGCACTGATTTTGCCTTAGATAGCGAAGTTAAAGAATTTGCTGGATTAATGCTACAAAGCCGTAATGTACGCTTAGCATCATTAGACATTCAGCCATTCCTCGAAAAAGAAACGGCATCTGATGAAGAAGTGAAAGCGTTCTATGAGCAAAATAACCAAATGTTCATCGCGCCAGAGCAATTTAAAATTAGCTATATCCAATTAAATGCTCAAAAAGATTTTAATAATATCAACATTACTGATGAAGAAGCGAAAGCTTATTACGATAGTAATATTGATGAGTTCACTACGGCAGGGCAGAAACAGTACAGCATCTTAGTATTAGCTGATGAAGCTTCGGCTAAAGAAGCAGAAGACGAGCTGAAAAAAGGCGCTGATTTTGTTTCGTTAGTGAAAGAAAAATCTATTGATAGTTTCTCTAAAAAACAAAATGGTTCTTTAGGTTGGATAACTATCGGGCAAGAGTTACCCGAGCTGGCTAATGCAAGTTTGACAGAAAAAGGCCAAATCTCTGAACCTGTTAAAATCAGTAATGGCTACGCAATTTTCCGTCTTGATGATGTCAAACCCTCTGTTGTAAAACCATTTGATGACGTGAAAACAGATTTATTGGCAAAAATGCGTGAAAACAAAGCGATTGATGATTTCTTCGCATTACAACAAAAGGTGAGCCAAGCTGCATCTAATGACAACGACACATTAGCTCCCGCCGCTAAAGCGGGCAACGTGACGGTGGTTAATACTGATTGGTTTGATGAAAATAACGTTCCTGCACCATTAAATAATGAAAAACTCACCCAGTTAATTTTTGGGGGGTCATTGGTGGATGAAAATGGCCCAACTGGCATGAATTCAGACATGGTGACGTTAGGTAATGACAGTGCATTTATCGTGCGTGTAGAAGGTTATAAGCCTTCAGCAAGCCAACCATTAGACAAAGTGCGTGATCAGGTCGTTATGCTGGTTAAACAGCAAAAAGCATCACAAGCCATGAATGCGGAAGCCCAAAAACTTTTAGCTGCATTGAAAGAAGGTAAAGGCGAAGAAGCACTGAAAGCTGCTAATGTTTCGTTTGGTAGTGAAGAAAGCATCGTTCACTCATCTGCAACAGATGTCGTACAAACTGCTATTTTCTCTATGCCAAAACCTGCTGAAGGTAAAAAAGAGTATGGTATGACTAATGTACCTGGTACTAAAGTTGTCCTTATTCAATTAGATAGCGTAACAGATGGTAAACCAACATCTGAACAACTTGAGTTTATGACTAATCTCTATCGTGCTCAGATGGGCGAAGAAGCGTTACAACTCATGTTACGTGACTTAAAAGATAACGCTAAAATTGAAATTTTTGATAAAGATTATCAATAATTGAATTTGAGTTATTACATTGAAAACCCAGCTTAAAGCTGGGTTTTTTTATGCCGATTCACTTTGGTAACTTAAACCAATAACTCCGTCTCTCAAAAAAATCATATTTGAGAGCAAGCTAGACAACTTTTTGTAATGCTTCTTTTTTACATTTTTATTTTTCCTACTCTCTCGTAGTTTTATTTTTATATAATTGCTTGTTTATCAATATGTTGTCATTATTTTCCTGCATTCAGAACTCTTTGTTTGCGATTAAATTTAAAATTATTGAATAAAAGGAAATTATGATTATGAAGATGGATAAAAAAGTATTGTCAGGTTTTATGGCTTCTATCTGCCTAGCTTTAGGATTAGGGCTTTCTCCTCTCTCTTATGCAGAAGAAACACCCGCCTCAACCCCAATGGTTTCTATTGAAACTCACTCATCTGTTGAGCGTGATGCTAAGGAAAATAAAGCCAGTACAGTAGGTAAAGTTAATTTAAATACGGCAACAGTAGATGAATTAATGGGATTAAAAGGGATCGGAAAAGCAAAAGCGCAAGCCATTATTGATTATCGCGAACAGCTAGGGCGCTTTACCACTATTGATGAACTTGAAAAAGTCTTTGGAATTGGTATGAAGTTAGTTGATCAAAATCGTGATTTTATTGTTATTAATTAACGTATTCATTCTTATACGATATTGAGTATAAGTGATAGCAGAAACGTGAATATTGATTAAAAACTCCGTGTTTCTCTTTGATTTTTTTGATAAGAGAAACACGTTTTCTTAGTGTTTTCTTTGTTAAAAGAAAATGAAATAAACCTATATCAGAAATTACTAAATTTATTTTTTTGGCTATATTTATGGTATTGCAAAAAAATCTATAAGAACTTTATTAGAATAATCAAGAGGTAATAAATTGATATGAGTACATTAATTAAAGTTTATGGTTTTCATTTAGATGTTTTTGAACATGTGAATAATGCACGTTACCTTGAATTTTTAGAGCAAGCTCGATGGGATTGGATTGAGCAACATTTAGATTTTGATTGGTTTAAGCGCAATGGCTTGGCATTAGTGGTTGCTAATATCAATATTAATTACCGCTTACCTGCAAGTTTAGGTGATGAGTTACTCATTGATTGTGATATTGCTGAAGTGGGGGTTAAAAGTGGTGTGCTTTCTCAAAAGATTGTCAGAAAAAAAGATGGTGCACTTATTTCTGATGCATTAATTACTTTTGTTCTTGTTGATATCAATACAAAAAAAGCACTGACATTAACAGAACAGTTAAGAGAGAAGCTTGAATATGTACGTCAATCATCCTAATACATAGAGAGTATTAAAAATTTATCACTAAATATGCCTAGGCTAATCTAAGATGATTTAATGCAGTGATAATGTTTTTGATGAATTATCACTGCATAAGTGAATAGAATGGCAGATAGCAGTGATAATAAGTAAGGTAATTATGATAATTATTTAAGACCTACTTTCTGTTTCATTGTTTGCATAATGAGTGTTTTATCAGCTAAGTAAGTGTTTAATCCGCGTTGCCTTAAATGACAAGCCGCACATTCACCACAGCCATCACCTTGAATACCGTTATAACAAGTTAACGTTTTATGACGAACGAAATCTAATTTTTTATAGTAATCAGCAAGCGCCCACGTTTCGGCTTTATCTAGCCACATTAATGGTGTGATAAATTTAATATCACGTGCAATACCTAAGTTGACAGCATGATTCAGTGCTTTTACAAATTCATCGCGACAATCAGGGTAACCCGAGAAATCTGTCTCACAAACGCCAGTGATGACACTCTCAGCGCCAATTTGATAAGCATAAATTGCTGCTAAAGTAAGGAATAGAATATTTCTACCCGGTACAAAGGTACTAGGAATATCACTTTCTTCACTTTCTTTGAAATCAGGAACAGGAATATTGTCGCGAGTTAAGCTACTAATAGCGAGTTCATTGAGTAAACTTACATCTAAAACTTTATGCGCAGTTGCCCCCAGTAATTGACTTACTTTTTGTGCTACCTCAATTTCTTCTTTATGGCGTTGCCCATAATTAAACGTAATGCAATGTACTTCATCGTACTTTTCCAATGCTTGAATAAGGCAGGTTGTCGAATCTTGCCCACCACTAAAGACAACGACCGTTTTTTTCATCAGAATACTCCTGAATATTGAAATTTTATAAGGATTAGTACGCATAAAAGTACAGATATTATGGCAATTTATTACCGATTTATCATTAGATGATTACTCTTATAGTAAGGGGCAGATTATCATTATTTTTTGTAGGGGCATATTTTGAAGGAGTATCTATGTTAGATAAGATTGACCGTAAACTATTAGCGCTGTTACAGGAAGATTCAAGCCTCTCACTGAATACTTTGTCTGAGGCTGTTAACCTAACTTCAACGCCTTGCTGGAAACGATTGAAAAGACTAGAGGATGAAGGGTATATTCGTAAGCGCGTTGCTCTGCTTGATAGTGAAAAAATCGGGCTAGGTCTAACAGTTATTGTTATGATTAGAACACAGCAGCATAATAGCGAATGGTACGAACAGTTTGTTTCATTTGTTAAGCAAATGCCAGAAGTACTGACATTCTATCGAATGGCGGGTGAGTGTGATTATCTAATGCATGTTGAAGTAGTCGACATGAAAAGTTACGACCTATTTTATAAGCGTATGGTAAATGGCGTACCGGGTCTTATTGATGTGACTTCTAACTTCGCAATGGAAAAAATTAAATACACAACGGCAATGCCGATACCTGAATAAGGTTCATCTTTACCAACTGGCACTTTTATTTTTTTGTATAACCTTAGGATTTAAGGCGTGGCTCTATTTTCACAGCTCAGTTGGTATTTTCTCAGTGAATGGCGTCGTTATGTCGGTGCTATTTTCTTATTGATGGTTATCGCAGTATTACAGGTGATCCCGCCAAAGATTGTTGGGATCATTGTAGATGGTGTTGATAACCATAGTCTGACGTTTAGCCAAGTGATGAATTGGATTGGTGTGATGGTATTAATTGCCCTCGCAGTTTATCTTTTACGTTATTTTTGGCGTCTTTGGTTATTTGGTGCATCTTATCAATTAGCAATAAAACTGCGGATGCAAATTTATCAACAACTTAATCAACAATCTTCCTCATTTTATCATCGCTATCGTACAGGCGATTTAATTGCACGGACCACTAATGATGTTGATAAAGTGGTTTTCGCAGCTGGTGAAGGTGTACTAACCTTAGTGGATTCTATGGTTATGGGGCTTGCGGTACTCGTCATGATGAGTATTCAGTTAAGTTGGGAACTGACACTGATTTCATTATTACCGATGCCACTCATGGCGATTTTGATTAAACGTTATGGTGATAAGCTACATAGTCGCTTTAAAACCGCACAAGCACTTTTCTCTTCACTTAATAATCAAGCACAGGAAAGTTTGAGTAGTATTCGTATGATCAAATCATTCGGACTAGAGCAACAGCATGCATCCCGTTTTGATGATGTGGCAAAAGAAACTGGGCGCCAAAATATGCGTGTTGCAAGAATTGATGCGCTCTTTGATCCTACTATTTTTATGGCTATTGGGTTTGCTAATTTACTCGCGGTTGCTGGTGGGAGTTATTTGGTACTCAATGACAAAATGACATTAGGTGAATTAACCAGTTTTGTTATGTATTTAGGTCAAATGATTTGGCCAATGCTGGCTTTAGCATGGATGTTCAATATTGTTGAGCGTGGCAGTGCAGCCTATAGCCGAATCAATAGCTTATTGAATGAAAAACTCGATATGATTGATGGTGATTTATCACCAAAACAAGGTCGAGGGATATTGTCTGTTGATATCGACCGCTTTCAGTATCCTGAACAAACAACGGATGTGCTTAAGAATATTCATTTCACCTTATCTCCCGGTGATATGTTGGGAATTTGCGGAATGACTGGAAGTGGAAAAAGTACACTACTCACCGTTATTCAACGACTTTACGATGTAACTGAAGGTGAAATTTGTTTTCAATCTATACCCATTTATCAATTGAAGCTTGATGAATGGCGAGCACGACTGGCTGTTGTTAATCAAACCCCCTTCCTATTTTCAGATACTATCGCAGGAAATATTGCATTAGGGCGCCCTAATGCAACTAAAGACGAAATTGAAGCAGTCGCTAAACTGGCCAATATTCATGACGATATTCTGCGTTTACCTGAAGGGTATCAAACACAGGTAGGCGAAAAAGGTGTGATGTTATCCGGTGGACAAAAACAGCGTATTTCTATTGCGCGAGCGCTACTCTTAGATGCGGAAATTTTGTTATTAGATGACGCATTATCTGCCGTTGATGGACAAACTGAATATCAAATTTTACAAAATTTGTCGCAATGGCGAAAAGATAGAACGTTGATTATCAGTGCTCATCGTTTATCTGCATTGGTTGGTGCTACGAATATTTTAGTTTTAAAACAAGGTGAGATTATAGAGCAGGGTACACATCAGCAGTTAATTTCAATACCAGGTTGGTATCAAGATATGTACCATTATCAGCAATTAGAGGCCGCGCTGGATGACGATGAATAAAAATAAATCCGTTAAAGCGCTATTGCCTGCATTAAAGCGTCTTTTGACTTATGGTAAAGCTTATCGTAAATCCATGACATGGGGTGTCATTATGTTGTGGGTAGCCGCTATTGCAGAAGTGGGTGGCCCATTAATTGTAGGTTATTTTATTGATGCAAAAGTTGCCACGAATAATGTGGAATTAATGTCATCATTAGGCCTAGCATTGGCTTTTATTCTTTTGCAAGTAATTGCTGCCACACTTCACTATTATCAAGCCATTGTGTTTAATCATGCTGCTGTTGGGGTGGTACAACAATTACGTACTGATGTAATGAGTGCGGCACTAAAACAGCCATTAAGTGCTTTTGATAATCAGCCCGTGGGGCAGTTAATCTCTCGTGTAACGAATGATACCGAAACAATTAAAGATTTGTTTGTTAATGTCTTACCGACATTATTTCGAGCGATTGCGTTAGTGGTTGTTATGTTAATTGCCATGTTCTTATTAGAGTGGCAAATGGCATTGGTAGCGATGACTATCTTCCCTGCAGTTATTGGTGTGATGATGCTTTATCAGCGACTGAGCACGCCGATTGTACGCAATGTACGTCATTTTCTTGCCAATATAAATGATGGTTTCCACGAAGTTATCAATGGAATGTCAGTTATTCAACAATTTAGGCAACAAGCTCGATTTGGTGAAAGAATGTCAGATGACAGCTGGCAGCATTACCAAGCGCGTATGAAAGCGTTAAAACTTGATGGTCTGTTATTACGCCCTTTATTAAGCATGCTCTCTGCGTTAGTTCTGTGTGGCTTATTGATGCTCTTTGGTTATCAAGGTAGTGCGGTTATTGGAGTTGGGGTGATTTATGCATTCATTAGTTATTTAGGTCGATTAAATGAACCCTTGATCACATTGACATCACAGCAATCGATTCTACAACAGGCGGTTGTCTCTGGTGAGCGTGTTTTTGAACTGATGGATGCACCTTTACAGCATTACGGTTCATCAACACATTCTATTACTCAAGGTAATATCGAGATTAGCTCTCTTTGGTTTGCGTATCGTAATGAGCAATGGGTATTAAAAGATATCAATTTAACTATTCCTGCTCGTCATTTTGTCGCATTCGTTGGGCACACAGGAAGTGGTAAAAGTACTTTAGCCAGTTTATTAATGGGTAATTATCCTTGGCAAAAAGGGAGTATTTCTTTAGATAAGCAACCATTAGAAGCGTATTCTCACGCTGCATTGCGTAGTGGTATTGCAATGGTACAGCAAGATCCCGTTTTATTATCGGGTTCACTGCATGACAACATTACGTTAGGGCGTGATTGTGATGAGTCACATTTATGGCAGGTATTAGAAACAGTTCAACTCGATCAATGGGTTAAAGCGTTACCAGAAGGGCTGCAAACAAAACTTGGTGAACAAGGTAGTCGCTTATCTGCTGGTCAAAAACAGTTACTTGCATTGGCGCGTGTATTATTAATACCTCCTCGTATTCTTATTCTGGACGAGGCAACAGCAAATATTGATTCAGGAACAGAACAAGCCATACAGAAAGCGTTAAAAGTAGTTAGGGAAAAAACAACATTGATTGTTATTGCTCATCGACTTTCCACTATTATTGAAGCCAATGAAATTGTAGTACTTCATCGTGGTGCAATTGTCGAGCAGGGCGATCATGCTAAGTTACTCTCGCAAAAAGGCCGATACTATAATATGTATCAATTACAGCAGGTCAGAGAATCTTTACAAGAACAAACTCCTCTTGAAGTAGAATAATAACCTTAAATAAAAAAATATAATTTTAGAGGGCACATCATCTTAATGTATGTGCCCTTTTTGATTTCCCATTTATCTTGCTTTTATCAAAATAGCTATCGTATTTTTGCACCATTTCGGTGAGCTTTTTCATTTTTATTATTCGAGAAGTTTATTTTTTCTTAAATATCAATCAATTAAATAATGGCATGTCTTTTGCTTTTCTATTTAGGGTTTGTTCTTTCAAATATCGACGAGGTTTATATGAAATATATCATTGCCATTATTAAACCATTTAAATTAGAAGAAGTGCGAGAGTTGCTCTCTGAGTTAGGTATAAAGGGAATGACAATCAGTGAAGTAAAGGGATATGGGCGACAAAAAGGACATGCGGAGTTGTATAGAGGGGCTGAGTATGAAGTTAATTTTCTCCCCAAAGTAAAAATAGAACTCGCTATTTGTGATGAGCAACTTGAGTCAGTTATGCAAGTGATTATGCAAGCGACTGATACAGGAAAGGTAGGAGATGGAAAAATTTTTGTTTTTGAATTATTGCAGGCAGTCCGTATTCGTACTGGTGAGTCTGGTGATGAAGCACTTTAAAGGAGATATTCGATGAGACGCTTACTTTCTTTACTATTAATGTTAGTGCTTACATACTTTTCTTCATCTGCATTTGCAACTGAAACAGGGGGGGTTGATAAAGCTGATAATAGTTTTATGTTGATATGTACCGCTTTAGTCTTTTTTATGACGATGCCCGGTATTGCTCTGTTTTATGGCGGGTTATTGAGAGGAAAAAATGTACTTTCTTTGATCACTCAAGTGATGATGATCTTCAGTATCGTTGTTATTCTTTGGGTTACATTTGGCTATAGTTTGGCATTTACCGCCGGTAATAAAATTTGGGGTGGGTGGTCACTTACTTTTTTGAATAACGTATCACTAGATTCACTCTCTGGCTCAATTAATCAGTATGTACATATTGCTTTTCAAGGATCTTTTGCTGTTATCACTGTTGCATTAATTGTTGGGGCACTAGGAGAGCGCGTTCGCTTTTCTGCACTGCTCATTTTTACGATTATTTGGTTCACACTTTCTTATATTCCTATTGCACATATGGTATGGGGAGAAGGTGGTTGGTTAATCGATGATGGGGCATTAGATTTTGCTGGGGGAACCGTTGTCCATATTAATGCAGCGATTGCGGCACTTGTTGGTGCTTACTTACTTGGCAAACGGCGTGATAGTCAGCATACAGCGCTTAAACCTCATAATTTACCAATGGTCTTTACTGGTACAGCGGTGCTCTATATCGGTTGGTTTGGTTTTAATGCAGGCTCTGCTGGCAGTGCAAATGCAATCGCAGCTTTAGCATTTCTAAATACAGTAATTGCAACGGCAGGAGCCGTGCTTTCTTGGACTGCATCAGAATGGCTCACCAGAGGCAAACCTTCTATGTTAGGTAGTTGTTCTGGTTGTATTGCAGGATTAGTTGCGATTACACCGGCAGCTGGCACGGTCGGAGTAATGGGCGCTTTATTTATCGGTGTAATGGGTGGGATCATTGGGCTTTGGGGCGTCGTTGTTTTAAAACGCTGGTTAAAGGCTGATGATGTTTGTGATGTTTTTGGTATTCATGGTACTTGTGGTATTGCTGGTTGTTTATTAACAGGGGTATTTACGGCTTCATTTTTAGGGGGAGTGGGATATAGCGATGGTATGACACTCAGTAAACAAGTTTTAATTCAATTAATGAGCGTTGTGATCACAGTGATTTGGTCTGGTGTTGTCGCTTATATAGGTTTTAAAATCGCAGATAAGCTGGTGGGCTTGCGAGTTTCAGAAGAGGAAGAGCATGATGGGTTAGATTTAACGACTCATGGTGAAAGAGCTTATCAACAATAATTGTCTATTCCCCCTCAATTGAGGGGGGAATATGCCAAGGTATTATTTTGAATGTTTAGCTCGTTTTTGACGAATAACCCCTTCTTGAACAGAAGATGCAACGAGTTGACCTTTTGTATTAAAGAATTTACCTCTAACAAACCCTCTGCCCCCTGATGCGGAAGGACTTTCAATCACATAAAGTAACCAATCATCCACACGGAATGGGCGATGAAACCACATAGAATGGTCAATCGTAGCGACCTGCAGGCTTGTATCCATAAAACCTAATCCATAAGGTTGGAGAGCAGTTGGTAAAAAGTCAAAATCAGAAACATAACCAAGTAAATATTGATGCAAGAAAGGATCGGTTGGTATTTCACCTCGACTACGATACCAAACATAACGTTCAGCAGGCGCTTTAGCGTAGCCAAACGGGCTAAAGTATTGCACAGGGCGCGCTTCAAACGGTGTTTCTCGAAGTGCTAAAGATTTAATCGGCTCGGGTAATTTGGGTGCTAAGTTCTTTAAAATCTCATCTTGTGAGATAAGCTCATTTGGAAAAGGAACATCAGGCATTGTATCTTGATGTTCAAAGCCTTCTTCAAATTCTTGAAAAGAAACGGTCATATAAAAAATAGGTTTACCGTGCTGAATAGCACTGACCCTACGAGTACTAAATGATCCACCATCACGAATAAATTCCACATCATAAACAATAGGCTTATGGCTATCACCAGGACGTAAAAAGTAGCTATGAAATGAGTTGATATAGCGGTTATCAGCTATTGTCTGTTTTGCAGCATATAGTGCTTGTCCTACAACTTGCCCACCGAAAACTTGCGGTAATCCCAAATCCTCGCTTTGGCCTCTAAATAGGCCTTCTTCTATTTTTTCAAGTGCCATCAAATTGATGAGATCTTTCAATGCTTGACTCATAGTGTACCTGTATCATTAGATCTGGTGATTTTTTATAAAGTTGATTATATACAATCCTAGGAATATAAAAAAATAATCTCCCTTTTTATCTTGTAGCAATCTAATGATAAATGAACAGAGTTGATGAGATTATTGTTTGAGTGCGCTTTGATAAATTTATGGCAGGTAAAAGAGCCTTAGAGTCAATTGAATAATTAGTGAGCACGGATTTGGGTAATTAGTAATCACTTAGTCTCGCTTTCCTTGCTATTTGGATCAGTTTAAAACATAATGCGTGACGTCTTAGCAATAAGACAATCTATGGGGTCTTGTTGGTTCTCCCGCAACGCTAACTTGTTAACTCGGTCAGGTCCGGAAGGAAGCAGCCATGGCAGGTGTCGCGTGTGCCGGGATGTCGCTGGCAAGGCCCCACCCAATTTTTAGCCCTTCATGATTTTTAATCTCTCATCATTTCGAATCTCTTATCACTATTATCTTCTTAGATTTATTTTTCCTTATAATTTTACTCTCTATATGTGTTTTTTTGAGTTCTGTTTTCTTTGAATTTGAGAGTTAATATTATTGAATAGAAAACAGTACGCTCAATGCATTAATTTATTATGAGAAAATTTACGGTAGTGTTTATAAATGAGAGGAATATTTGGGTAAAGAAATGCAGTCATGCCGTAATAAGTTAACGGCATGATGGTGTGTAATTATTCTACTGATAAGAAAACGTGAATAAAACGATATCTAAATTAAGAACTAATAACCCTACTACTATAAAAAATAAAAATAGCAAAAATAAAACTAAGGTAATTAAATAGAACTAGATTATCTTACAAATTTCCAAACAGATGCTGGGATTTTATCATATAGCTTGTTCATTGTGAGTTCTGCTAAACGGTGGTCTGCTGCTGAATAAAACAGTTCCAGTTCATCATCAGAGAGTTCATATTTGTTTTTTTCAATTACACGTTCTAATGTTTCGATTGAAGTACATTTTCTTAAACGCATTAGATAGTCTGTCTTAGTCATGTTGTCTTTTCTCTATAATTAAAATAAAACTAAAGATAATTAAAATTACTTAATATAATTTTTTGGGTTTTTGGCAATAAGAGTTAGAAGTGACTGGTTTAACTCTTTCCAATTATTGATATCTGAGTAAGAAATTGATGTATTACCAAATAAACGATAAGTCTCTTCAAGATACTCTTCTATAAGCGTATTAATTACATGTTTATCTGGGTACTTAATCTTAAATTTCCAACTAAAGTCCATAATGTGTTCAATTAGGATATTAAGGTCAACGCTTTTTGTGCTACTCAGATCGTTGTGCCAAACCGTGCTGCCTTTATCTAATGAGTCTAAAGCTTGCTGTAATAACTCTTCGCACAAAAACGACAATTCGGCTAAATCTACTTTTTCTGGTGAATATTCGTCCATAACATATCGCAATTGAATTAATAGAAAATATTCATTAATAAAGATAAATACTTAAAGTTGAGCTTATTAATGAGATACATCACATAATTCATTAATGGATTAATAAAAACATAAACTTGAAAATAGGTGTTTATATTTACTCGTATGCTAAAAGGGTTTAATAATTATATTTATTATTTCTAACAAAGTAATAGCATATCGAAAGACAATACTAAATTGTATACGGAATTATACACGAATGAGTTTAAAACTTATACAATAAGTATTTCTTTGCTTAATATAGCACTATTATTACATAAGTCACTATCTGAACAACATAATTTTGTCTATTTTCGTAAAAATCAAGAAATCCCAATTGAAGAATATTCTCTTAACATAATGATTATATTGGTTTTTATTATATTTTCAAATGCTTAAGCGTGTAAATGAGGTATAAATATCGTTGTTATTTATAAATAACAGAACTACCTCATTTTGACAAAAAGTCACATATAAGAAAAAAAATAAAATGAATTTATTGATTAAAGAGATATTACCTAGAAATAATATAATGAAACAATTTTTCATTTTAAACAATACATCAATAGCTAAATAAAAAGGCCGCTTTCGCGACCTTTTTGGCATTATCACTTAAATTAGTGTGAATGATTTGGATGTTCTAAATCTTCATTTTTCTTCGCAAACCGTCTACGGATCACGACGAAGAAGATAGGAACGAAGTAGATAGCAAGGGAAGTCGCGGCAATCATACCACCGAATACACCTGTACCTACTGAGTTTTGAGCACCAGAACCTGCGCCGTTACTTAATACCAGAGGAATAACCCCTAACATAAAGGCCAGTGAAGTCATTAGAATTGGACGTAGACGCATTCTAACAGAGTCTAACGTTGCTTCTATGAGTCCTTTACCTTCTTTCTCCATCAAGTCTTTGGCGAATTCAACAATCAAGATTGCGTTTTTCGCCGATAACCCAATGGTTGTTAAGAGCCCAACCTTAAAGTAAACGTCGTTTTCCAGGCCTCTTAGTGATGTTAATGCAAGAGCACCAATAACACCTAGTGGAACGACTAACATGACAGAGAATGGTACTGACCAGCTTTCATAAAGAGCAGCAAGACAAAGGAATACAACTATCAAGGAAATGGTATACAGCGCAGGCGCTTGGTTACCAGATAAACGTTCTTGATATGACATTCCTGTCCACTCATAACCGATACCGCTTGGTAGTTTACTTGCAAGATCTTCCATCATAAGCATTGCATCACCACTACTTTGACCTGGTGTTGCACTACCTTGAATTTGAACTGCTGGTAAACCGTTATAACGCTCTAAACGAGGAGAGCCGTATAACCAAGGATCTTTACTTGTATCAATGAACGATGAGAATGGAACCATCTGACCGACATTGTTACGAACATAAAGATTACCAATATCTTGTGGCAACATACGGAATTGTGATTCAGCTTGAACGTAAACTTTCTTAACACGACCACGGTCGATAAAGTCGTTTACATAGCTACCACCAAACATCGTACCTAATGTTGAATAGATATCACTAATTGCAACACCTTGAGCTTGTGCTTTCTCTAGGTCGATATAGAGGCGATACTGTGAAGTATCTTCCTGACCGTTAGGACGCACGCCCATTAACATTTGAGGTTGTTGCGCTGCCATTCCGAGTAATTGATTTCTCGCTTCCATGAGTTTTTCGTGACCAAGGTTAGCTTTATCTATCAACTCGAATTCGAAACCACCCGCAGAGCCTAACTCAACAATCGCTGGAATATTAAATGAATAAACAAAGGCCTCCTTAATTTGGGATAGTGCCATGTTGGCACGTCCTACAATCGCCGGAACTTTGTCTTCATCCGCTTTACGTTCATCCCAATCATTCAATACAACGAAGACCAGACCCATATTTTGTCCTTGACCACCGAAGCCGAAGCCACTTACGGTAAAGACAGATTTAACGAGCTCTTTTTCATCAGTATTGAAGTAGTCGTTTACTCTTTCTAATACGTCCTGAGTCTGTTCTTGTGTTGAACCCGCAGGTAACTGAACCATTGTCAGTAATACCCCTTGGTCTTCTTCTGGTAAGAACGATGCGGGTAAGCGAATAAACATTAACGCCATACCTGCGACTAATAAAACGTAAATTAATAAGTAACGACCAGTACCACGAAGTGTACGGGATACACTATCAGTATAGTGATGGCTGCTTTTTTCAAAGGTACGGTTAAACCAACCAAAGAAGCCCGTTTGCACACCATGGCTGCCTTTTGGTATTGGTTTTAACATTGTTGCACAAAGTGCAGGTGTTAAAATCAATGCAACGAAAACAGACAGGATCATTGCTGATACGATGGTGATAGAGAACTGGCGATAAATCGCACCTGTTGAACCACCAAAGAATGCCATTGGAATAAATACCGCAGAAAGCACAAGGGCGATACCGACCAGCGCACTTTGGATTTGTCCCATAGATTTACGTGTTGCTTCTTTAGGCGATAAACCTTCTTCTTGCATAACACGTTCGACGTTTTCTACCACAACGATGGCGTCATCCACCAGAAGCCCGATGGCAAGCACCATCGCAAACATCGTCAAGGTATTTATCGAATAACCGAATGCCGAGAGTACGGCAAAGGTACCTAATAATACAACTGGTACTGCAATTGTTGGAATTAACGTAGCACGGAAGTTCTGTAAGAACAGATACATCACTACGAATACCAGCATGATTGCTTCAATAAGCGTTTTTACCACTTCGAAAATAGAGATCTTAACGAATGGCGTTGTATCATAAGGATAAACGACCTCTAATCCCGCAGGGAAGAATGGCTCCATTTCAGCTAATGCAGCACGTACCGCGGTTGCGGTATCTAATGCGTTAGCACCTGTTGCTAATTTAATACCGATACCAGAAGCAGGTAAGCCATTAAAGCGAGCAATAGTACTGTAGTTTTCTGCTCCCATTTCAACTATACCGAGATCTTTTAGCTTAACCTGAGAACCGTCGGTATTAACCTTCATCAGGATATCGCCAAATTGCTCTGCGGTATTGAGTCGAGTTTGAGCAATAATAGATACGTTTAAACGCTGACCAGGAACAGGAGGTGTGCCCCCTAATTGACCTGCTGCCACTTGGTTATTCTGTGCTCTAATCGCACCGATAACATCAAGTGTGGTCATGTTGTATTTCACCAGTTTATCGGGATCTAACCAAATACGCATCGCGTATTGAGTACCAAATAACTGGGTTTCACCCACACCGGTTACACGGCTTAATGGGTCTTTAATCGTTGCACCCACATAGTCTGCGATATCATCTTGTGACATTGAACCGTCAGCAGAGATAAAACCTGCAACCATCAAGAATGAACTTGAGGATTTATCAACACTAATCCCTTGCTGTTGCACTTCCTGAGGTAATAGCGGCATAGCAAGTTGCAATTTATTTTGCACCTGTACTTGCGCGATATCAGGATCAGTACCTGCTTCAAAGGTCAGAGTGATATTCATCATACCCGCTGAGTCACTGGTCGCAGACATATACACCATGTTATCGATACCATTCATATTCTGTTCGATAACTTGGGTAACTGTATTTTGCACAGTGGTGGCGTCAGCACCAGGATAAACCGCAGAGATAGAAATCGCTGGCGGTGCAATCGTTGGATACTGGGCTACAGGCAGTTTGATGAGTGCCAGAAGACCTGCGAGCATGGTAATTATCGCAATTACCCACGCAAATATCGGTCTATCTATAAAAAACTTAGGCATGGATCACCGACTCCTTATTGAGGATTCTTAGCTGGCTCAGTTTGTTCAGGTGATGGCTTCGCATCTAAATTCTCTTCTTGAGGCGTTACTGTCATTTTGGGTTTTGCTTTTTGCAATCCAGAAACGATAACGCGTTCACCAGCCTGAACACCACTATTAACGAGCCATTTATTACCAACAGCTTGTGACACATCGATGGTACGAACTTCAACAACATTGTCTTTATTAACAACCATTGTTGTCGCTTCACCACGAGCAGTACGGATCACAGCTTGCTGTGGGATCAAAATTGCATTTTGACGAATACCATTTTCTAATTTAGTGCGAACAAACATACCTGGTAATAATTCCCCATTTGGGTTAGGTACGATAGCACGCATCGTAATTGAGCCTGTTGTCTCATCAACAGTCACATCAGAAAATTCTAAATGACCTTTCTGTGCGTAAGCTTGCCCATTAGTCAATGTTAAATGAACAACAGGTTTGCCTTGCTCTTGACGAATAACGCCACTTTCAATTTCATTTTTAAGTTTCAGGTAATCTTCACTCGACTGCGTCACATTGACGTAAATCGGATCGATTTGCTGAACAGTTGTCAGTGCCACTTGCTGACCTGGAGCGACAAGTGCGCCTTCAGTCACAGTAGATTTACCTGAACGACCTGAAATAGGTGCTGTTACTTTTGTGTATTCAAGATTAATCTTTGCAGTTGTTACCGCGGCTTCGCCTGCTTTAACAGCAGCTACAGCTTGTGCATATTGAGATGTTGCAGTATCAAAATCTTGTTTACTGACGTAGTTTGTACCTAGCAGAGGCTTATAACGTTCCACAGTGAGACGCGCTATTTCAGCATTTGCTTTCGCTTTCGCTAATTCAGCTTTCGCACTATTTAAAGTTGCTTCAAAAATAGCTGGATCGATTTGATACAAAGATGTACCCGCTTCTACATAGCTACCTTCAGTATAATTGCGCTTTAAAATAATGCCGCCAACTTGAGGGCGAACTTCAGCAATACGGAAAGCTGATGTACGACCTGGTAAATCAGTAGTGATTGTCAGAGCTTCTGCTCCTAAAGTCACAACACCGACAGCCGGTGCAGGAGGTGGACCTCCAGCAGACTGTTTAGCTTTGTCGTCACATCCAGCAAGAACCAAGCTGCCTGATAGCACTAACAGAGCCAGAGGCAAAACCCCTCTGTTTTTTCGCATAAGAAAACCTCTATTCAAACGTTGTTTCCCGGGATAAAAATAATTAAGTTGATGATTGATTGCGATGTATAGTACAAACATACATGAATGTATGTAAATTAACTTCAGTCAAAATCGAGGATTAATGGCACGAAAAACTAAACGGCAGGCACAAGAAACAAAACAGCAGATTATTGATGCTGCACTTAGGTTGTTTACTGTGCAAGGCGTTTCTGCCACATCACTTTCAGATATTGCATCCGCGGCAGGTGTTACCCGAGGCGCAATATATTGGCACTTTAAAAATAAAGTGGATTTATTTACTGAAGCGTGCAAACTCACCGACTTAAAAATAGAATCTTTAGAATTAGAGTATCAAACAAAATATCCAGATGATCCACTATTTGTATTAAGAGAATTGCTTATTTACATATTGACATCCATTGTCGAAGATCCTAAACATAATTCACTTTTAGAAATATATTTCCATAAATGCGAATTTGTCGGTGAAATGACGCCAATTGTTGAAATTCGCAGAGAATTGTGTGCAGCGGATTATTCTAGAATAGAACAATCTTTATTTCGTTGTGTTGAGAAAAAACAGCTTCCTGCCAATCTTAATTTAAGAAGAGCTGCCATTATGTTAAGAGCCATGATGACGGGTCTTGCCGAAAATTGGTTATTTTCACCAGAAAGTTTCTCTATCAAAGATGAAAGTCAATATTTGGTTGATAGCTTTATTGATATGATAAAGCACAGCGCCAATATGAGAATATCAGCGTCATCTTAATTTATTATTAGACTTGAGGAAGAGGTTTATGAGTAAGATATTAGTTATTGCTAATGGTGCGGCTTATGGCAATGAATCATTATTTAACGCACTGCGTTTATCAATAACATTGAAAGAACAGCATCCAGAAACTGAATTAAATATTTTTTTAATGTCAGACGCAGTGACTGGGGCTTTAGCGCGTCAACAACCTAAAGAAGGTTATAACTTACAGCAAATGCTGGAAATTTTAACAGCACAAAATGTGCCTGTTAAACTATGCAAAACCTGTACAGACACTCGTGGTATCAGTGAGCTACCGCTTGTTGATGGTGCAGAATTAGGCACGTTAGTGGATTTAGCTCAGTGGACACTAGATGCTGATAAAATCCTGACTTTCTGATCATCATTTCGTTTTCTCGGGCGAGAAACAGACCAAGCAACTTGTGCTGTTTACAATGCCAATTTAAAGCAATTGGATTATAATAATAAACAGTTTTTCAATATTAATTGAACAAGTTGCTTAACTATGCGTACTCAAACTTTTTTTTCTCAGTTCGATAATCGAATAATGACGACTATTTTCGCCACGATTATTATGTTTGTTTTTTTGAGTTTCTCCATTAACTCAGTTTTAGCTGCAGTACCCAGTAATTTACCCACTCAAGAAAGTATTCAAAACCAGCTTAATTTATTAAACAAACGTAGCGAGTTAAGTGCAGAAGATAAATTAACGATTGCTGACTTAGAACAATCACTTTTATTACTTGATAATATTCAACAGCTAGAAAAAAAATTAGCAAGCTATGATAAAACCGTAGAGCAATTACCTGAAAAGCTGCGTAATGCACAATATCAACTTAATCAGTTAAAACAGAAAGTCGCTAATAAAGAAGTAGGCGACTATCAAAAGTCACTAGAAGCATTACCTTTAGCAACATTAGAATCACAATTAGAGACTGTCTTACAATCATTACAAAAAGCGCAAGACGATTTAGCCAATTACAGCAATGAACTTATTGTGTTACAAACACAACCAGAAAGAGCACAATCCGTTTTATTTAATAACTCAGAAAGACTGCAACAAATAAGAATATCATTGAATAAAAGTAGTGCAGATAAAGCACAAATGCGACCTTCAGCAGTACAATTATTGCAATTAGAACAATATTATCTTCAACAACAGAATAATTATCAAAAACGCACCTTACAATTTAATGTGCAGCTACAAAGCCTATTACAACTCCAACGTGATTATAGTTCTGCTTACATCGACCTTTCCCAAGAACATGCTCAACTCATTCAAGAAGAGATTAGTGATAAGCGTTTAGATAGTTCAGAAGAAACGGCGAAAGAAGCGCAAAGTACAGGACTTGAAAATCAAGAAATTAATAGCAATCCTTTTTATTTAGCACAAACAGAAATCAATAAACATCTTAGTGATAAGTTGATTGTTACAACGCAAAATAATAATGAGTTAAATCGCCATAGTTTAATGGTCAAAAATCGTTTAGACAGAGCTATTCAATCTGAACGAAATTTAAAAGAACAAATTGATGTTCTCAAAGGAAGCTTATTGCTTTCTCGTATCTTATTTGAAGAGCAAGTTGATTTACCGGATGGTATTTTTATTAATAACCTGCCCGATAAAATTGCGGACTTACGCTTAGAGCAGTTTGAAATAAACAAACAACGCGATCAAATAATACAGCCCAGTGTTTATATTGATCAGTTGATGCATGAATATCAAGTTGCTCATCCTGAAGCATCCGATCCTAATGCACAAAAAGAGTTACGTAGTGCATTAGAATTACTTGTTGATGCTAGACGTGAATTACTTGATAAGCTCAATAACCAATTGGGTAATCAAATTTCAGGTTCGATTAACCTACAAATGGATCAACAACAATTGCGTAGTGTGGTCAGTTCACTCGAAAACACATTGGCTCAGCAAATTTTCTGGGTAAGCAGCAATAAGCCTATTAATCTTAATTGGTTTTCAGCATTCCCCTCGCAGGCTGTTGCTGAGTTTCAAGGTGTTAAACTCAATTGGTCAAATGAAAATCTGCTGATCGGGGCTAAGAAATCACTTCCTGTTCTTATTGGGTTAATTTTGTTCGGTTCAATACTGATTTGGCAACGTAAAAAACTTGATATTCAGTTTGAAAAACTGAACGGGGATATAAATAAACTCAATAAAGATTCTCAGTTACATACACCGCTTGCTCTGGGAATTGTTTTTCTTAAAACTTTACCTCTGTCTTGTTTTGTTTTAGCGATAGGATATTGGCTAATAAATAGCTTTAATGTACAACAAGAGTTTATCTGGTCCTTCGCTTGGCAATTTGCGGTATTTTGGCTGATGTTCGAATGGTCTTATCGCTTAATGTCTGACAATGGTGTTGCAGTAAAACATTTTAAAATTCCTGTAGAGCGAGTCCAACAAAACCGTAAACGTTTATTACGGCTTTCTTTTCCTATGTTGCCGATTATTTTACTTTCCGCTTATGGCATTAATAATCCATTATTGCTGGTGGGCGATGTGATTGGGCAGTTGGTTGCGATTATTTCACTGTTTTGCATTAGTTTATGTGCATTGCCGTTTTGCCGCGAAATGTGGCAAGAAAAGGGGAATCATGTTGTTAGAACGGTTGTGATCACCCTATTAACATTTTCGCCTTTAATTTTAATGGGATTAGTCATTTTTGGTTATTACTATACGGCGTTGCGTTTAGCCAATCGCTGGATTGATAGCTTATATCTGCTTATGTTGTGGTTTATTGCTTATCACGCCAGTTTGCGCGGATTAACTGTTGCGGCGAGAAGGCTTGCATATCGTCGAGCGCTTGAACGTAGACAAGCTATGTTAAAAGAGAAAAAAGAAGGTGAAGATAACAGCCTTGAACCGATTCAAGAGCCGCCAATGGATATGGATCTAATCAATCAGCAATCATTAAGACTGACAACGATGATCTTATTTATCATCTTTGCTTCTAGTTTCTATGGAATTTGGTCTGATTTTATTACTGTTTTTACCTATTTAGATGGAATAACGCTCTGGAATTACACATTACCGACAGAACTCGGTAATGTGGTTAAGGCCGTGACTGTTGCCGATCTCTTATTGTCTGTTTCTATCATGGCAATCTCTTGGTTTATGACGCGAAATTTACCGGGTTTATTAGAGGTATTAATTTTATCGCGTATCAAACTGCAACAAGGCGCTTCTTACGCTATTACGACTATTTTAACCTACGTTATTATTGCTATTGGAACCATTGTCTCTCTGGGAATATTAGGTGTGGCATGGGAGAAATTACAATGGTTAGCGGCGGCTTTAACGGTAGGGTTAGGGTTTGGTTTACAAGAGATCTTTGCAAACTTTGTGTCTGGCTTAATTATTTTGTTCGAAAGACCTGTCAGAATTGGTGATACGGTTACTATTGGTACTTATTCTGGTACGGTTAGCCGAATTCGAATTAGAGCAACGACAGTGACTGACTTTGATCGCAAAGAA
Organism: Proteus sp. G2673; assembly: GCF_009915125.1. Lineage (NCBI taxonomy): Bacteria > Pseudomonadati > Pseudomonadota > Gammaproteobacteria > Enterobacterales > Morganellaceae > Proteus > Proteus sp. G2673. The sequence goes on from NZ_JAABLT010000024.1 coordinate 278,802, forward strand.
GTGATTATTCCAAATAAAGCGTTTGTAACCGAACGGCTTATTAACTGGACATTATCTGATACTGTCACACGCATTATTATTCAGGTGGGGGTGGCATATGGCTCTGATCTCGAGAAGGTCAAAGCGATCTTAATGAAGGCCGCTAAAGATAATATCAGAGTGATGACTGAACCAGAACCCGTGGTGCTATTTACTGAATTTGGGGCAAGTACCCTGAATCATGAATTGCGTTTTTATGTCAGAACATTAGGTGATAGAAGTATTGCAATAGATGAAGTTAACCGCGCTATTGATAAGCTATGTAATGAAAATAATATCAATATTGCGTTTAACCAACTTGATGTCTATTTGCATAATAAACAAGGTGATGAAGTACAAGAGATAAAACGTCCTCTTGATGGCTCAACACCTGATGCTAATACGCCTTTCGCTTAATTAAAGGGATGAATGAGTAGATTGTGTCGCTAATTTTTTTTCATAATCTTGGCGCACAATCTCGAGGGCTTCTAATGCTGTTTTAGGATCAATATGGTGGCTTTCAAGTAAATAGATAAGATCGACAGCCAATTGAACAGACTCTGGCGCTTCGTTTAAACTCATAATCACTTCCTTTAAAATTTATCTTCTTGTTTCTCAATGTTTTTTTCGATAGAAAACAAGGCGTTTTTGCAGCGCGCAAGGCGATTTTCAAGAGCAGCAATCTCTTTTTGTAACTCTTGTTGCTTCATAAAGCTCTGTGCTTGCATTAATGAAAGTTCTCTATCTTGGATCATGGCCTGTAATCGACGTTCATAATCCTGATGTTGGGCAAGTTTTTGGTATAAATCGACACTTTTTTTTCGTTGAGTAAGCTGGTTCTCTTGCTTTCTTAGTGTTTGTGTCGATAATTCACGAGTTAATGCTTCTATTTGTTGTAGGATTTGTGTAGCCAGAAATTTAACCTGCTGGCTTCGTTGTGCTTCAACACAAGCGATTAACTGGGTAAAATTATCGCGGATCTGTTGCATATAACCGTCAAGAGAATCACTTCGGCGGTGGAACAGTGCTGTGTCGAAGCAAGGTGCTGCAATTTTTTTGTTTGCAATAGGCGCCATTGTTTCGGCTAGATTGTCTATCTGTTTTTTAAACAAGCTTAAAGGATCGGGTTTAGTCATCTGGTTCTTGTCCCTGTTTTGATAAAAACATGAATTGACTTTAAGCAACAAAAAAGAGTTGTTAACTGGCTTTCTGTTGCATTTTAACGGCATATTGCATAGATTCTATCGTTTCGTTTTTTATTATGGCACTGATTATGACTGCTAACGCGCAACAACTGCAATTTATTAAAGACAGTATTGAAACCATTCCTGATTATCCAAAAGAAGGGATATTATTCCGTGATATCACTACATTATTAGATAATCCTGCTGCATATCAGACAACCATTGATTTATTGGTAGAATACTATCAAGGTCAGGGTATCACTAAAGTCGTGGGTACCGAAGCTCGCGGTTTCTTATTTGGTGCTCCGGTTGCTTTACGCCTCGGTGTTGGTTTTGTTCCTGTTCGTAAAAAAGGTAAATTGCCTCGCGAAACGCTCAGTGAAACTTATGATTTGGAATATGGCACAGATACTTTAGAGATCCACAAAGATAGCATTACGGATCAAGACAAAGTATTAATGGTTGATGATTTACTGGCAACCGGTGGCACCATTGAAGCAACTGCTCGTCTTATCCGCCGTTTAGGCGGGACTGTGACAGAAGCTGCATTCATTATCTGCTTACCTGATTTAGGCGGTATCCAACGCTTAGAAAAACAAGGTATTCACAGCTTTACGCTGGTTGATTTTCCAGGACATTAATTTCTTCACTGTTTAGAAAAGGGCTAATGAAGTTCTTATCGTAAACACAAGTAAGAGTGCGGGTGCTTATATATCGTTTATAAGTTTTTCTATTTTTATAAATGTATATTGCCCGCACAATTGTTACCTCTTACTTTATCTTTTATTTCAGCTGGTTCTTTCATTAATATCTCATTTGTTTCTTACAGATCTCGCTCAATAGGTCGCCCCTGTGTTAGCATAGAGATAAATCTTGTTCAAATTTAGCGGAATCAATGAGCTATCAGGTACTTGCCCGTAAGTGGCGCCCACAAACTTTTAACGATGTTGTCGGCCAACGTCATGTGTTGACGGCTTTAGCTAATGGTCTTGATCATCAGCGACTTCATCACGCCTACCTTTTTTCTGGCACTCGAGGTGTCGGAAAAACTACTATTGCCCGATTATTTGCCAAAGGGCTTAATTGTGAAACAGGTATTACGAGTAAACCTTGTGGTCAATGCGCAAATTGCCTTGAAATAGAACAAGGGCGTTTCGTTGATTTAATTGAAATCGATGCTGCATCTCGAACCAAGGTAGAAGATACCCGTGAACTGCTGGATAATGTGCAATATGCACCAGCTCGTGGCCGTTTTAAGGTCTACTTGATTGACGAAGTTCACATGCTTTCTCGTCACAGCTTTAATGCGTTACTAAAAACATTAGAAGAGCCGCCTGAGCACGTTAAATTCTTATTAGCGACGACAGATCCACAAAAATTACCTGTCACGATTTTATCGCGTTGCTTGCAATTTCATCTGCGAGCATTAGATATTGACCAAATAGCAACACAACTCGAAAAAGTACTTTTAGCAGAACATATTGAAAATGATGTAAGAGCACGTCAACTTATTGCACGCGCTGCTGATGGCAGTATGCGAGATGCATTAAGTTTAACAGACCAAGCCATTGCAAGTGGCGAAGGTGTCGTCAGTACGGAAGTGGTTAGCCAAATGCTTGGCACTATTGATGACGCTCAACCTTTAGCATTGATTGAAGCGTTGGTAAAAGCGGATGGTCAACAGGTCATGTCGCTGGTGAATGAAGTCGCTTCAAGAGGGACTGACTGGGAAAATTTCCTAGTGGAAACCCTCTCATTATTACATCAAATTGCCATGTTGCAGTTATTACCTAGTGAAGAAAATCCTCAAGAGCAATTTACTCAAGAGCGTCTACGTTTATTGGCTAAATCTGTTTCTCCACAAGATTTACAACTCTATTATCAAACTTTATTAGTCGGGCGAAAAGAACTGGCTTATGCACCAGATAGACGCATGGGGGTCGAAATGACCCTGCTACGTGCGCTTGCTTTTCATCCTAAAACAGTGATTGATGAAATACCTTCAGCGCCATTAGCACAAACTCTACCTTCAGCATCATTACCTACGAATAGAATGTCTGAACATTATGCTCCGCAAACTGTACAGACTCACTCGCCTCAAATGGCTCACCAATCTTCTTCGCCTATAGAAAAGAGTGCGTCATTAGGTAACAGCCCAGCAGCTCAACTTTTAAGAGCAAGGCAGGCAATCAAGGGGACGGAACAACAAACCCCGCCAAAAAAGTCTGAACCGGCGACGCCTAATCGGGCTAAGCCGGCTGCTAGTGCATTAGAGCGGCTAGCAGCCGTGAGTGAAAAACGCCAGCAAGTTGTGAAGCGTCAGACTAATGCGCCTGAAAAAAAGAAAAAAGAAGAGTATCAGTGGCGTCCGCAAAACCCTGAAATCATGTCAACGGAACAGGTTGTTTCTTCACCCAAAGAGATCAAAGAGGTTCTCGAATATGAAAAAACACCTGAATTAGCAGCGAAAATTGCTAAAGAGTCGCAAGAAAGAGATGCTTGGGCGGCTGAAATTGACAAAATGCCACTACCTAAATTAGTGCAACAACTGGCCTTAAATGCATATAAAGAGACAGTAAGCGAAGAAAACGTTATTTTGCATTTACGAACTAAACAGAAACATTTAAATTCAGCAAATGCGTTACGTACGCTGACTAATGCGTTAAGTGAATTGCATGGAAAAGCAATTTCACTCACAATTATAGAAGATGATAATCCAGCGGTAAAAACGCCGTTGGAGTGGCGACAAGCCATTTATGATGAAAAATTGGCGTTATCGCGTCAATCGATTATTACGGATAAAACGATTCAAACATTACAGCAATATTTTGATGCTGAATTGGATGAAGAGAGTATCCGACCTGTTTAATCGCAACATGTTGTATGACTTCATACTGTGTGGCTTTTACAAAGAGAGACAATTATGTTCGGAAAAGGTGGTTTGGGTAATCTGATGAAGCAAGCCCAACAAATGCAAGAAAAAATGCAACAAATGCAAGAAGAGATCGCAAACTTAGAAGTGACAGGTGAATCTGGCGCTGGCTTAGTTAAGATCACTATCAATGGTGCTCATAATTGCCGTCGTGTTGAAATCGATCCTAGCCTGCTAGAAGATGACAAAGAGATGCTAGAAGATTTGATTGCTGCTGCCTTTAATGATGCTGCACGTCGTATTGATGAAACACAAAAAGAAAAAATGGCTTCTGTTTCTAACGGTATGCAATTGCCACCAGGCTTTAAGATGCCATTCTAATGCAAACCAGCCCACTTCTTGAATCATTAATGGAAGCGTTGCGTTGTTTACCCGGTGTCGGGCCTAAATCAGCGCAACGAATGGCTTTCCAACTACTTCAACGCGATAGAAGCGGTGGTATGCGACTTGCACAAGCTCTCACACGCGCAATGTCTGAAATTGGTCATTGCTGTGATTGCCGAACTTTTACTGAAGAAGAGCGTTGTACCATCTGTGCCAATGTTCGCCGTCAGCAAAATGGGCAAATTTGTGTTGTCGAAAGTCCTGCGGATATTCATGCTATCGAGCAGACAGGGCAGTTTGCGGGTCGATACTTTGTTTTAATGGGGCATTTATCTCCTTTAGATGGTATTGGGCCTATGGATATTGGTTTAGATAGACTGGAAGAGCGCTTAAGCCAAGAAACTATTTCAGAAGTGATCTTGGCGACAAATCCGACTGTTGAAGGTGAAGCAACAGCCAATTACATTGCTGAAATTTGTGCTCAGTATGATATTGCTGCCAGCCGAATTGCCCATGGGGTTCCTGTGGGAGGTGAGCTTGAAATGGTCGACGGTACAACGCTTTCACACTCTATTGCTGGACGCCAAAAAATCCACTATTAACATCATAAATAGTTTATTAAAAAAGCACCTCTTTACTTAATGTATGAGGTGCTTTTTTTATCTTAAACTTCGAAAAAAAGTGCCGTTTTAACTAAAAATTAGTCCATTAAGCTGTAAGACGGTTTTTTTTAAGAAATATCTTTTATCTTCACTTTATTGCTTTTTTCTTTCTGATGAATTTTGCGTCTTTATGTTACATTAACCATTATCATGAAAAATAATAACTGAATGATGGAGCATCTTATGATCCCTGACGTAGCCTTGGTTGATAATAGTGAACAAAGAACCCCTCTTATCTTAGTGCTAGATAGCTCTGGTAGTATGTATGGGCAGCCTATCCAACAACTAAATGAAGGTCTTAAGTTACTTGAACAAGAACTAAAAAATGACGTTATTGCTGCAAAGCGTGTGCGTATTTTAGTGATTGAGTATGGCGGATATGACCAATGCACTATTCATGGTGATTGGAAAGATGCTATGGATTTTACGGCGCCTGTTTTAGAGGCAAATGGCACAACGCCGATGGGGCAAGCTATCACGCTGGCACTTGAAGAAATAGAAGCGGAAAAACAGCGTTTTAAACAAGCCGGTGTTGCTTATACTCGTCCTTGGCTATTCTTAATGTCTGATGGTGTACCAACCGATCAATGGGAACAGGCTGCACAGCTTTGTCGTCAAGCAGAAGAAAGCCAAAAAACAGCAGTATTTCCTATCATGGTTGATGGTGCATCAGCAGAGGTAATGGGCAGTTTTAGCCGTAATGGTGTTAATGGGGTGAAAATGCTTAAAGGGTTACAATTTAAAGAGTTGTTCTTGTGGCTAAGCGCCAGCATGCAAGTGGTGTCTCAATCAACACCGGGCGGCACGGCACAATTACCTTCTACGGATTCTTGGGCGAGTGTACCTGTTTGATGAACGATTGGTTAGCATATGGGGCATCGGTGACAGGAATTGCCCATCAAGAACGTCAAATTCCCTGTCAAGATGCTTATTTTATTCGCCGTAAAGGTGAATATCTTATCGCCGCTGTTTGTGATGGTGCAGGCTCCTCTCGTTATAGTGAACAAGGCGCTCAGCTTGTCGCTCGGTTATTTACGCTACGCATTACAGAGTGGCCAAACATTGATTTGTTAACCGAAAAACAGATAACACAAGGGGCTAAACAGCTTATTGAAGATATTCGACTGCAATTGGCTGAATATGCAGAAATAAAACAGTGTGCGCTTAATGAATATGCATCAACACTGGTTGCATGTTGGGTTGGTGATGATGGTGGTTATTTATTCCATTTAGGTGATGGCATTGCTGTAGTGGAATACTGCGATGGTACAAGTTATGTATCACAGCCTGAAAATGGGGAATATGCAAATCAAACTTGGTTTGTGACGTCAGAAAATTGGGATGCGCATTTACGCGTAATTCCTCTAAATAAACCAGTAAAACAAGTTATTTTGATGTCTGATGGTGTACAGCCTTTTGCCATGAATAAAGCGTGTGATGCACTTTATGAACCGTTTGTCACCCCTGTGATCCGTTATTTAAAAACAGTTTCAGAAGATAGCGGAAGTGAGGCATTAGCAGGGACTTTAGCTGATCCTCGAACGCATTCAATCACAGGCGATGACAAAACCTTAGTTATTTGCATCAGGGATGAAGAGTTGTGGTAAAAGCAAGAAAGAAAGGGATAGCTCAGTCAGTAGCTAGGCAATTACAAGATGAAAACGGTAAGATTTATCAAATAGGTGATTTGATAAAAAGCGGTGGTGCAGGTAGCGTTAGCCACATTAATAATGTCCCTTCTCAAGTCTCAAAAGTTTATCATGACAAAATTGATAAAGCCTATTATCTGAAAAAGATCACGGCAATGCAGAAGTTAGAACCTGCATTAAAGCCTGTTTCTGTTAACGGTACGCCTATTATCCAACTCGCATGGCCTCAAGCACGTTTATATAATAGCCAAAAGCAATTTGTTGGCTTTGTGATGCCGGAACTTGATGTCAAAAATACGATTGAGTTGGAATACATTCTTCAAGAACGCCAAGCCAAAGCTCATGGTTTACCTACTGGGATGGGTGCGAAAGTCAGTCTCGCATATAACCTTTGCTCATTGATTGACGCTTTACATCAGCAAGGGCATCGTATTATTGATATGAAACCGTTGAATTTGCGGTTTTATAAATCAAGCTTGTATATGTCTCTTCTCGATTGTGATGGATTTAGTATACAAGGAGAAAATACACGTTATCCTGCAGGGCAATTTACCGTTGAATATTTAGCGCCAGAATTTCAAGCCAAGCAAACTATTCCAGAAGCAGAAGAAGAGTGGCAAGATCGATTTGCTTTAGCTGTAATTATTTTTCAGTTGCTTAATTTTGGTATCCACCCTTTTAGTGGTCGCCCTAAAAATGACACTGTACCTACGGATATTCCAAGACGTATTGCTGGGCGCTTTTATGGTTATGGCATAAAAGCACATAATTTAATTTCACCCAGTGTAGCGAGTGGGCATAAACAATTACCTGATACATTAAGAACACTCTTTGATAAAGCATTTTCAGGAGCCCCTTCATTAAGACCCAGTGCTAAAACATGGGCTACGGCACTGTATGAATACGCACAACCTGAAAAACAGCAAATGTTGGTTTGCCAGAAAGATAAAAACCACCAGCATTTTGCGGGTAAAGCCTGTGCAGCATGTGCAAGGCAAGCTCAGTTACAGCAAGTTGCAACAACTCAAAAACAAAATCAAACGCAACAAGAACAGGTACGCCAAACAAGAGTACAAAATACTATTGCTAGACAAGCGACAATACGTACAGCTCCGTCTAAACCGATGCAACCTCCTGCCATTTTTATTGCTATAAAACAAGCTATAAGCAAAGTACCTAAGGTTATTTTACATACCGCTATTGCTATGACAGTCCCAGTAGTTTTGGGTTTATTACTGATGAACTTTATTCCACAAGGAGCCAGCGGTAGTTTAGGCTCTAGTTGGGTCGCTGATTTAATCAAAGCGGATTATATTGAACAAATACTCATAACGATGTTGAGTGTGATGTTTTTAATGGTTTCAGCCATTATTTTGTTAGTTATTTTTGTTTTCCCTTCAATGCATATTTTGAAAAGAAAGCCATAGTTTAGGGAAAATAACATGAAAAAAAGAATAAAGCTGATCCTGATTATTATTGGCGTTATAACATTACTGTTCCCTTTTTGGTTGCCAGCCTTCTTGGTTTCCACTTTTAGCTTAATTGATGGTTTTAATAGTCAAATTCTCCCCTCATCGGTTCGCTTTGATGAACGTAATTTCTTACTGGGATTGTGGCTAGGTTCTCTTATTATGACGATTGTAATGTTATTGCAATCGTGGAGAGCTAAAAATATTTACTATTTATTCGGTGGGGGACTCGTGCTTTTAATGGCGCTGGGTGTGTCATTTTCGGTGATCCCAAAGAATGAATTAGAAGATCGTCGTCGTTTTGTTTTACAAAATATTGAGCAGTCAGAATGGCAAAATTATCATTATTTTGTTGTTAATAGTGAAGATGATATTCGTAAAGTTATTCGGTCTAATCAAGCTAAAGCATTGGCATCGCTTAGCGCGATTGAAAAAACACGAATAGCTTTACCAGGATTAGATTATTTTAGTGATGATGTGGTTGCTGCGACAAAAGCGAAAGACGCTTATTTAGTTCATGCAAAAGGCACACCAGAACGTACGGACGCTTTAAAAACACTCAATTTTTATGGCGACTGGCTATTAAATCAACCTGAGATTATGGTTGCTCAGGCGTTAGCTTCCCTTTCAAGTAGTCATGATGCTCAATTAACGCAATCAGGTATTAATGTTATTGCTGTTGCACCCTTATCACCTGAAGCATGGCAAGTTTTAGCACTGACTTATATTGCTCATCGTTCTCCCGATGCTCAAGTTGAAAAAGCGATGTTAGCGTTAATGGTAGCGGATACACTGACACAGGCTAAACAAGCTCGTCATGATGTTTCAGCACAACAATTATTGAAAAAAGCAATTTCAGAGCTTACTGAAAATCAGCGTCAGATTTATCAGATATTACAAGCGCGTGTTATTGAAGATCGTTATTATCGACAAAATAGCTCTCCTCCTGAAGATGTCACAACGTTGGCAAATCAACGATTACCAGTGAGTAACGCAATAAATAGTGATTTAACCACTTATCTTGAAATGCAATCAATGATGGAAAAACAGTATCCCGGAGAAGTGATAGTTGAATCACCTAATGAAGTAAAAAACTTAACTGAGATCCGTTATCCGACAATTAGAAGATATATCCCTCGTGCAGAGGTTATTTTATCCATTGATGTCGATCCTCAAGGGCGTATTTCAGGGCTTTGGGTGCAAAACAGTAGTGGTGTTGATGCTTTTGATGATCAAGCCGTGAGCGCAGCTCGTCATTGGCGTTTTATGCCAAATAAAGACGGATATCGCCAACGTGTAACAGTGCGTTTTGAAAGCACTCGCCTTGGTTGGAAAGAGTATGCTGTTAAGTTGCAATCAACATTGATCAAACTGGTTAAAGCTTACGCAAGACAAGAAGCAAAAGGGATAACACTTAGCGAAAATATTTATTCAGAATTGAAAAAACAAGCGCCAGAATTAGACGATGAAAGAGAACTAACTCGCTCTAGCTATGATCCTTATGCTTCTTATTACCCTAGACTATCGCAAAAGCAGCAAGAAAAGCGAGCTGCGCTACAAGCAATCTTAAAAGAGTTGCAGGCATTGCCTAATAGCGAGAATAATCATGAAAATTGGGATAACAGTATTCGCTTTTTAAATGAAAAGCTCGCTCTTCATCAAGATAATGCCGATATTGTGAGAACAGTGGCGCGTTTTGAATTGCAATATTACAACATAGGAACAAATAATTTAGCAAGATCGCCTAATATTTATCCTCAAGAAAAAAGATATTGGCAAACCTTATTACTTAATGCACGTACACATTTTGAACAGGCTATTGCATTAGATCCTGATCGTGAAGATGTCTGGTTAGGTTGGGGAATAACATGGCTCGATGAAGATCCTGAAATTGCAGCGGGTGCATTTGCTAAAGCCTCACAGCAGAAGTCAACAGAAAGTATTGGTTCTCTTATGCAACTGTTAGAAATGCGTATGGTGATGGATACACTTGAAGGCGTGCGTTTAGAGCGTTATCAGACCTTGCGCGCAAGAATGGATATGCGTTATTTACCTGAAGATATCGAAATTAAGCCTGAAGATGATTATCTCAGTGTTGATTTAACTCAGATTCAATTAGCTCAACGTGCAATACCCGCATCAGATCCGAATAGCAAAGTTGTTCGCTTACCATTGAATACCGATAAAATTGAGCAATCAAATCGAACATTTAGTATTGATTTCTCATCAGCCAATATCAATGGCGGTGATCAGGTATTACCGAAAGTGAAGGCACCTAGCACAGCACCTAAAACAGGGGATATGATCTTACAACTTGATGTTGATCCTCAAGGTGTTCCTACCGTGGTTTTATTGAAATCTGGCAGTGGTGACATGAGCATAGATAATGCTGTTATTGATGCTGCATATCAATGGCGTTTTAATGGTTCACCAGTTCGAAAAGGTAGTGTGCTTTTGATATCAGTTCAATTTAGCCAATAATTACCATTTAATTAAATAATTGTTATAAAAAACCTCCTTTTTTGTTGGTGAAAAGGGGGTTTTCTTCTTTTTAGTGATTTTCTAACTTATTGAAAGTCATAAATTTGTTATCTTGATCACAAAAAAATCACCATTTAAAAATAGTAGAACCACTTAACTCAGAAAACAGACCGCTTAATTCTTTATACAACCGCTAAGAGATTTAATCACATCATTCCAATGTAAGAATTCTTATTATGTCGCTGCGGGTAGTTATCTTTTAGATTCGCTCAAATAATTTTCTGCTGTCCCGCATTACTCTTTGGCTGTTCGGTCTTGCCTGAAAAAAAGGTGTCTCATGAACAAAAATGCATTTTTAAAGCACGTACCTTGGGTGATCCTCGGGATTATCGGTGCTTTTTGTCTTTCAGTGGTTGCACTTCGCCGTGGTGAACACGTCAGTGCACTATGGATAGTTGTTGCTTCTGTTGCTGTCTACTTAGTTGCTTATCGTTACTATAGTCTTTACATCGCTCAAAAAGTGATGAAGTTAGATCCAACTCGAGCTACACCTTCTGTTGTTAACAATGACGGTTTGAACTACGTTCCAACTAACCGTTATGTTTTATTTGGTCACCACTTTGCTGCTATCGCAGGTGCGGGTCCTTTAGTTGGACCCGTTCTTGCTGCTCAAATGGGGTACTTACCGGGTACACTTTGGCTATTAGCTGGGGTTGTGCTTGCTGGTGCAGTACAAGACTTTATGGTGTTGTTTATTTCAACGCGCCGTAATGGTAACTCACTTGGTGAGATGATAAAGAAAGAGATGGGTCCAGTTCCGGGTACTATCGCTTTATTCGGCTGTTTCCTTATCATGATCATCATTCTTGCTGTGCTTGCACTTATCGTTGTTAAGGCATTAGCAGAAAGCCCATGGGGTGTATTTACTGTTTGTTCAACAGTACCTATTGCCCTGTTTATGGGTATCTACATGCGTTATATCCGTCCAGGTCGTGTCGGTGAAGTATCTGTTATTGGTATTGTCTTACTGATCGCAGCGATTTGGTTTGGTGGTGTTATTGCTCACGACCCATTCTGGGGCCCAGCGTTAACCTTTAAAGATACAACAATTACTTTTGGTCTTATTGGTTATGCTTTCGTGTCTGCATTATTACCAGTATGGTTAATTCTTGCACCACGTGACTATTTAGCAACTTTCCTGAAAATTGGTGTTATCGTTGGTTTAGCTGTAGGTATTGTGATTTTAAACCCTGAACTGAAAATGCCAGCAGTTACTCAATACATCGATGGTACTGGACCATTATGGAAAGGGGCTTTATTCCCATTCTTATTTATCACTATCGCTTGTGGTGCCGTTTCTGGTTTCCACGCCCTGATTGCTTCAGGTACAACACCTAAGCTTATCGCAAATGAAATGGATGCGCGTTTTATTGGTTATGGTGCAATGTTAATGGAATCATTCGTTGCGATCATGGCGCTAGTCGCTGCATCTATCATTGAACCAGGCCTGTATTTTGCTATGAATACCCCACCATCAGGTTTAGGCATTACAATGCCGAATCTACATGAATTAGGTGGTGAAAATACAGCTGTTATCATGGGGCAGTTAAAAGAAGTTACCGTACATGCAGCTGCAACAGTCAGTTCATGGGGCTTTGTTATCTCTCCAGAAGAAATCTTACAAACAGCGAAAGATATTGGTGAACCTTCCGTATTAAACCGTGCTGGTGGTGCGCCTACCTTAGCGGTTGGTATCGCGATGGTGTTCCATAAAATCATTCCTGCTGCGGATATGGGCTTCTGGTATCACTTTGGGATCTTGTTTGAAGCGCTCTTTATTTTAACCGCATTAGACGCAGGTACACGTTCTGGTCGCTTCATGCTTCAAGACTTATTAGGTAACTTTATTCCTTACTTGAAGAAAACAAACTCGTTCATTCCGGGTGTGATTGGTACAGCGGGTTGTGTCGGCTTATGGGGATATCTGTTATACCAAGGTGTTGTTGACCCATTAGGCGGCGTTAAGAGCTTGTGGCCACTGTTTGGTATTTCAAACCAAATGTTAGCGGCGGTTGCTCTGGTATTAGGTACTGTTATCTTAATTAAGATGAAACGTACTAAATATATTTGGGTGACAGTTGTTCCGGCAGTATGGTTATTAATTTGTACAACATGGGCATTAGGTCTGAAACTCTTCAGCGATGATCCACAAATGGAAGGTTTCTTCTACTTAGCAAATGAATACAAAGCTAAGATCTTAGCGGGTGGTGCGGACTTAACTGCGGTTGAAATTAACAATATGAATCATATTGTAATTAATAACTACACCAATGCTGGTTTAAGTATTCTATTCTTGTTAGTTGTTTACAGCATCATTTTCTACGGTTTCCGTACCGCAATGAAAGCGCGTAAAAATCCAGAAGAAACAGCACAAGAAACACCGTATGTTCCTATGCCAAAAGATGTAAAAGTGTCCTCAGGTCACTAATTTAGGTAAATAGGTTAAACCCCCGCGCTGGCTTACTAGTGCGGGGCTTAGGAGAAACTTATGTTTGGTAATTTAGGGCAAGCTGGTAAATATCTAGGACAAGCAGCACGTATGCTAATAGGTATTCCTGATTACGATAATTATGTGCAGCATATGAAAGATAACCATCCAGATAAGCCTGTTATGACCTATAACGAGTTTTTCCGTGAACGTCAGGAAGCCCGTTATGGCGGTGGTGATGGTAAAGGCGGTTTTCGCTGTTGCTAATGATCCGTAAAGGAGATAAATGATGGAACCTATTGCAGTGACAATACTGACCGGTTTTTTAGGTTCAGGTAAAACAACACTTTTACGCCATATGCTTAATGAAGAGCATGGATATAAAATTGCCGTTATTGAAAATGAATTTGGTGAAGTACCTATCGATGATGAAATCATTGGTGATAGAGCCACTCAAATTAAAACACTGACCAATGGTTGTATTTGTTGTAGTAAATCGAATGAATTAGAAAACACGCTATTAGACTTATGTGACAGTCTAGATCGCGGTGAAATTGAGTTTGATAGATTAGTTATTGAATGTACTGGCATGGCTGATCCTGGTCCTATTAGCCAAACTTTCTTTTCTCATGAGATCATCTGCCAGCGCTACTTATTAGATGGCATTATCACACTTGTTGATAATGTTCATGCTCAGCAACAACTGGATCAATTTACGATTGCACAATCACAAATTGGTTATGCTGACCGGATTCTGTTAACAAAAACAGATATCACTCCAGCCTCTCCTGAATTAATGGCACGATTAAGACGTATTAATGCCAGAGCACCTGTACATACCGTTATTCATGGACAAGTTGATTTAGGACTCCTGTTTAACGTAAAGGGTTTTATGTTGAACGATAATCTTGATGTAAAACAGCCCCTGTTTCGTTATCAGGCAGAAAAGCAAGATGATATCAATTCGATTGTGTTAACTTTTGACTATCCCGTTGAGTTACAAGAAGTTTCAGACGTAATGGAAAAATTATTATTAAGCTTTGCTGATAATCTTTTACGTTATAAAGGGATATTAAATATTAAAGATCAACCTAATCGCTTGTTATTCCAAGGTGTACAACGCCTTTATAGTGCGGATTGGGATAGACCGTGGCATGAAGATGAAACTCGTCAAAGCACATTGGTCTTTATTGGTATTCAATTACCAGAAGATGAGATAAGAGCTAGTTTTGATGCATTAATGCCAAGTACGCAAGAAAATGCACATTAACCCAATACCCTGTAGTGAGTGTTAGAGAGTAGTACGAAGTAAGTAGTAGAAGTAACCGTAGTATAGTCGTAAATAGCAGTAACGAATATTGATAAGCTCCTGACTTGAGGAGGATCCTGTTCCTAGGATCTTATGTTTCACCCCATAATAACCAACATTATGGGGTGTTTTTTTAAATGCTCAAATTAGCCATTAGCAACGGCTTTATATTCCATGATCTCAATAATTTGAACATCAGTATGTTGCATTGCACGGCTTGCTAGTGCACATAGATTTTCAATTGTAGAATCAACATCATGAGCGACAATACCATCATTACCTGTCACATAGGTGTTGTCTAGCGCCATTAACACAGCTTTATAAGCTGCGCTTGCTCCGGTTGAGACTTTCATCGCACAGCTATTAGAAGCGCCATCACAGATCACACCGCTGATATCACCAATCATGCTACTAATTGCCATAGCCATGGATTCATAGCGTTCATCCATTAGCCATGCAATTGCCCCAGCCGCGCCCATTGATGCTGTTGTTGCCGCGCATAATGCAGATAGAGCAGGGAATTTATGGTGAATATAGATAGCCAGTAAATGAGAAAGCATTAATGCTCTTGCCATTTTTTCTTCGCCAACTTGTAAATATTCAGCAACTACGACAACCGGCATCGTTGCGGCAATCCCTTGGTTACCAGAGCCAGAGTTACTCATTGCGGGTAAAACAGCCCCCCCCATACGTGCATCAGATGCAGCAGATGTACGGATCATGATTTCTGATAATAAATCTTTTGCTAATAAACCACGCTGTTGTTGGCGTTGCAAAGTTTGCCCAATATGTAAACCATAAGTATTGTTCAAACCTTCTTTTGATAATGCATCATTTAAGTGCGCTGACTCAAGAATAAAAGAAATTTCTTCTACAGGTATTTGGGTCACAAACTGGTAAATTTCTTGAGTATTGGTTTGGGTTAACGTTTCTTTTATTTCGCAAGGCGATGCTGATTGTTCTGCACCATCACAAGTGTTATCAAGAACAACTTTACCATTATGAATGATTTTAACGATATTGGTGTGATTGCCCGCAATAATGACTGTTGCACTGTTTTCGCCATCTTCAACAGTCACTTCGCTATATAGAACTTCTTTGCACGCTTTTTTAATCGAAACATTTACAATGCCAGCAGCTAATAGTGCTTTACTTTGCTCAATGTGTTCTGGTGTTGCATTCTTTAATACTTCAAGACCTGCTTCACAATCACCACCTACAGCACCTAAGCTTGCGGCAATAGATAATCCCACCATACCCGTGCCTGGTACGGTTACGCCCATACCATTTTTCATTAAATTAGGAGAGACTTCTGCACTAATGCGGGTAATAGCATGTTGTAAGTAACTTGCAGCTGTTGCAGCTGCTAATGCAAGCGAAATAGGTTCTGTACAACCTAAAGCGGGTTTTACTTGTTGTTTAACTGCCGCTATTAATATTTTCCAACGAGCAGATAATTGTTCTTTCATTGCATGCATCCAATAAACAGTGTGAGAATTCAAAGAGATATTCTATTTTTAATATCAACATCATACTGAATTTATTGGAGAAAGTTTTTTCTGAATTTACTATCACTATAAAAAATTTTAGAAAATATTACCCTTTAAGGCTTTTATATTGGTATTTTTTTCCACACAAAGTGAAGGCAATCATTTTGACTTATTAATGTAATTTATCAGCAAAAGAGATGATGGTTTGTATCCAAAGATATAAATAAGAGGGGATGAAAAATGCAGGTGAATAAGATAATTTAAGACATTAACGGTGAAGTAAAATAAAAAGGCAATAGAATGAATACACAATTCTATTGCTAGTATAATTATCATACTTAATGTGGGCTAACTCAAAATAGTTAAAATAAATGGCAATGAGTGAGTGGGGTTAATATCATGTCATCATTTTAACGAAATAAATAATAGGCGTTTTATTTTCTGGTGTATAAGAATAATACCTTATTATTTTGTTAATATTTTCATTGACTTATTTGTTTTATTTCTATTTTAAAAGTGAGTATTAAATATATTTTTAATAAAATATAACTAATTTTTTATTTATAAAAATAACAATAAAATATCTCTTCCTATTTTTAATATGTTTATTATTTGAAAATAACCTGAAGCAACCAATATTGCTTCAGGTATATTTATCAATAATAGAAGATAGCAATAATAGCACTGTGGAATACAAAACCTACCATAAGCGGTATTGCCGTCCTTTTTACAACATCAAACGGTTGTAATTTTGCGCCACTAGATACAGCAATAATAACACCTGCCACTGGAGACATACCTCGGCCCATATGTGACGCTTGTTGCATTGGTAAAATCATCGCAATGGGGTTTACACCCATGCTATGGGCAATTTGTGGGATCAGTTCAACGAATGCAAGGAAAGGAGCATTACCTGACCCCATAATAATCGCGGCAGCTAATGTTACGATAGCGAAGACCAATGCCATTGCAAATGGTGGTAGGCCAACAGATTCTGCCATAACGATCAGGCTGTCTATTGCACCACTGACTTTAATACCATGGGCAAAAACACCTGCTGCGACTAATAATCCAACAACATTACTAAATGCAGAACCCATCCCTTTTAAGAAATGCTGGAAGCCCGCACATACTGACTTAAAATCACGTAAACGTAATGTTTCAATCAGCATACAAATCGCCATTGAAATCAATACAATTGTGACGACATCAAGGTGAATACCTTCAACAAATAGGCTCGATGAACTTACTGCCATAATGATAGGTAACATTGGCAGTAAGGCATAAAAGCCGGGTACATTTTTATCACTCTTTACTTCTTCAGACAGTTTGCCTAATTGAGGTACAAATCCGGCTTTGCGGTCACAATGGCGCTGCCAGAAGATATGTGTAATACCAACCGCGAATACGGTAGCAATCGCCGCAGGTCCTTGGTAATAAAGCACATATTCAACAACGCCTAAGTCAACTGCCTTTGCACCACGAATAGCATCAATTGCCGTTGGGGTGTAAGCAACGCCTAATGAAGTTGCAATCACACCCGCAGCAGATGCGGGAGATAAACCAAGTCCTATCATAATTGGGAACATCGTACCCATTAATAGAACGGCCAACCCTGTTGCTGAAGGAATAGCAAGTTGCAAAATACTCGCGAGTAAAAAAGAGAAGAATAGCAACACGTAAGGTGAACGCATATTTTTCAATGGGCGAGTTGCAACACGTACAACGGCCTCATTGGCGCCAATATGATCCATATAATGCGCAAATCCCATTAATGCCATGATCATTAAACCCAGATCAGCAGCACGACTACTAAAGAGATCACGCATGACTTCAAAAGGATCTAGCCAGCCAATACCCGTTGTTTTGACATTTTTAGGAAGAATATCTCCCCAACCAAACACCATGGTTAGTGCCATTAAGGCTAAACCAGCAACGAATAAAACAGGCTCGGCTTTATATCCTTTCAAGATCATTCTAGCGACAATAACAACGACAATTAAGACCGCAAGAATTTGGATCATGCTTTAACTCCAGGTGCAAAGCGTTCAGCAGTAATTTTCACAACAGATTTTAAGACATCACTGGCAGCATAAAGCGATTTAACTGGCAGATATTCATAAATAGAGTGGAAGTTATGCGCACCTGTAAATATATTCGGGCAAGGTAAGCCATTTTGAGAAAGGGCTGCGCCATCATAACCACCACGCATTGGAATTGGGCGAGGAGTAATACCATTCGCTTCATAAGCCGCTACAGCGATATCGATAGGGTAGCGATTATCACCTTGTAGGCTATTAAACACGTTGGCATAACGGTCAGCGAGTTTACAAGTAACGGAGCCTTCGCCCCATAAACCTTCGCAATAATTTGAAAGTTGTTTTAAAAATGCCATGCGATGCGCATAACCTGCTTCGGTAAAATCACGTACATCCATTTTTAATACGGTACGCGCACTATTACCGGCTAACTGTTTAACCCAATAATAACCTTCACGGCCTTCGGTATATTCAGGCGCTTCACCACCCGGTAACATTGCAACAAACTTGTGCGCCATTAACAGTGAATTTTTTAATTTACCTTTTGCTGACATTGGGTGAGCAGATGCGCCAGTAAAGGTGATTTCAACATCGCCTGCATTCCAGTTTTCATACACTAATTCACCAATACCACAGCAATCTAAGGTATAGGCAAAATCAGCACCAAATTCTTTAGTATCAAAGACTTTTGCACCACGTAAACCTTGTTCTTCATCAGGAACAAAACCAATTTTAACTGTTCCGTGTTTAATTTCGGGGTGCTGTTTAAAGTACTGCAACATATCCATAATAGAAGCGATAGCGGCTTTATCGTCAGCACCTAATAAGCTAGTACCATCGGTTACGATAATATCGTCACCAATATAGTTTTCTAATTCAGGGAATTCACTCTGACGTAAAAAGATCTCAAGTTCTTTATTTAAGCAAAGATCGCCACCTTTATAAGGTAGAATTTGTGCTTTAGTATCATTAGTTTGTTCAGCACTAGTGTCTAAATGACCAAAAAAGGCAACGGTTGGAACTTCATAATCAAGGTTTGAAGGAAGTGTTGCGGTAACAATGGCGGTATCTCGAATTTTAATATCTTCAACACCTAACGCTTTTAACTCTTCAACCAATTGTAGTGCAAGCACTCGCTGACCTTCTGACGAAGGCATAATGCCAGCAGCGCCATTTTCCCTATTAGTGGTGGTGTTAACTTTTGTATAAGAAATAAACCGTTCAACGAGATTCATAACAAGACTCCATTGTGTTTGATTTTTTGTATTCTCTCTATTAAAGCTTAGTTGTCTCATTTATTGGAAAGGGCAACACCTACTTTTACCATAAAAAAAACAATATGGAATTATAGAAAAAGTATTATTTTTACAATAAAAATTTAATGTTGATGATTATTTAATTTTTGGTTTTTTATTTATTAAAAAAAATCATGCTTTGTATTGGGAGGGGTATTTTTGTTACTTTGTTGTTTCTATTTTTAATAAAGATAATCATAAAAAATCAATTTATCTATAGTTATATCTTTATCATAATTAATATATTTTATTTAAAATGATTAGAGTCTTTTCTGAAAATTAAGGACATTTATTAAAAAATATCAAATAAAAGTGATAGATGGAAAAAAAAGCGAGGATAAAATATCATTTATAAATAACTTAACGTAAATTTTAAAATGATGGATATTATCAATGAAGTCAGAGAAAAAACACGTTTTATTACTAATAAATTAGACTCTATAAATGAAAAAATAAAATTATCTATTTCTAAATTATCTATTAAAATAAAGAATTCAATAAATGAATTCATTTATCAGAATAGTTATGAAAATAAAATTAGATTTGATAAAAAGACTACATTTTTAAAATCTAAACAGTTAATCATTCGAAATCAAGAAGAAACTAATGTAATTAATGAAGAAATAGATGCTAATATTACAAATAATAAAGAAAATCTTTTAAAAGAAAAGTGGGAAATTTTGAATAATATTGAACTTCCAAATGGAGATTTAATTCCAATTGACAAGGCTATTAATAATATTCATTTAAGTAAACAAGATAGTATATTGAAAAGCAAATTATCACTAATTGATTATATTACAGATATACAGTTCAAATCATCAGTAAATAATAGAATGAAGTCTTCGAGTGAATTCAATGGTCATTTGAATTCATCTAATTTAGATAATAAAAATGAATCTGCTTATGTAAAATTTGGTGGTTATGAAAATGTATCTCATTTAGATAATAAAAATGAATCTGCTTATGTAAAATTTGGTGGTTATGAAAATGTATCTCATTTAGATAATAAAAATGAATCTGATTATGTAGAATTTGATGGTTATGAAAATATATCTCATTTAGATAATAAAAATGAATCTGATTATGTAGAATTTGATGGTGATGAAAATATATCTAATTTAGATAGTAAAAATAAATCTAATAATGTGGAACTTGATGGTGATGAAAATACATCTAATTTGAAATCTAATAATATGAATGACGGTTATTTAATAATGACTAAGCCAAAAAGTACCAGTGAAAATATGGGCGATAAATTTAATCCTAATGTCATTAAAAATGAAATTCTCTCTGAAAAAGAAGATTTTAAGTCTTTCTTGCTTGAAATTACAAAAAATATTTCATTGTTAGATAGGTTATCCGATGGGGAGAATAGTTATGGGTATGTATTTCTTGCTAAAGTTGCTAATTATTTAGAAGATTACAATAAATATAAAGAACAGAAAAAAATAGATTATTTTAATAAAGAGAATTATTTAAAAAAAATGGAAACCTCAGGTTATTTTTTTAATTTAAATAAAAGAATTAATAATATTATTTATTTGCAATATTTTAAAAAAGAACAAAGTACTCATGAAAATGGTGTTGTAGACAAAATTACTGTCACAGCTAACAATACTTTAAATGAAGTTGAAAAGTTAAAATAGGCAGAGAGGCCGAAAAAAGCTTTTGATGCGCATAATAAATTAAATAAAAATAATATTTTAAATGTATAGTGTTGTTCATAATAAATGGCAGATAAATGAGAAAAGGATTTAGTACAATCTATGATAGAGAAGGTTTAAGTAGAGATCTCCTGTTAAAGCCTGATAATGATTTATCAGGCTTTTTAAGATTAAATATCCAAACGTTTAGCTTGCCATTTACGAGAGCGCCAACGCCATGCGTTAGTTAATCCACGTAGCCATTCATCACAAAGGAAACCAATCCAGATACCAATTAATCCCATTTCCATCTTAATACCAAGGAAATAACCGACAGGGATCGCAATACCCCACATAAAGCAAATTGCTGTCATCAGCGGGAATTTAGCATCGCCTGCAGCACGTAAGGCATTTACCATAACGATATTAAAAGTACGCCCTGGCTCTAAGAAGACAGACAAAATAAATAGAGGAATTAATTGGTCAATAATGCGTTGATCTTCTGTAATGGAATACAAAATAGGATCACGCATAAACCAATAAACAATCACGACTCCGATGGTAAATATCACACCCGTTTTTAAGCTTTTCCAGCCTCTAGTAAAAGCATCATCAAAGCGTTTAGCACCAACTAAGTGACCCACTAATATTTCATTACCAATACTAATCGCAATACCAAAAAGCATTAAAAATAATGACAGTTGGAAATAGAGAGTCTGTGCTGCAAGAGGGACTTCGCCCATTAATCCAATAAAGGCTGATGCAGTCATATAATGTAAAATCCAAACCAAGTTTTCTCCCGCTGCGGGTAAACCGATATGTAGGATTTTCCCTAACATATTTTTAGACCACACGACGAGTTGTTTGGCTTCGAATTTAATACGCAAACCGTAGAATAGTAATCCACACAGTAAGATAACAGCAATAATACGGCCGACAACGGTTGACCAAGCAACGCCGACTAATCCGTATTGTGGTAAGCCAAAAAAGCCATAAAGCACAATCATATTACCAATAACAGTAATAATATTGGCGATCAATGTGACATACATGGCAGCTTTAGACTTGCCATAAACTCTCAGACAAGCGGCAAGAATAATTGAAATAGCCTCAGGAATAAGGCAAATACCAATAATATGTAGGTAGTTGTAGCCATCTTGCACTAAATGCTCAGGCGTATTCATAATATGTAGAATATTGTAGCCAAAGAAAAGAATGATTAAAGCACTACTAATGCCAAGTAACGCGTTAAAAGCGATAGAAATATGAATTGCTTGGCTGGCTTTTTCTTTTTTACCTGCGCCTAAGTATTGGGCAATAACGACGCTACATCCCACACTAATAAAGCTAAAAATGGTGATAAAAAGATCAAAAACTTGGTTACCAACGCCCATGGCGGCTAAGTAAGCGGTGGAAACGTGGCTTACCATGTAAGTATTAATTAATAGTGTGGCTAGATGTAGAAAAATATCTATAAATATTGGCCAACTAAGGGAAAAAAGTGAGCGATCCGCTACATCAGACTGATGCATTGAAAACCTTCTTAAACACAGAGTGAAATCGATATTATTAATAAAACGCGTAGGAAGATAAGAGATTCTACAAGGTTTATTTATAAGGTAATAGTGCAAATAATGTTTATCTGGCAAAAAAGATATATATATGGTTTATTCATTGATAACTAATCACTATTATCATTAAGTGATGATTAACGTTAAAGTCAGGGGAATTAATGAATACTAAAATAAAAGTGGCTATTGTTGGCTATGGCAATATTGGTCGATTTGCATTAGAAGCAGTTCAAGCTGCTCAAGATTTTGAATTAATGGGGGTTGTTCGTCGTGATATCAATAATATTCCAGAAGAACTGCAAAATATTACCGTGACTAACGATATTAAAACATTAGGTAATGTTGATGTTGCTCTCTTATGTTCACCGACTCGTGCAATTAAAGAATTAGCTAAATCTATTCTAAGTTTAGGCATTAATACAGTAGATAGTTTTGATGTTCACAGTGAAATTGTGTCATTAAAAACAGAACTAGATGACGTTGCAAAAAAACACGATCGTGTAGCGGTTATTTCAGCCGGCTGGGATCCGGGTTCAGATTC
The DNA here is from genome assembly GCF_009915125.1 of Proteus sp. G2673. NCBI lineage: Bacteria > Pseudomonadati > Pseudomonadota > Gammaproteobacteria > Enterobacterales > Morganellaceae > Proteus > Proteus sp. G2673. The sequence continues at coordinate 301,900 of NZ_JAABLT010000024.1, forward strand.
TATTATTCGTACGTTAATGTTAGCCATGGCACCAAAAGGGCTCACTTATACTAACTTTGGGCCTGGTATGAGCATGGGGCACAGTGTAGCAGCTAAAACGATTGATGGCGTAAAAGATGCGCTTTCAATGACTATTCCATTAGGGACGGGGGTTCATCGTCGTATGGTTTACGTGGAATTAGAAGCTGGAGCGAATTTTAATCAAGTAGAGCAAGCCATTAAAGCTGATAGCTATTTCTCTTCTGATGAAACCCATGTGAAGCAAGTCGATTGTGTTGATAGCTTAAAAGATGTTGGACATGGTGTTCATATGACTCATAAAGGTGTTTCAGGTAAAACGCATAATCAATTATTTGAATATTCAATGCGTATTAACAATCCTGCATTGACATCTCAATTTATGGTCTCAGCAGCAAGAGCTAGTATGAAGCAACGTGCGGGTGCATATACGGTTATTGAGATCCCACCTGTTGATTTCTTAGCGGGTGATTTAAATACATTGATTGCAAAATTGGTCTAATTTTCATTAGTACTTTCTGCATAAAATATTGCCCACATAATGTGGGCAATATAGGTTAACGCTTAGGCAAACTTGATGATTTTGAATTAGCGTTTAATATTTTTAAATTCTTTGGTCGTTGCGGTTAATGCCACTTCTGTTGGTAAACGTTCCATTGAACTTGCACCATAGAAGCCGTGACAATCAGGGCAATTATCTAAGATATATTGTGCATCTTCTGGCGTTGCAATTGGGCCACCATGACAAAGCACAATGACATCAGAACGTACAGCTTTTGCCGCTTTGGCCCAGTCATTAATTAAAGGAACACAGTCCGCTAATGTTAATGCTGTTTCAGCACCAATATTACCACCCGTAGTTAATCCCATATGTGGCACAATAATATCAGCACCCGCCTCAGTCATTGCAATGGCATCTTCACGACTAAACACATAAGGTGTGGTTAGTAGATCTTTTTCGTGAGCTTGGCGGATCATATCTACTTCAAGCCCATAACCCATACCTGTTTCTTCTAGATTTGCGCGGAAATTGCCATCAATTAAGCCAACAGTTGGGAAATTCTGTACGCCAGCAAAGCCTGTTGCTTTAACTTCATCTAAGAATTTATCAAAGTTACAGAAAGGATCTGTACCATTAACGCCAGCAAGTACAGGTGTATGTTTAACAACAGGTAATACTTCTTTTGCCATATCCATAACGATCTCATTAGCGTTACCATAAGCTAATAAACCCGCTAAAGAACCACGGCCAGCCATACGATAACGACCAGAGTTATAAATAACGATAAGGTCAATACCACCGGCTTCTTCACACTTAGCTGAGAGCCCTGTACCTGCACCACCGCCAATAATTGGTTCGTGGCGTGCAATCATTTCATTGAATTTTTTTAGTAATGTTTCACGTGAATGAGTCATTCTTCTTTCTCCGTGGTTAACAAATAAGTTCCTGGTGTAAATCATAAATTTGCTGAGTAAATTCAGCAGAGTTTATGTGATAAGGACTGATGACTAATTGACGAGTCTCTGTCTCTTTAAATGTTGTTATAAATGCATCAAAAAACGCTTGGTTTGCTTTTGGATCCCAAAAAGGACCCCCTTTAATATCCAGAGCTGAAAAACCGCCCTGTGGTAATACAAACCGCAAAGGTCCTTCACACTGATTCATTTTTTCAGCGATCCAAATACCTAATTGACGGTTTTCCTCTGGTGTTGTACGCATTAAGGTGACTTGCGCATTGTGGTGATAAAATTGACGCCCTCTATATTTCTCAGGAACACTAGACGGGCGACCAAAATTCACCATATCTAATGCACCGCAAGAACCTATATAAGGGGTTTTGGTACGGGCGATTGCACCAAAACGGTCTTCATCACAAGCAAGCACACCGTCAAACAAGTAATCACAGACTTCGGTTGTTGTCAGATCGAGCACGCTATGAAGTAAGTGACCATCTGCCAGTTTTTCCATGGCTTTGCCGCCACTTCCTGTTGCGTGAAAAACAAGGCAGTCATAATTATTTTCGAGTTTTTGTGTAAGCTGTTGTACACAAGGCGTCGTTACACCAAACATTGTTAATGCAACAGCCGGTTTATCAACAACTTGTTCTTCTTGGTAAAAATAAACAGCGCCGGCGATTTGGTTCGCTGCATTTCTTAAAACTTTACGAGAAATGCGATTTAAGCCGGATACATCTGTGACGGAGTACATCATTGAGATATCACTTGCACCGATATAGCCTGAAATATCGCCAGACGCCATCGTTGATACCATCAATTTAGGTACGCCAATTGGCAGAGATTGCATTGCTGGTGTAATCAGTGCCGTTCCCCCTGAGCCGCCTAGTCCAAGAATGGCTAAGACATCATCACAGTGGGTTAAATAGTGTTCAAATGCGATTGACATCGCTTCTATTGCTTTCCCTCTATCGCCACAAAATACCGCTTCTGGGCCATTTGGGTGAAAGCGTGCAACTTCTAGGGCGGTGACATCAGCTTCTCTTGCTAATGCCGTGGGTTTGGTTGTCAAGTCAACGGTTTTAACAGGAAGGCCTGCTTTTTTAATTAAATCACTGACATAAAAAATCTCAGCACTTTTAGTATCAAGCGTTGTGGCAATATAAATAGAACCAGCATACTGTTTCATAAGCCTTCCCATACCTTTTATGATTATCGACGAATAGATTATAATCATAATGAGACTCGAGTTTCATTTATCATAGCACCGTTTTGAGACTCTTGTCTCATTATTTTTGTTTTTTGTACATTAGAGGTCGATAAGATGTGATTAATCACCTAAAGTAAACGTCAAATATTGTGAATATTTAGCTTAAGATAAGCTTGGCACATAAAAGTGTAGAAATAACGAAGGATCTTCTATGAGTTACAGTGATGAAACGGATGCAATGTCCGGTACACGAAAAAGAACCCATCAATTATTGGTGACAACGGCGTTGGGACTTTTTGAGCAAGGAATGCTACCGACAGTGTCAGAATTAGCCGCACATGCAGGTGTTTCGAGGGCAACTGCATATCGTTATTTTCCCACACAAAGTGATTTAATTAGTGCCACTGTTGATGCAAGTTTAGCGCCGATCATTGCATGGACACCCACTCCTGAAGATAATACGCAACAACGCATTACTGAGTTGCTCAATCTTGCCTATCCACAAATGTTTAAACATGAAGGTGCATTGCGTGGTGCATTGCAAGTCTCATTACAACAATGGGCAAAAGAGAGACAATCAAGTGAATATGCAGAAAAACGATTTATTCGCGGTCATCGTAAAGAGATTTTACTCAAAGTTATTGAACCATTAAAATCACACTATCCTCAAGAAATGTGGGATAAGGTGATTAAATCGTTCTCTTTAATTTACGGGTCTGAAGTCTTTTTGGTAATGAAAGATATCTGGAAAATGGATGATCAACAGGTCATTGATATGACTCAATGGATGGCAAAAGCTATTCTAAATCAGGCAAAATCTGATTATCCTGCAGATAACGATTAATTATTTGAATAAATCAGTTAAAATTGTATAAATCATTTACGTTTTAGCTATTGCAGGGATCGTTATGTCACACAAAACAGAAGACCAAGAGTGGCTGGTAGAACAACTACAATTTATTGCACAAGGCATTGGTAAAACATTATCGCCTTTTTGTGAAGTTGTACTTCATGATCTAACTGATAGTGAAAATACCATTATGGTCATTGAAAATAATCTATCAGGTCGAAAAGTAGGGGATAGAGCAACAGAATTGGGAATGGCGCGTATTGAATCGTCGGACTTTCCTCAGATTGTGGCAAATTACCCGAATCAATTTCCTGACGGTAGAACCGCAAAAAGTACCTCTATTGGTATTAAAGACAAACAAGGCAATTATGTTGCAGCGTTATGCTTGAATATTGATATTTCAATGATCAAAGGATTACAAATGGTGCTTAACCAATTTGCAACCCTTGAAGAAGGTAATGACATTATTGAAACCTTTAGTTCAGTGACGGAAGATTCGCTGAAAAAACGTATTGATGAGTTTTCTGCGACTTATTCAGTCACACCAAGAGCGCTAAAACCGCATCAAAGGCGCGAGTTGTTACTCTGTTTACAGGATGAAGGTTATCTTTCACTGCGTAAAGCAATGGAAATTACCGCACAATACCTCGGTGTTTCAAGAGCTACGGTGTATAACGATTTAAAAGAATGATTAAGAAATAAATTATTTTTAAATTCCAGCGGAATATAAATTAGTAAACTAAAAAAAGATATCACTTATTGATATCTTTTTTTTACTTCTATGCTTAATTATAAATTATATATACTTTTTTTATTGAATGTGATTGGTTTATTATTATTGTGCGATTTTTTATAAACTTAAAAAAATAAGCGGAATAGACTATCTATAATTATTCTTAAATGAGGCATTAAAAAATGGACATTTCTAAAATAACAAGTGAGTTTAATGCTAATATCAGTAATGTAAAGACTAAACTCAATAAGAAATGGATTAATTTAAAAAGTTTAAAATCTATTAAAAATACAAATTTAACAATTAATTATAGTTATAATAATAAAGGTCAACATATACCTTTATTGCCTATTTTTGAATATATAGATGCATGTACCAATTTATTAAATAAGACTCGGGAGAGCCAATTAGTATCTAAAGAGAGTAACTTGAGTAAATTTGATGATTTAGCTAAAGAATTGCAAGAATTAGCTAATGATAATAAAGAAGATCAACCCATTGAAGAAGAAAATAAACTCCCTAATTGGATTACTAACTCAGGAAAAGAAGCGCTAAATACAAATCAAAAAATTTATTTTAAAACAGAGAAGACAAGAAGTTTTAAAAACTTATTAATCTCCTTTATTTCCCCATTTAAATTTATAAATAGATCATTATTACCTGTAAAAATAAATTTTAAAAATAAAGATGTAAATAAAGCATTAAGTGAATTTAAATTTGATAATGCATTAAATGGTAAAGATGTTTTTAGTGATTTTTCTAATAAATTAAATAATCTAAATAAAACATTTACTGATAATGTTAATCAGATCATAACTAAAAAAATAAATAACCATAAGAAAATAGATGTTATGATTAAATATCAAACTTTAGAAAAGGCTTTGGAATGTAAGCTTATTAATGATATTAAATTGATAAAAAATGAATTAAAAGCTGATTTAGCTAAGAATAAATTCCAAGAAAACTATTATGATTTGCCTGATAATATAGTGAGTAAATTAAATTTTATTGTTATTTCAAATATAGATGAATTGTTTTCTTCTAATACAATTGATGATTTGAAAAATTTAATAAAAGAAAAAGTTAAGTTTCATGATAAGGATGTAAAACTTGGGGAGGGGGTTGATAATATTTTCGATTCTATTTTTAATGAAAAAAATAAATTAGCAATGAATCAAAATTTCGATGGTAATTTAAACGATGCTAAAAAAGAATTGTCTTTAAATATAACAAAAGCGTTATTTAACTACTTATCAAAAAATGAAAAGTTTATTGGTGAAGAAGAGTCTCTTTCTAAGGTAGACAACTTAATAAGAATGGTAAGTAAAGATATTTATAAAAACATGTGGGAGCCAACGGAGAAAATAATAAATTCTCTCAATAATAGTTTTTATGAAAACATAAAGAAAAATGATAATGGAAATAATCTTTTTTATCGATTATTTAAAAATTCAAGTAATAACATTAATTATAAATGGGCGCAAGATGCTATTGTTTTATTAATTAGCTATGAAACTTTTGAAAATAAAAAAAATGTAACAACTGATTACTATAATCAAGGTGTAGTGAAAGAAGGGGGTAATGGTACTATTAATACACAAAACACAGTAGTAGAAAACAAACTAAAAGGAGTTTTTAGTCGACTAGGGTTAAGTATTGATGATTTAGATAAATCGAAAGATGAAGTACTTAGAAAATACTTTTCAAATTATTTTGAACATATATGATTTTTTTATTAAATCATTTTTTATTTTCATGGTTAATAATTAATTTGTATATAACTTATATAGGCGAATAATCTATGATTATTAAACAAAATATATTTGAACAAAATATTTTATTTTTAAATAAACAACATTCTTTTCCCAAAAAAGAATGTTATATTTTTACAAAAAATATAAGCAAGATAAAGAATACCCCTGTTGCACCTTCTTTTGCTAAGAGATTTATTCATGGGGTAATTTCTCTATTCCATAAATTAGAGATTTTCTTTCTTATAAAGGATATAAAAAATAATAAACTGTCTGGTGTCGTTGATATAAATCAATATAGTAATATTTTTAATGAAATAGATAAAAAAAACACTGAAATATATAGTTTAATAAAAGATAAGGAAGGAATAAAATATAAAAATTTAAATGCTATAAATAAAATAATTTCTCATGCAAATGATAAGTTTGATTTTTACAGTTTCTGTGATTATTTAACTGAAGTAAAAAGAGCTAAAGATTTTTTCTCAGGACTAGATGATATAAAGAATGAAGACTCTAACAATAAATTAATTGTAGAGTGTTTAAATGAAATTATGAAGCTTAGAATAAGCTCAATAGATGATGAAAGTATAAAAAATATTTTTAAATTAATATTTTTAAAATTTAAATTTGAAAATATTCATTTAAATAAAAAGTATGACTTTATGAGTAACTTTTCAACGGAAAAAGAAAGAGATAATTTTATAAAATCAATGAATTTTTTACTTATAAGTATTGAAGAAGTTCAATTGTTTGATAAGTTTGATAATAATATAAAAAATGAAGTGGAAAATAAATTATCAGCTATTATGATGATAGCACTTAATAAAAATATGGGTAGTGAATATTACTTTAATGACTTAATGCAAGAATGGATAGGGAAATATATTAGTGATAACCATAATACGATAAAAACAAATACGATAGTAGATACAGGTAAGCAAATAGATACATATATAATTAATGATGTAGCTGGGGAAAGTGAAAATGAAGATTTGAATACATTATTGAATTATGATTTTTTTTTAAAAATGGACGAAGAATTAGAAAAGGAAATAGACGAGGGAGTAAAAATAGACGAGGAAGTAAAAATAGACGAGGAAGTAGAAATAGACGAGGGAGTAGAAAAAGAAATAGACAAGGGAGTAGAAAAAAAAATAGACAAAGAAGTAGAAGAGGAAAATAGAATCAAAAAAAAGGCAGAGGAAGAAGCAGATAAACTAATTAGCGAAATAAAAGTAAATGTAGAAAAGGAATTAAAGTTAATAATTGATAAGTTAGAAAGTAAACATAATGAAGAAGATATTATTAATATATTAATTGAATATTCCAATGATTCGGAAAATAAAATTTCAAATATTATTTCATCTATGGATGAAATAGTGAAAAAACACAATGAAATTAATTTGATAGAGGAGGAAATTAAGGAGATTTTATCTGGTGATGATAAGAAAGTAAACACGGATTTTGATATTCATGCAAATGAAGCACAAGAAATAATGACCTCTATGCATAATATTTTAGCTTCTATAAACCAGTTAAAAGAGAGAGGTAATGCAGAAGCTGATGAAAGTGATTCTTATAATGAAATAAAAGATCTTTTAACTAAATTAAAAGAAAATATAAATAAAAAAAATGAAATTGATGAAAGCTATGAATTGCCAATAAAAAATAATATAAAAGAGCTAATGAATGAATTTGAAATTTCCATTTCAAAGATGGAGGAATTGCTTTTAGATGATGATCTAATTAAATTAGATAACACATCGAAAAGTGAGAATGTTTTAAAAAATAATATCTCTGAGTTAAATCAATTAGAACCGATGAAAGAAAAGATTAATGAATCTGTTCCAGAAGAACCAATGTCAATAATTTTTGACGAAAGTTATTCTAAAATAGATAATTCAGTTTCATCATTGATGGAAAAAATAAATAAAGAAATTAATAGAGAAGTGTTAGATAAAAAAGACACCTATAGTTATAGTATTAGTTCAGGCTTTGAATTTGTAAATAAAGTAAGAGAGAAAATGGAGGAAAATAGAAAATCAAGAAGTACGAGAAATAATCTTATAAAAAATAAAGTATTAGATAAAATTATAAATGATTTTATGGGAAATAATATTGGCAAAAAGTATGATTTTGACTTTTTGAAAAGTGAAATTGAAAGGGTTGAAAAAAGAAATAAAGAGAGTAAAGAGTCATTAGACAATGAAAGAAAAATATCGATAATAGAAAGTAAAATAGAGAACGCTAAGGATTTAAAATTCAATGAAAACAAATCAAAAGATAAAATAGCTTCAATTGGTGAATCCTCAATAAATTTAAATATAGGTGAAAACTCAAATGAAGTTAATATCGATAATGGAGGGGATTTTCAATCTAATATTATTTTTGAAAGTAATCTGGATGACATCTACTTTGATGATTATAAAAATATGAAATATTTTAAAATAGAAAGTCCCTTTATAATTTTTGAGTTTAATAAAAGTGAAAATAATAATGCAAAAATTAAATTTAACTATTCTAATAGTAAGGTTTTCTATTCTGGGTTAAATTTAAAAAGTAAAGAAATAAAATGTAATAATTTTTTAATTAAAGACTATATAAATAGTGAAGTTGGAAAAAATATAAATGAGTTTATTAATGCTAAAATAACGAAAAGTGAAAAACTAGTAGATAAAAAAACATCCGATAATTTTAAGATGGCAATAAATAGCATAGTAATTGAGATTAATAGAGATCTAAAAAATAAGAGTAATGAAAAAAATAAGAGTAATGAAAAAAATAAGAGTAAGAAAAAAAGTAATAGTAAGAAAAAATAAAAAATAATTATAAATCTTTCCTTAAGTGATATTTTTTATCACTAATTGGGTAGTTTTCTAGCATGCCAAATATTTCAAACCCCTGCTTTTGATAAAAAGGCAGGGCTTGAAAGCTAAAGGTATCCACTTCTGCATATTTGGCGCCTTTCTCTTTTGCGGCAAGTTCCATTGCTTGCAGTAATTCTGTTCCTATATCTTTTCCACGATAGGCTTTATCTACCCATAAATAACGAATGCGTAGCCAATTTCCTAAAATATCTCCTGTGATCCCACCTATTTTTTTACCGCTCTCTTCCTTAAAAACGGCAAGTGGTGTGTATTGTTCTATCTGAATATAGTGAAGATTGTGGGTTAGCAATCCTTCATAAATCTCATTGTTCTCATTCGATGTTGGGTTTGTGGTGATCTTTAACGACATATTTGGCTCTTAATATTAAGAAAAATAATAATTACATTATCACTATTTGGTTATTAAATATTTATACAAGTGCTAGGATGGAAACAATAATTAAAAAAGCTGGATATCACAACATGTCGTTTTTAAAAACTTTACCAGGTATTTTATTTTGTGCATTAATTGGTGGTGTACTAACCCTTTCTAGTTTACCTATGGCTCTGATGTTTGGACCGATCCTTGTTGTTATTATTGCTTATCGCTTTAAATGGGAGCTTGCGGTTCCTAAACATACATTAACGTTTATTCAACTCACTTTAGGCACTTCGATTGGTTTAATGTTTAACCAAGTTCATTTAGGTAGTGCTGATAATTTAATTATTCTATTACTCACTCTTGTTGTTTGCTTAGCCATTCAATTTTTTGTGAGCTATTTTTGGTTCCATCGCCATATTGGCTGGACAAAAGAAGAATCAATGTTAGGTGCTGTGCCAGGAGCTATGGCTGCTATTTTAGCATTAACTGATCATACGAAAACACCACCGCAAAAAATTGTTATTTCTCATACCATTCGTTTAATGGTATTGATTATTCTGGCGGGTTTTATTGTGGGGGCTGATAAAGCTAATATGCCAGAATTTTCTATACCTGAAATGACCGTTATTTCATTGTTGTGGTTATTATTGATTGTTATTTTAGGGTTAGGTTCAGGGCTTTTATTGCAGAAAATCCGATTTCCGGCACCCTTTATGTTGACTTCATTAGGTAGTGCAATATTGGTTCAATCATTTGTTAGCGAATCTATTGCTTTTCCCATGTTACTTAATGAATTGAGCATGGTGTTAATTGGTATGAATATTGGTGCTCACTTTGTTGTTTTCCCGCTTTCATCATTAATTAGAAATGCTTTTTCCTCTGTGCAAGTCGTTATTATTAATGTGATTTTAACCGTGATTGTGGCGTATGGAGCAGCTTATTTGACAGGAGTCCCTTGGGCTACATTAGTATTAGCTTGGGCGCCGGGAAGTATGGAAGCGATGACATTTGCGGCGATAACTATGAATGTGGATGCGGCTTTTGTTATGTCGAATCATATTTTTCGAATGCTGATTATTCAAAGTATTCCATCAGTTGCTTTGTATTGGAACGAATATAGACAGAAGAAAAATAATTAGCATAAAGAAAGGTAAAAAAATCTTTTGATAACCTCTCTATCAGTCATTTTATATCTCGACGGTATTTAAAGAGGTTATCCCGCTTTATTTATCCAATTGTGAGTTAACACAAGTATTAATAATTTAATAAACTTAGCGATTTATTGGCTAATAGCTGGCATTTTTTACTGTGTGTCACTTTAATGCCTTTTAAATCATTGTAACTATCTTCATTCAATTGACTCATTGGCAACGTCGAGTAATTACTGACATCCCATTGTTGTGAGCGAGAAAAGACCATTAACGCTCTTTCAATTTTTGGTTTTGATATCTGCTCATAACCACAATCTTTATTTAGGAAAAAGTAGATGGCGGTTAAATCTGCCAAGTCTTCTGCTTGCGTGTAGGTTAACGCTTTTGCACTCGAAGAAAAGAGCATAGTAAAAGAAAGCGCTAGTGTGCAGAACAAGGCGAACATTTTTTTCATTAGGTGTGCGTTCCTCAGTGTGATGATTTCGCAAGTTTTGTTATTTGATTTAATAAAGTTAAAAGTTTTGCAAAGACCTGATGTTTTGTTGGGTTTTAAATTGACCTTCCAGTAAGGGGAAACTTTAGCATTGGTAATAGTTTACAAATATTCTTAATACATTTTATTTCAATAGATAAAAAAATAACTCATTTTTATTCAAAGGAATACATTATGCAACGTCGAGATTTTTTAAAATTAGGCGCCACATTAAGTGCTGCCACATTATTACCGAGCTGGAGTCGTTTTGCGTTCGCCCAAAGTAACACGCCTTCATTGGCGATTCCACCTCAAATTATCCCAGACGCTCAACAAAAGATTGTTCTTAATATTCAACAAGGTGTTTCTCAATTTATTCCTACGGCAAGCACAACCACATGGGGTTATAACGGCAGTTTATTAGGTCCTGCACTAAAGCTGAAACGGGGCCAACCTGTCACCATTAATATCAATAACCAATTACCAGAAACAACAACTGTTCACTGGCATGGACTTGAAATTAGTGGTGAAGAAGACGGCGGTCCACAAGCCATGATTGAACCAGGAAAATCGCGTACTGTTACTTTTACACCAAATCAAGCTGAATCAACGTGCTGGTTCCATCCTCACACCCATGGTGTTACTGGTCAACAAGTCGCAATGGGATTAGGCGGACTAGTGATTATTGAAGATGATGAAACAGCAAACCGTAAATTGCCTAATCGCTGGGGCGTTGATGACTTACCCGTTATTTTGCAAGATAAACGTTTAGACAGTGAAGGACAAATTGATTATCAACTTGATGTAATGAGTGCCGCAATTGGTTGGTTTGGTGACATGATGTTAACCAACGGTGCTATTCAACCACAACATATTGTGCCAAAAGGCTGGATCAGATTACGCTTCTTAAATGGTTGTAATGCGCGGAGTTTAAACCTTGCCACAAGTGATGGCAGACCCATGTATGTGATTGCCAGTGATGGTGGATTATTAACAGAACCCGTAAAAGTAACAGAACTCCCTATTTTAATGGGGGAGCGCTTTGAAGTTTTAGTCGATACGTCTGATGGGCGTGATTTTGATATTGTCACTTTACCTGTACGTCAAATGGGTATGGTGTTAGCACCATTTGATAATGTACTCCCTGTGTTGCGTTTATTACCGTCAGCAGAAAAAGCACAAGGTACTTTACCTGATCAATTAGCATTAATTCCGGCATTACCAACACTCAGTAATATTTCAACGCGGACATTACATTTACGTATGGATATGCGTTTAGATATGCAAGGTATGATGCTATTAACAGAACGTTATGGTGATAAAGCATTAGCGGGTATTCATCATGGGATGAGTCATATGCGCCAAGGTAACGGTAATGGCATGATGGGCGGTGGGATGAATTGCGGTCATGGAAATGGTGATTTAGATATCTATAATGCTAATAGTATCAATGGTATTCCATTCTCAATGACAGAACCAGCATTTGATGTGAAGCAAGGTGTTTATGAAAAATGGGTTGTATCCGGTCGTGGCGATATGATGTTGCATCCATTCCATGTACATGGTACACAGTTCCGTATTCTATCTGAAAACGGTCGAACACCAGAGAAACATCGCCAAGGTTGGAAGGATATCGTGAAAGTTGAAGGACAATTTAGCGAAATTCTTGTGAAATTTGACCATTTAGCGACAAAAGCGCACCCATTTATGGCACACTGTCATTTATTAGAACATGAAGATACTGGAATGATGGCGGGTTTTACCGTTAGTAAATAATCAATCACTACAAAAACCATCAATATCAGTAAGATAAATTGATAAAGGGCACGGGATTAATATTTTGTGCCTTTATTTTCATTAAATCAGATCATCGCATGATGAGGGAAGTTCTGGTACAATCGTTTGCTTTCCCCGTTAACCCAATCGAAATTAATCATGAAACATATTGTTGATGTCATGATCTCTGAAGAAGAGATCAAACAGCGTATTGCTGAGCTAGGTCGTGAAATCACAGAACATTACCGCCCACGCCAAGGTCAACATGATCTTGTCTTAATCGGCTTGTTAAAAGGTTCTTTTATTTTTATGGCAGATTTATGTCGTGAAATTGACGTGAACCATGAAGTCGATTTTATGACTGTATCAAGTTACGGTAATGGTATGACGTCAACACGTGACGTTAAAATCATTAAAGATCTCGATGAAGATATCCGTGGTAAAGATGTTCTGATTGTTGAAGATATCATTGACTCAGGTAATACCTTAAATCGTGTTAAAGAGATTTTAAGCTTACGTGAGCCAGCTTCTATTTCTATCTGTACTTTATTGGATAAACCCTCTCGCCGTGAAGTTGATGTTCCTGTTGAGTGGATTGGTTATTCCATCGAAGATAAATTTGTTATTGGTTACGGCATCGATTACGCACAGCGTTATCGTCACCTGCCTTATATTGGGCATGTAACGTTATTAGATGAGTAATATATCTAGTTATCATAGAAGCCAAAAACCCGCTATTTAAGCGGGTTTTTGTTCTTTAACAGCAGGTGCGTTATTAACGTGGATGACTCAATTTAGCCATCGCTTGACGATAAGAAAGTTCAAGTTTTTCACGACTGTCTGAAGTAACATCAAGAACGTGTAGCTCACCATTATTTAAACCGTAAACCCAACCGTGGATCATCACTTTTTGTCCACGTTTCCACGCTGCTTGCATAATCGTTGAGTGGCCGAGATTGTACACTTGCTCGATAACGTTTAGTTCACAAAGTCGGTTTAATCTATCTTGTGGTGCAAGTTCACCTAACATTGAACTGTGTTTGTACCAGATATCGCGGATATGCAGTAACCAGTTATTGATAAGTCCTAATTCGGTGCCTTCAATAGCTGCTTCAATACCACCACAACCATAGTGACCACAGACAATAATGTGTTCAACTTGTAATACATCAACAGCATACTGGATCACAGAAAGACAATTTAAGTCAGTGTGGATAACTAAGTTCGCCACATTACGGTGAACAAATAAGTCCCCCGGTGCCGCGTTGATTAATTTTTCTGCTGGAACGCGGCTGTCGGAGCAACCAATCCATAAAAAGTGAGGTTTTTGGCCTTTGCAGAGATCTTTAAAAAACTGAGGATTTTCTTCAGTAACAGATTCTGACCATTGCTTGTTATTGGCTAACAGCTCTTCAATCTTTCTCATCATGATGTGACTGCCTGTAAATTCGGTTTCCCACCATTTGCGCTGACAGTACGCCAACACGAAATAGCTCTTGTGTTAATGTTGGATGCGAGAGATCCATTAAGAAAGGGTATTTTTATACCATTACTTTTGAATTTATCAGAAGGCTTTTTAAAGCCAAGTGACAGATAATTGCTTGTAATTTTTCGCTTTCAAATAAGATAGAACTTTTTATAGCATTTGTTTAATGAATTTATCAATACATTCTTTGATGTAAATCAAATATGTAAAAAGATAACTATTTGTTAAATCTAATATTGTATTATTAAAAAATAGACGCTGATAAATGTTATATAAATAAAATTAATGATTGTGATTGTTGGTTTTATTTTTACACTGAAAGCGAGAATGATAAAAAATAAAAGACATTATTGATTGAAGGTGATAAATGGTTAGATGATATTCATCAGTAAACTTGAGAAACAAAGGCAATAATTTTATTGGTATCAATTAGGCTAAATGATTGCACTAAGGGATAAAATGATTAAAACATCAGAATATTGGTAAGAAATAAAAGAATCTTACATCTTGATGGCTAATTTACTTTCTCTTTATCTTTTATTTTTTATTCTTGTAATAGTTAAAAAATATTTATTTATTCGTTTGTGTCATAAGTCCTAAAACGGTTTATTTGCCACGGAATATTCTCTAGAATACCTTATTCCATTCTGTTCTTTGAACTAAGCTTATTTTCTGATTTCAGCTCAGTCAATGCTGAATAATGCAGTTGATAAAAGGTAATTCCCACTTATGACGTATGCATTGGAGTTAACGGAGTTAACGAAAACTTATCACAATGGCGTAAAAGCGCTAAAAGGAATTAATCTCACCGTTGAGGCTGGCGATTTTTATGCTTTATTAGGCCCTAATGGCGCTGGCAAATCGACCACGATTGGTATTATCAGCTCTTTAGTTAATAAGAGTAGCGGTAAAGTCAAAGTATTTGGTTATGACACCGATACCGATATGGTTAATGCAAAACGTCAATTAGGATTAGTGCCACAAGAATTTAATTTCAACCCTTTTGAAACCGTATTGCAAATTGTACTCAATCAAGCTGGTTATTATGGTGTTCCTCGTAAGTTAGCATTAGAACGTGCCGAAATTTATTTAACCCAATTAGATTTATGGGAAAAACGTGACGATAGAGCGCGTTTTTTATCTGGGGGAATGAAACGCCGTTTAATGATTGCTCGTGCATTAATGCATCAACCGAAATTACTTATTCTTGATGAACCAACAGCAGGTGTTGATATTGAATTACGTCGCTCAATGTGGACGTTTTTAAAACAATTAAATGCTGAAGGTACTACCATTATTCTAACCACACACTATTTGGAAGAAGCCGAAATGCTGTGTCGGAATATTGGTATTATTCAACGTGGTGAACTGGTTGAAAATACCAGTATGAAAGGGCTATTAAGTAAATTGGAGTCTGAAACCTTTATTTTAGATTTAGCACCCAAAAGCCCACTACCTGAATTACAAAATTATCAATATCGCTTGGTTGATACATCAACATTAGAAGTTGATGTTAAAAGAGAGCAAGGACTAAATGGTGTGTTTGCTCAACTTAATGCACAAGGTATTCAGGTGTTAAGTATGAGAAATAAAGCCAACCGACTTGAAGAATTATTTGTTCACTTAGTTAATGAAGAACACACAGTAGAAGGAGAGGGGGAATGATTCAGCTGTATTGGGTAGCCCTCAAAACAATTTGGATTAAAGAAGTTACCCGATTTGGTCGTATTTGGGTACAAACATTAATTCCACCAGTGATAACTATGTCTCTCTATTTCGTTATTTTCGGTAACCTGATTGGTAAACGAATTGGCGATATGGGCGGTGTCGATTATATGCAGTTTATTGTTCCTGGCCTGATTATGATGGCAGTAATAACAAACTCATATGCTAATGTTTCCTCTTCTTTTTTTGGTGCTAAATTTCAACGTAGTATAGAAGAATTATTAGTCTCACCTGTTCCAACACATGTTGTTATTGCCGGGTTTGTTGGCGGTGGTATCGCTCGTGGTATTTGCGTTGGTATTTTAGTGACTTTAGTTTCACTATTTTTTGTGCCTCTGGAAATACATTCTTGGACAATGGTCGTGGTGACATTACTGATGACCTCAATTGTGTTTTCTCTCGCCGGATTATTAAATGCGATTTTTGCGAAAACCTTTGATGATATCAGTATTATCCCAACCTTTGTTTTAACGCCATTAACCTATTTAGGTGGCGTGTTTTATTCACTGTCACTCTTACCTGAATTTTGGCAAGGTGTGTCTAAATTAAACCCTATTGTGTACATGATCAGCGGCTTCCGTTACGGTTTTCTGGGTATCACGGATGTCTCTTTAACGGTAACTATTAGTGTTCTATGCCTTTTCATTGCTGTGTTTTACGTTATTGCATGGTATTTAATTGAAAAAGGTCGCGGTTTAAGAAGCTAATCAAAAAACTAAAGAGAAAGTGATAAAAGTTTAAATCGGTATCTTAATTAGAGATACCGGTTTTTTTTAACTGTTTTTTCAGCATAAATGTTAATTTTTCTTTAAATTTTCGCCGAGGTATTAACAAAATGATTTTTCTTGTTTAGTATACTAAACACTTTGATAGGGGATAAAAAGGATATGTAATGACAACGGCAAGCCAAATAGGTAAAAAACCTGAGGCAATCTCTCGTAATAAGCTTTTATGTATTGCAGGCATGGGATGGACTTTTGATGCAATGGATGTGGGATTACTCGCATTCTTACTCACGGCATTAAAAGAAGATTGGGGATTAACGGCATCACAATTGGGTTGGATTGGTAGTATAAATTCAATTGGAATGGCTGTTGGTGCGTTTGTATTTGGCATTATGGCGGATAGAAAAGGGCGAAAACCTGTCTTTATCTTTACTTTGTTGCTGTTTAGCTTGGGATGTGGATTAACAGCATTAGCCAGCTCTTTGATGGTAGTGCTTGTTTTACGTTTTTTTATTGGCATGGGATTAGGTGGGGAATTACCTGTTGCTTCCACACTTGTTAGTGAAAGTGTAGAAACCCATGAACGAGGGCGCATTGTCGTTTTATTAGAGAGTTTTTGGGCTGTCGGTTGGCTAATCGCGGCTTTGATTGCTTATTTTATTATTCCCGATTATGGTTGGCGTATGGCTATGCTATTAAGCGCCTTACCTGCGGTATATGCTCTCTATTTACGTTCAAAATTACCTGAACCTACCTCATCGCATATCTTACAGAGAAAAACACGTTTATCGATTCGTCAATCAATGGCATTAATTTGGTCGCCGCAATATCGTCGCTCAACGTTAATGTTGTGGATCTTATGGTTCTGTGTGGTTTTCTCTTATTACGGTATTTTCTTGTGGTTACCAAGTGTTGCCATGTTAAAAGGCTTTAGTTTAATTAAGAGCTTTCAATATGTGCTTATTATGACATTAGCGCAGTTGCCTGGTTATTTTACGGCAGCTTGGTTAATTGAGCGTTATGGGCGAAAATTTGTGTTAGTTACTTATTTAGCGGGAACTGCCATTAGCGCATATTATTTTAGTATAGCGGATACCACAACAACGCTACTTATTTTTGGCATGTTGCTGTCATTCTTTAATTTGGGGGCTTGGGGGGCTTTATATGCTTATACGCCAGAACAATACCCCGATGGAATTCGAACAACTGGTGCCGGAACAGCAACAGCGGTAGGACGTATTGGTGGAATATTAGGGCCTTTAATGGTCGGATACTTAGTCCAATATCAATTTGAAATAAGCTCTATATTCCTTATTTTCAGTTTTTCAATTGTTATTGGAATATTAGCGGTGATGTTATTGGGTAAAGAGACAAAGAATAAGCCGCTTAACTCAATTTAATCACACTTTATGTGACTAAAAATACAGAAATCCCCTTACTTGTAATATGATAGCGATTAAGAATTTTATGAAGAAAGGGGATAAAAGATGTCTCATTATGATGAAGTGGTTAAACAGGTGGATGATGCTATTGCGACAACCAGTATTGAAACCATGAATGAACTTTTAGTGGAATTAGGTAAAGATAAAACGATTGAATTTCCACTACGTTATGAGCAACAAGAGCGTTTACGCACAGCTATTTTCCATCACGGTGAAAAACATCATTAATCGGATTCTTGTTAAGAAATAAGAATTAAAAAAGCGTTTTTACCGGTTTATTAAAACGGTGTAAACGCTTTTTTCTTTTTACTGCATTGTATCATGCGGATCAAAAAGTCTTTTTACCTTCAAGTACCGCAATTCTATTTTCAATGGATGGATGTGTTGAGAAAAATGAGTCTCCTTTATTAAAAATAAAGGCCGCTTTACGATAAGCACGTCCCGTTGAACCATCTTCAAAATTTTCAGCATCATGCTGTGCTGAAATTTTTTTTAATGCGTTGATCATCGCTTGGTTATCTTGGGTTAAATCAACCGCGGCAGCATCTGCCATATATTCGCGGGTACGGGATAAATAGAAATAGAGCACCTGTGTAATGATTGGCAAAACCAAGTTTAATACAATTAAAATTAATCGCGCTTTGCTTGCAGCATCATTACTTTTACCACCACGGTTACCAGAGGCAATATATAAGCGACTACCAAAGATATTTGTTACCGTCAAAATAACGTTAGCTAATATGCCAACATATAACGTCAGTCGTGAATCACCATGAATAATATGCCCTGTTTCATGGGCTAATACAGCTTGTACTTCTTGGCGATTAAGACGATTTAATAAGCCTGTTGTTACACCAATAAAGGCATTTTTCTCAGACCAACCGGCGGCAAAGGCATTCGCTTCTGGTGTATCAAGAAGATAGAGTTTAGGAATGTAGCCAAGAGTTGCACTTAAGCTAAGCTCTTCAACAATATTAAGGAGTTGGTGTTCTTGTGCATTTAATGTTTCATCTGGGCTAATTAATCTTGCATTCATTCCTGTTAGCATAATTTTATGCCCCTTAAAATGAATAAAGATAAGCAATAAAACCGAGATAGCGAGAATAATTAATGTCGCAATGGGAAGAGATTGAAACGTCAGAAATGCCAACATATTATCAGTAATATCTAAATAAGGATTGGCGCCAATAGCTGTATCCACCAGCAAACCAATCATCAGCATTAAGAGTAAATATGTTGCTATAACAAAACGAGTTCGAATAGCGTTTTTTCGTAGAACATTTCTGAAATCCATTGGTGACTCCAAACAGCACGGTTAAGTGCTATTCTTATCAAACTAGAAGTAATAAATATCTTTTATTACTATAAAATTAATCAAAATTAATGCGGCGCGCTTCTTCCGTTTTAATGGTTCCTTCATCAAGGCGCCAGTACTCTTTATCAATAACTAAGCTTGGGAAAATCTTGACAATAAACACCGCAGGAATAGAAGCAATAAAAGCGCGATATTGTTCTAAAGTACGGTTATAACCGCGTTTTGCAAAAGAGAGTTTATTCTCTGTTGAAACAATCTCTTCTTGTAAATTTGCCATAATAGTGTCGGATTTTAATTCAGGGTAATTTTCAACTGCAACATTAATGGCGCCACTTGAGACAATTTTTGATAATTCATCTTCCGCCGCTTTGGCTTCTTTAGTATTTGCGCTTTGAGCTTGTGTTCTTAATTCAGTGATTTTAGTAAATACTTCAGACTCATGGCTAAGGTATTTTTTAACGGTGGCTAATAAACTATCAAATACTTTGCCTCGACGATCTAATTGCACTGAAATTTCGGTTTCGCTTGAGATAACCGCTTCTCGCATAGAGATAATACGGTTGTAATAATAAAAAATAAGACCCAATAACGCGATGGTAATAATTAATCCAGTCATGCGAAGCGCTCTCTTATCTAGTCGTAAACAGGGAATTGTGCTCAATCATTAATGTTAATTTTGCCTATTATTGATAAAGATAGCTAGATGATTATTTCATCAAAAATAAAAAGAGTGCTGATAAAGTAAAATCAATAATATTGGGTAAGATAAAAAATACCCCGAATAAATTCGGGGCAAAATTAAAGGTAATGCTAGGGTAAATAAAAAATACCAAGTGAAACATAAGGGATGAATCTGAGTTAAATAATTGTGTTAACGAGACTATTTAACTCAGAGGTAAAATATTTAGAACCAAGGTGCTTGCGCCATTACATTGCCATAGAACAACATTCTTCCTGTGATCTCGCCACTAAAGAGGATCAAAATAGAGATGATAGAGAGCGAAGTTTTGGTAAATGACGTGTTGTGAGACAACGTAACAATGCAGATACCAATAATCAGACTCGCAATCACTTGCCACCATAATAATAGGCTTGCAACATCTGCTCCGGGCACTTGTGTTCTCATAACCAAACCAACGAGAACTAAGAATGCACCAACTAAAGTTCCTACTTTTAATGAATTACTAATGATTTTACCTTGTAAACGTAACCAAGGGATCATCGAGCCAAAACCAAGCAATAACGCTGTGCCAATAAAGCTAATTTGTGTTGCTGGTGTATGCCAAAGAGGATGAGCCTGCATTTGGTAATAGATTTGTGCTGTAATTAAAATAACAGGTAAACCAATAACGCCACAAAACAATCCAAACAGACTATTACGGCGAATAGCGTGAGGTTGTACCCAACTGGCTAGCGCCCATAATGAAATTAAACCATTTAGCATTACAAAGGCAATCGCTTCGCGACTTAACCAAGAATGCGCAATACCTAATACAGAACGATAAGCACCGAGCGGATCACCTAAGTGTCCCATCGACATTGATGAACCCACAACTTCGATCAGCCAAATGAGTGCAATGGTTGTTCGTAATGCTTTGGTACTTAACATTGCAGCGTTTTGAGTTTGGTTTTGCCATTGATACAGTGAAAGTGCTAATACCGCACCAATGCCCCATTGACTCATCACTGTAAACAGGACTAACGGCAGTTGATAATCATGCATGATTAATCCTCCATACCAATAATGACAATATTAGGATGACTGATGGTGTGATCAGGAACCCCATAGCGTTTTTCTAATAAAGCCCAATTTGTCGTGTGTTTTTTACGGAGATCTTCAATTTCACCAAACTCAATAGCGCCAGTAGGGCAAGATTCAACACAACGGGGTTTTAGGCCTTCATCAAGTCTATCCGCACACATATTGCATTTACTGGTTTTTCCTTCTACTGGATCGTAAACCGGAGCGTTATAAGGGCATGCCATGATGCACATTTGACAACCGATACATTTGTCATGATCTTGCACAACAATGCCGTCTTCACGCTTAGTATAAGTGTCAGCAGGGCAAACTTTTAGACACTGTGGATCGTCACAATGGTTACAAGACATGGTAATAAAAGCTTGTGCATTAGGTTGGTCTTCGTTGAATTCACGAACTCGGCGCCACAATACACCTGGAGGCGTGGCGTTTTCGGATTTACAGGCCATCGAGCAGGTGCGGCAACCATAGCAATCTTTGGTATTTATTAGAAAACCATACTGTTTCTTCGCCATGATCATGCCTCCCGTCTTACGTTAACTAAGGTGCTATTACAGCAATGACCGTTACCTAAAGGTTCAACGTGATCATTGGTAACATGACTACTGCTTCCGCCTTGTTGTTCCCACCATCCATTATCTAATGAAACGACTCCTTGCTTAATATGTGTGGTCACAACGGCAATCGCACGGTGCTCTCCTCGATCATTAAATGCAATAGCCCATTCACCGTCTTTAATTCCTCTGGCTAAGGCATCATTAGGATGGATAAGGATATTAGGTTGATTACGCTGTACTTCTAAGATCCACTCATTCATACCATGGCTAGAGTGAACACTACGAGCGAGTTTGCGTTGCACTGCCATTAATGGGTATTTTTTAGCAAGTTCAGGTGAGCCTTTTGTCGATTCTTTTACGGGATAATAGGTGACAACAGGAGAGAAGTTTTTATCCTGCCACTCTTCAATAAAGAAGTGTGCTTTTTTTGTTGAAGTACGGAAAATGCCATCTTTAAAGGGGATCCAGTCGCCTTCAACTGGACGTACTGGGCCCTTTTCTAACATGTCACGCGTAATGCCGGAGCCTTTAAGACAAGCATCAATATAGTGTTCAATTGGTTGGTTAAACACGTCACCAAAACCAAAACGTTCAGCAAGACGAGCAAAGATCCAATAATCAGGTTTTGCTTCTCCTGGCGGTTCAACCGCTTTTTCCATTAATTGTACATATTGACTACGAACCCCTGCCATTAAACTGGTATCTTCAAAAATAGTGGTAACAGGGAGTACAAGATCGGCATAAAGTGCCGTGGATGACATCAAGTTATCAGCGACAACGACGAAAGGCACTTTTTTCAGTGCATTACGCACCATATTCGTATTAGGAAGTTGTGTCATCACGCCCATTGTCATGATCCACCAAAAGTTAATTGGGTGTGGTCTTTCATTGACAATCCAATCACCCACTTTTGCAACGGGGATAGGTTTGATGGGTTTTGCATTAGGTGCTGGTGGAATAATCGGGCTAAATTTTGCCATTTGACGAGCGCCACCCGCATCACAAATTCCAGCGCCTTTTTTACCGATATTGCCAGTTAATAATGCAAGATAAAATTGGCTAGCAGCAACATAAGCACCAAATTCAGTGCGTTGAGCGCCTGACATATTTTGTACAATCATCGCCGGTTTGGTGGTGGCATAATCACGCGCTAAACGGATAATAGTTTCTTTTGGGATATCCGTTTCTTGGCTGGTTTTTTCGACAGTCCAAGGTTGTGCTTGTTGGTAAATTTGCTCAAAGACAGTCACATAATCAGCATTAGCAGGTAGTTCATCATGAGTTAACGCAGGAACAATGTTGGGTGTCTCATGGTGAACAAGCTGCTGGCTTAACGTATCAAAAACGAGATAACTATCTTTATCATCATCAGATTGACGTAATAGTTTTTGTTGTGGGTTAACAAGGTAAACGGCACCAGTATGCGCACGCAAAAAAGGCTTATCAGTGAGATTTTCTTCAATGATAATTTTGATCATACCTAACGCAAGTGCCGTATCAGTTCCGGGAACGATAGGGATCCACTCATCGGCTTTAGCTGCAGTTTCATTAAAGCGAGGATCAATAACCACCATTCTGGCGCCATTTCTGCGAGCTTGGTTGTAGTTTTTAAAATACGCTTGCATAGTAACTGCGGGGTTATTTCCCCAGCAAAGAATATAGCGACTGTCCTTTACTGTATCGCGAGTATCTGCATAACGTAGACCCACCATTGGGATCATTGCCGCGGTTACCGCAGAGCAACAAAGAGAGCCAGCTTGTTTTGTTGAACCGCCTAAGTAATCGAAAAAGGCTTTACCCATATCATTTTTAATTGAGTCCATATTGCCCGCATGAGTGGAAATAAATAATCCCTCATTACCAAACTTATCAATGGTTTCTCTAATATTCTTTTCAATGAGATCTAACGCTTCATCCCAACTAATAGGTTTGAACTCCGCTTTTCCTTTTTCACCCACACGCAATAAAGGTGTGGTTAAACGATCTTTATGGTATACCCACTTAGTTCGACTCATACCTCGTAAACAGCATTTCACATTAAAGCCTTCAGTGGCTTCAACTTTGATAAGTTGCCCCTTATGTGTAAAAGCTGTTAGGTTACAGTGCAAACATTCCATCGCACAGGTTGAACGAAAGGTTTTATATTCGGATAATTTTATCCGTGGTTTTTGGTTAAATATGGGTTTATTTTCATTAACTAGACTGAACGCGTTAGGAGAAAAGGCTGCTACGCCAATGGCACCCATTCCTTTTAACAACGTTCTTCTATTTAATTCCCACTTTTGATTTTTAGACATAGACATTCTCACGCACAAGAAAAGTTAACTATATATAAACTCAATTCATATATAGTTAACATTGAGGTAGATCATCTAAAAATAGACAAAGAAAATAATCGACAGAAAATGGCTAAAAAGTCATATTAAAAATGAGGTTTTAGTGAAATAAACTAGTAAAAATGACAAAAAAAGAATAATGGGATATCGTCATAAAACAAAGTAAACAACGGATAGGTGTGGGAAAAATAAATGCAGAATTCTCAAGGAGTTAACTCGGTTGATATCGCTATTACCATTCTTGAATTTATTGCTTCGAATGGAGGTATTGCCCGATCGTCAGATATTGCAAAAGCCTGTTCGCTTTCAAAAAGTCGCTTACATAAGTATTTAGTCTCACTTTGTCGCTCAGAAATGTTGTATCAAGAGAGTGGCGGAAGTCAGTATTGCTTGGGGAGTAAAATTCTTTTATTAGCTCAGGCGACACCAAAACCGCAATCCATTATAGATGAAATTAATCAATTATTATGTGAGTTTAGAGATGAACATAATATGTCCACAGGATTGGTGATTGCACAAGGTAACCAGCTTTTTTTAACACGATATAATCGCAGTTTTAAACATGTGGATATCGATTTTTTACCAGATACGCCGGTTCCTCATAAAGTCAGTGCCGCGGGGGCTGTTTTTGCCACCTTTAGTGATTTACTGATTGAAGCAGAGTTATCACAAAAGCAGCGAAATGCTATTCGCCAACAAGGTTTTGCTATTCGTCATGAGCCAGCAGAAGGCATTCCTGGCGCACAATCTATTTCATGTCCTGTACTGAATAAAAAAGGGGAAATGGTGGCGGCTGCATTGACGATGGGATTTATTGAACCTGAAAGGCAAATGGAGTTAGGTGATGCATTAAAAGCAAAAATGGCGCATTTCTGCCGTTAATTTGCTAAAAAACTTATTTAGGCACTTTGGCATTCAATGCCAAGTGCCTAAAATCGAGTGTTGATTAATCGAATAGTCCTTTTGCTAGAATGTCACCTTCTTGAGATATACCGGGTAACACGAAGTAATAACCACCACCGAAAGGTTTGATATAGCGCTCTAATGGTTCACCGTCTAAGCGTTTTTGGGTATCAATAAAGCCTTTTTTAAGGTTATTTTGAAATGAGATAAAAATAAGTCCCATATCTAGTTGGCCTGAAGGTGTTAAACCTAATGAATAGCTGTAACTGCGTCGGCGTAGTTTTGCACTGTAACGCTCTGGATTTCTTGGTTCGGCTCTTCGCATATGAGAATCAAACAGCACTCGGTCGCCATGGGGATCTTTTTCAAACTGTGGATCGTCCATCTCTTGCTTCATACCTATTGGGGCACCCGTTGATCGATGACGACCAAAGTTATTCTCTTGATCTTCAAGCGGTGTTCTATCCCAAAATTCCAATGCAAACCGAATAAGACGCACTGCTTGATAGCTTCCGCCTAAACACCATTGTGGCTCTTTTTGTTCTTCCGTGATCCAGACTAGCGCGTTCATCAGGCTATTATCAGATGAAGGCGCGTTGCCTGAACCATCTTTAAAACCAAAAAGGTTAATCGGTGTTTGGTGATTATCAATATCGCGAGCAGGAAGAAAACCATCAATTTTCCATATCGCATAAACTTGACCAGAAAGATATTTTAAAATATCTCTTAACGCATAAATGACGCTTTCTTGGCTATTAGCACAAAACTGGAGTAGAACATCGCCACCACACCATTTTGGATCTAATCGGTCATTAGGAAAGGGTTTCATAGGCTCTAAGCGTTTGGGTTTTTTAGGCTGGAAACCAAAACGATTATCAAAAAAACTATCACCTAACGCGACAGTGACGGTTAATTCATCGGGGTATAATTGTGTTCCTAAAATACCTGATTCAGCAGGAGGAAGATGTGGGTTTGCTCTCTGCTCTAGTTCACGAGATTGTGTTAAAAACGCAATTCGTTGTGTCAGAGTTGCGAATATATTTTTCACTTCATCAACAGTAGTGACTGTTAGATTAAGAGCAATAAATGAGGCGTGTTTTTGTTCTGGAGTAATAACTCCTGCTTGGTGTTTACCTAAATAAGCAATCGTACGTTGATAACGGGGCACCGATGAAGCACATTGTTTTTGTTGTGCATTAACCCCTATACTGGCGAGTAATAAGCTCCCACCTAACCACTTTAACGTTGTACGTTTATCGAGGTTCACAGGACTTTTTAATAATGGTTTAAAGAGAGTTTTATTTTTCATCACTTGCTTCTTTATAGTGATAGTAAACATCAATATCGAGGGTGGCACGTAAGTTTGCCACTTGCTCTGCTAATTGTGTCACTTGAGAGAAAAGCCAGTTTTTTTCTGTTTCAGGAACGGCACTTAAAGGTTGGAATAAACCTTCATCACGCTGATATTTTAAAAGCAGAGCACCAATATCGTCATATTGTTTGATAAGCCGTTGATATTCAGTAGGGGGAATATGATTAGATAAGATCGCTACGATTAAGCGTGATCCAGATAAATTGGCATAAGCATCACCCAGATCGCTGTTTGAATATTGATTTTCAATACCCGCAAGTTTGTCAATTAAAATCAATTCTAAGCAATCACCCGCCGATTGGACTAATTTGGGAATGGGGATATCTTCAATAGCTAAACGTTTTTTTAGATCACTAATACCGCTTAATAGTACTTTTGCGGACTCTGTCGCTTTTTGCGTATCTTTTAATTTAAAGAGTTGATATTCAACTAAATGAAACCCTGAAAAACGAGGTGAGTTTTCTCTTTCAAGGAAGAAATCAGCTCGGTTATTTAATAAACGTTCGCTTGATCCAAAAAGCGCAATAATTGGGCGAATAACTTCATAGTGATAATGTGCTTGTTGATAAGCATTTTGAGCATTCATAAGCTGATTTTTTTCACTATATTCGATTAATTTATCGAGTGATTTTTCAACTAGCGTTAATTGCTCAACGGCCTTTTCTCGGTACTTTAAAATATCAGTTTTAAATTTTTCAGGGGTAGGAATATCCCCTTTGGCAATAACGATAGTCTCGCTATCTTGAATAATACCTTGAATAATTTTCTCGGCATAAACGGGAAAAGAAAATAACAAGATAAATAGAGAAGCTATGATATTTTTACTTTTCGATTTTGCATTATTTAGCATGGCGAGCACCTCGCTTAAATAACAGTGCAACAACCACCCAAAACACAATAAATGTCACCACGCTTAAACCTATGGGTTGAGAGCGATAAGCAAAAAACGAGACTAAAAAATTACCAAAGACACTGGAATCATCCAGAATATGGCTAATATCCCAAAGTGGGTAAATAAAGAAATCAGGTAATTCGAAATCTATTTCAATGAGTAAATTTACAATTTCTTCTACGGCTTTTAATAGCAAAGAAACGGCAAGGAATAGCAGTAAAAATCCTGTTACGGTAAAGAAATAGCGCCATGAAATAACTTTTGATGTCAGTAAAAATAGCCATAGAGTGAATGCTGCGACAAGTAAACCAATAAAGACTTCGATAAAGAAAGGCAGTGCTGTTTGTGCATTGAGAGCCATAATATGGCTAGAGAGGAAGACAACAACTTCACTGCCTTCTCTGGCAATTGCAATAGCAATAATCAGTAAAATACCCCATGCACTTTGTTGCTGTGTTTTTTGGGTGAGTTCATTTTCTATATTTGCTTTTAATGATTTTCCTTGCCCATTCATCCAATAAACCATCTGTACAATAAGTACACAAGCGATGATCTCCATTGCGATCATAAATAGAGATTGCCATATATCTTCAAGTGAGCTAAATACGCCATATATACTTAGCGCTAGAATAATGGCAAGAAATAACCCAAATACCACGCCACCCCATAAATATTTCATACCTTGTTGTGGTGCAGGTGAACGTTTTATCCACGCATAAATAATGCCTACTACTAATAGCGCCTCAAAACTTTCTCGCCAAACAACAAACAGAACTTGTCCCATATTTACTCTGCCTTTTCAGTTGCAACAATTTCACCTTGAGGATGAGAAAGGTGAAAATCATCAAAGAAGGTGTAACGACCCGGTTTTAGCGGTGCGATGACAACGACAGAATTTGCGCCCGGTGCTAATACTTTTTCTTTACGCAACTGTGTACTTTCAAATTCAACAGGGCTGGTGCCTGTATTACGAATTTTTATTCTAATGGGGGTTTTAGCGGGTACTTCGAGCACTTGAGGAATAAGTTCACCATCTTTCATTTCTAATTCAACGGTGTATTTCTCTGCTGCCAAAACAGAGGATGTCACCATTAACAGTAGCAATAATGTGTATCTAGAGAGAATTTTGATCATCAGCGTTTCACTTAAAAAAAGAGAAAAAGGATAAATCCAAATGGTTGGATTTATCCGTTATCAAGCTAATTAGTAACTACCTTTACGGCCAGTACCGCTATAGGTGAAATCCCATGACACTTCAAAGGGTTCAAACCAAGGTGCAACACCCGTTTCTTTATCGATATGGCGACCAAAAACGATATCTTTGTTGTATGAAGGTGGGTAAATCTTATAGGTCACATTATATTGACCATTTCCATCCAGCTTCAGGTTTTCACCATAGTGAGGACCATCGTTGGCAACCATCGCCATAAATGTACCTTGCTGTTTTTTCGCAGGTGCATCGGATTTTGTTACGGTATATTCAATGGTGAGGTACGGGATCCAATCGCCTTCAGCAAATCCATTCGGATTATCTTCTGTGGCATGAATATCGGCTTCTAAATGGATATCTGCCTTATCAGCAGCCAAGTGATTCATCGCATGATGGCCTTCTTCAACATCCATGGTGATAGGTTGGAGATAAACTCCTTGAATTTCCATACCATTTTTAATAATAGGATGACCAACTGGATATTCAACAGCTAAAGCGGACGCAGAAAGAAATGAGAAAGCAGTGAGAGAGAGTGCATAGCGATATTTCATGTTTAACCTCTATTATTGAATGATAATTGTTATTATTCTTGTTAAGGTTAGCATGATTTGTATTAGAAATAGGAGATAATTTATACGAAAAATATCGCTTAAGTTGGTCGGAAAGTGAGTAAAAATAGTGATAACATTTTCTTTTATAAAAGAAAAAAATTTGTTGTTTTGAAGGAAATATATAAATGGAATTAATCGCTTCAGATGATAATATCCCATAAAATCATTCAATTAAGAATGATATATGGAAATCCTATTTACCTTAATGAAATGATAAGACAGAAGATTTCCATACTAAGAATATTAAATTTGACTTTGAGCACTCCAAAACTGTTTGGACTGTGTCAGTGCCACAGCAGAAACTTGCTCTTCATTTGGCGGTAGGAAAAATGCAGGCGTGACTTTTAGCTCTTGTGCAATATGAAAGAGCATATCAACATCAATTTTACATAGCCCATTCTCATAACGTGAAAATTGTTGTTGGCTAATACCAACTCGTTCAGCGACAACCTTTGCTGATAAGCGAAGTTGCTGGCGTTGCTTACGAATTTTATGCCCAATAATTTGAGAAATGGGATAAATCTTTGACATTAGTGACCTCATTCTTCCTATCAACCACCAATAATATTCAATAATTCGAATATCAAGTTTCTGGGATGGATCTTCAAAGTAAACAAGCACTCCGGCTTGAATGAGTAAAATCCATTCTATAGTGTTATCGGTTAATGGGATGAATTATTTATACCCGTCAGGCTATAAGATGATATTAATTTTTATTAAACTATTTTGATATCCTTCCTTTTTCTAGCAGGATAATCGAGAAAATTTTGATAAACAGTGCTATATATTGCCTAAACACCATTTTATTTATTATTTGTGCTCGCATTTATGATTAATAAAGAGTAAATAATGAGGCTATAACAAAAAAGACAAAACCCTCTTTGACTGTGTTTATACTCGAAAATACCTTTTATGTATTTTTATAATGGGTTATTTTTGAGTTTTTTTTTATATCAGTAAGATTTCTTTTCTTAAACTCGTGTTAAATTTAAACGACTCTCTTCACTTTATTGACTTTTATAAAATTACATTCACATCTAATAGGCTACGGCGTTAAGATTGTTAACTATAATACTTAGGCAAGATTATAAGTGTTGCAGGGTAATTATTTATTTATCGTCAAGGTCGAGATTATGAATGTAAAAGATGTCATTCGTCATGAACCATTTGGAACATTACTAGGTTATGCGCCCGGTGGTGTCGCGATTTACTCTTCAGATTACAGCAGTATTGATAAAGAAGACTATGCTGCTAATGATTCATTCCGTAGTTATATTGGTAATGAATATATGGGGCACAAGTGGCAGTGTGTTGAGTTTGCTCGTCGTTTTCTTTATCTGCATTACGGTGCTGTATTTACTGATGTGGGAATGGCTTATGAGATCTTCTCATTGCGTTTTTTACGTAAAACCATAGACGATGATATATTACCATTACAAGCCTTTGAAAATGGTAGCAAACAACCTCCAGCTGTGGGCGCTTTGCTAATTTGGCACGAAGGTGGTGAGTTTAAAGTAACAGGGCATGTTGCTGTTATTACTGAAGTGCTTGAAGATAAAGTTCGTATTGCGGAACAAAATGTTATCCACACTAAATTACCTATGGGGCAACAGTGGACTAGGGAATTACCTCTTAAAGTGACGGATAATGGCTACTTTATTCAAGATACCTTTGATAATACAACTCTTTTAGGTTGGATGATCCAAACAGAGCCTAATGTTTATAGCCTTCCTCAACCTAAAATCATGCCTGAGCTGTTAAATATTCATGCTGCAAAGCTTGATAATAAAGGCCAATTCGATGGGAAGTGGCTAGATGAAAGCTCACCTCTGGAAAAAGCCTATGTTCTAGCTCAGCACGGTCATATTATCAATCAAAATAGCTATGAATATTTCACCATTTCAGAAAGTGCAGAACAGGAGCTTATTCGCGCAAGTAATGAAATGCATTTGATGTATTTGCATGCAACTGAAAAAGTGTTGAAAGACGATAAGTTACTGCGTTTATTCGATATCCCTGAAGTGCTGTGGCCTCGTATTCGTTTGTCATGGCAAAACAGGCGCCATCAAATGATCACGGGACGATTAGATTTTTGTATGGATGAGCGAGGAGTCAAAGTTTATGAATATAATGCCGACTCAGCCTCTTGTCATACCGAAGCGGGCTTAATCATTGAGAAATGGGCGCAGAAAGGTGGAATTAAAGAGGGCTTTAACCCTGGAGAACGCTTACTTGATGCATTAGCGGATGCTTGGAAACACTGTGATGCAAAACCTTTTGTGCATATTCTTCAAGATGATGATAGTGAAGAAGATTATCACGCTCTCTTTATGCAACAATCACTGACCCAAGCAGGTTATCACAGTAAAATTCTACGTGGATTGGATGAGCTTCATTGGAATAGCCGTGGTCAATTGATTGATGCAGATAAGCGCATTGTTGAATGTGTATGGAAAACATGGGCTTGGGAAACTGCGTTAGAGCAACTAAGAGAAGAGAGTGAGCAACAAGCGCTGATCCCTATTCGTACAGGGCATCCTGAAGGTGAAGTTCGCTTGGTTGATGTACTTTTACGTCCTGAAATTACTGTTTTTGAACCTCTTTGGACACTTATTCCAAGTAATAAAGCAATTTTACCTATCTTATGGCAATTGTTCCCTGATAACCCTTATTTGTTAGACACTGATTTCACTGTAACACCTCGTCTTGAACAAAGTGGTTATGCTATTAAACCGATAGCGGGGCGCTGTGGTAGTAACATTGGTTTAGTCGATCATAAAGAGAATGTGTTAGATGAAACTTATGGTCAATTTGATCACCAAGAAAATATTTACCAAGAATTATGGTGTTTACCAAAAGTAGCAAATCGTTATATCCAAGTTTGTACTTTCACCGTGGGTGGGCATTATGGCGGTTGTTGTTTACGTTCAGATCCAACGCTAGTGATTAAAAAAGAGAGTGATATTGAACCTTTAATTGTGATTGAAGATAAACACTTTTTAGCTAAATAAGATCATAGACGTTTAGAATTAAGAAATAATAAGCCCGCCTAATTGGCGGGTTTATTTTAAGAATAACTAGTACTCTTGGTGGGAAATAAAATGACACAAAAATTCAAACAGTTAGTGAGTTATTAGCATCGCTTTCAACGTTTGAATTTGATGAGTGGATTTATACGGAAATTGCAATAAGTTGTTGTGTTGTGAATATCATTTCTTTCATCGGATTTTCCTTAAAAAATTACATATTTTCCTTGATTTGTTTTTTTAGCCACTGAATGAAAAGCTGTACTTTAGCATTATTCTTTTCATTTCGAGTGACAAGGTAATAACGCTGAGCACAAAAAAGCTCACTATTATCAAAAGGGATAATTAATTCTTTATTAGCCAGTTGTTTTTGCACTAAACGCTTTCTTCCCATTGCCACTCCTGAGTGGTTAACCGCAGCAATAACAGCAAGATCAGAGCGGTCAAAACAGATATTGCTACGATTAGGAAAAAGTGAAATCCCCATATATTCACCCCAAGCTCGCCATTCATCGAAATCAGAGTTATTGCTCCAAGCTTGCCTATCATGTAGCAAAGTACAATTAGAAAGATGATGAATATTGCCAATAAGCTCATGTTTTTTCGCATATTTAGGACTACATACAGGAATAATAGATTCTGAGATTAAATCTTCACAATAAAGGTTTTGCAGTTGCTTATCATCAAAATAGATTGCGAGATCAATACCATAACCTCGAAAGTTAATATCATCATTTCCTGTAAACAGATTTAATTCAATAGATGGATAACGCTCAGTAAAATCTGAAATACGAGGAACTAACCAACATTGGGCAATAGAAGGTCGAGAATAAACAGTGAGAACGCCCGAAACTTCTTGGTTATGAATATCTAAAATTTCTTGGTTAATATCTTCTAGCGTTTTTTTAAGTGCCCAATAAATTCGTTCACCTTCTTCTGTTAACTCTATTCGGCGATGAAAGCGGTTAAACAGCTTAATGCCCAGCTCTTCTTCTAATGTATTAATACGGTGGCTAATGGCGCTGGGGGTTAATGACAGTTCTTCTGCCGCTAAAGCGAATGAAAGGTGGCGACCTGTTGCTTCAAAAGTGTGAAGTCTTGCTAATTGATAACTGGATAATCGTTTATTTCTTAAAATCACGCTAGAAGATTCAAACATTCTTTTATTCTCGTTTTGTTATTGATAGTAACGCAAGTTAATAATCAAGCTAATGTTAAGATGAAATATCATGCTACTACTTATCAAAATGTAATTATTTGTGCTTTATATCACTTATTTGAATTAATTGAGTTCATCTTAGTGTGATTTTTCATCATTTGTAAGTGCTTAATGATTAATATTCAATATGAATAACAATAAATAAAATATTTGGGATGGATGTATGGACTCAACGTTATGGGTGCTGGGTACCCTTATAATTAGTATTTTGCTCATTGTTTTTACTATAATAAAATTTAAGTTTCATCCGTTTTTAGCCTTACTATTGGCAAGCTTCTTCGTGGGTACAGCAATGAAGATGAATCCTTTAGAAATGGTAAATGCGATTGAAAACGGCATTGGCGGTACGTTAGGATTTTTAGCAGCAATTATCGGTTTAGGAACCATTCTTGGTAAGATGATGGAAATATCAGGTGCCGCAGAACGCATCGGTATTACATTACAAAAATGTCGTTGGCTATCTCCAGACGTTATTATGGTATTAGTTGGTCTTATTTGTGGTATTACACTCTTTGTTGAAGTGGGTGTGGTATTACTTATTCCTCTTGCTTTCTCAATTGCGAAAAAAACAAATACTTCATTATTAAAATTAGCTATTCCATTATGTACAGCATTAATGGCTGTTCACTGTATTGTTCCTCCTCACCCTGCTGCACTATTCGTGACTAATGAATTAGGGGCAGATATGGGAACCGTTATTGTTGCGGGTCTTGCTGTTGGTTTAGTCGCATCTTTAGTGGGAGGGCCTTTATTCTTAAAAATGTTAGGCGAGCGCTTACCATTTAAAACTGTACCTGAAGAATTTTCTGACATGGAAATTCGTGAAGAAAAAGATTTGCCTTCGCTCGGTGCCACTCTCTTTACAGTATTATTGCCAATTTTTCTGATGCTGATAAAAACAGCTGCAGAATTAAATATGACTAAAGGCACATCGGTTTATACCGCATTACAGTTTATTGGTAATCCAATTACTGCGATGTTTATTGCTGCCTTTGTTGCTTATTATGTATTAGGTATTCGCCGTAATATGGGCATGAATACTTTATTGAAGAAAACAGAAGATAGCTTTAGCTCTATTGCCAACATTTTATTAATTATTGGTGCGGGTGGCGCTTTTAATGGCATTTTAAAAGGCAGTGGTTTAAGTGAATCTTTAGCGTTAATTCTTTCTAATTTAGATATGCATCCTATTTTATTGGCTTGGTTAGTTGCCATTATCCTTCATGCTGCAGTAGGTTCTGCAACGGTTGCAATGATGGGGGCTACTGCAATTGTTGCACCATTAATGCCTTTATACCCAGACATTAGCCCTGAAATTATTACATTAGCAATTGGTTCAGGTGCTATTGGTTGTACCATCGTCACAGACTCACTGTTTTGGTTAGTGAAACAGTATTGTAATGCAACTTTAAGTGAAACTTTTCGTTTTTACAGTGTCGCGACCTTTATTGCCTCCTTTGTCGCATTAGGCGGTACATTTATGCTTTCTTTTGTCATATAAAAGAGAACGACTATGAGCCATATAGATATAAATAAATTAATCAGTCATTTTCCACTAGTGCGTGACTTAGTGGACTTAAAAGAAGTGGTTTGGTTTAACCCAAACGTGACCACCACTGACCAGGGACTTCCATATGTTGGTTTAACGCAAGATGATGTAATTGACGCACAAGCACGGTTACAACGTTTTGCACCTTATTTAGCTAAAGCATTTCCAGAAACGGCGGTGACTCAAGGGATTATCGAATCTGAAGTGATTGATATTCCTAAGATGAAAGTTGCTCTTGAAAAGCGCTATAACACATCCATTAGCGGTCAATTGCGTTTGAAAAAGGATAGCCATCTACCTATTTCAGGTTCAATTAAAGCGCGTGGTGGGATTTATGAAGTATTAACGCACGCTGAGAAATTGGCAATCAACGCGGGATTACTGAGTACAGATGATAATTATGAAAAATTATTCTCTGATGAATTCCGTAAATTCTTTAGCCAATACAGTATCGCGGTAGGCTCAACAGGCAACTTAGGTATGTCTATTGGGATCATGAGTGCGAAATTAGGCTTTAGTGTGAGTGTTCATATGTCTGCTGATGCACGTCAGTGGAAAAAAGATAAATTACGTTCTCATGGCGTTAATGTTGTTGAATATAAACAAGATTACAGTATCGCGGTAGAAGAAGGTCGCAAACAAGCAGAGAAAGATCCCAACTGTTTTTTTATCGATGATGAAAATTCAAAAACATTGTTTTTGGGTTATGCGGTAGCGGGATTACGTTTAAAACGTCAATTTGAAGAACAAGGTGTTCGTGTTGATAGTGAACATCCTCTGTTTGTTTATTTACCTTGTGGTGTTGGTGGTGGCCCTGGTGGTGTTGCTTTTGGGTTAAAACTGGCATTTGGTGATGCAGTGCACTGTTTATTTGCTGAGCCAACACATTCACCTTGTATGTTATTGGGCGTTTATACCCAATTACATGAAGGTATCTCTGTACAAGAGATTGGTATCGATAACGTCACTGCCGCTGATGGTCTGGCTGTTGGCCGCGCATCAGGCTTTGTTGGTCGAGCAATGGAGCGCTTAATTGATGGTTATTACACTATTGATGATCAAGAGCTTTATGACTTACTTAGTTTATTAAATAAAGAAGAAGAAATTAAGTTAGAACCTTCGGCTTTAGCAGGAATGGTGGGAGCTGTACATGTCACTCAAGCTAAAGATTATCTACAAGGTTTATCACTAGATAGCCAAAAAATGCAAAATGCCACACATTTAGTATGGGCGACGGGTGGTGGTATGGTTCCTGAGGATGAAATGCAAAAATATTTCGCTCAAGGAAAATAGAGTGTAGAGCGGGGGGGTTAGTTTTTTTGATCGCTTATTAAATTAAAAAATAAAGGGAGTCGTGCCAGTATTTTGAATTGTTATCTAAAACAATAATAGCGTAGCAATGTGTTACACCAAGTGTTACATCAAACATTCACACCAGGATGTCACACCAGGGGAAAATGTCGTAGTATTATTATAAAAAAGAGGCACCCATTGGGTGCCTCGTTACTTTATATCTTGCTAAATCATAATATATTAAAAATCAATTTTAACATTTACCCCATAGTTTCGACCCGGTAATGGGGCTAAATATTTTAATTGAGAAGATGCAGGCCTTGCTTCAGTATTAGTGAGATTATTAATCATAAAATCAACGGAGACATCTAACTTATCAAGATGATATTTTTTACCAATACCGGCATCGACTAAAGTATAGGAAGGAAAGGTAATATCTCCACCATACATTAATCCACCACTCTCTTTCTGTTTTTTATAGTAAGTTGCGCGACTAAATGCTGTTAATTCGCCATGCTGATAATTAATGCCAATACCATGTTTTTCATTAGGTAAGTTTGGTAAATAATTACCTGCAATAAATAACTTTCTTTTACTTTTATTTTCGACAAAATCCCCGAATAGTGTAAATGTAAGATTATGATCGTGAGGCATTTCATATAAATACTTAAATTCGTATTCTAATCCTTTTGTTTCGAGATCAGTTTCATCCCACTCCATAACGGTAACACCACCACGACTGATCCCCGTTAATCGCCTAAATTTAAAATCACTGTAGTCTGTTTTATACAAATTAATCTTATTAGAGAAATTGCCAATCTCAATAACAGATGATAATTCAATACTTTTGCTTTTTTCGGTATTAAATTTACTGTTTCCTTGTTCTTCAATTAAATAAGCATAATGAGGGCCATGTGTATAAAGTTCATTAATTTCTGGTGCTCGATAAGAAATATTTTGTTGTAGTTTTAATGTCCATTCATCAATTGGTGTAAAAGATAGGGCGAGTGTATTTGCACTTGTATCAAAATGACGGTTTTGTAAATTAGAACCTTGCCCTCTACCACGATTATAATTCGCTGGAATATTGAGATTATGTTGAGTGTAACCTTTACGATATCCAGCAGTGAGCTCAAAAGGAGATAAATTTAGCGATTCAACCCAATATATTCCGTACTCTTTGGTTAATACACTGGGTAAATAAGCATCATAACCAGACGTTTTCAGATCACGATAATTACCGTTAACGCCAATAGCACCGTTTAACCGATTAAAGAGTGGAGCATGTGCCGTTTCTAATGCTAATTGGTGATTTTTGGTCTCAAATACGGATGATGCAATTTGTCCCACTAATTCTTCATCTTTCGATTCAGAATAAGAGTAATAAAAAGCGCTGTCTCTTAAAAAAGGTGTTAAGTGATAATGTTTTCCTTGTATATCTATTCGCCGATTATGATTTGAAACCGAAACAGGCTTATACATTTCTCGACTTGTTTTTGTGGTGAGATAAGCATAACCCGGTACACCGTAAGAAGTCTGAAAATCAGTAACAGATAAACCTATATAGCCTTCATCTCTAATATAAGAAAGAGATGCATTGCCACTTTGGCTTTTTAAAAAGCTATTTGGGATCTCTTTATTATTATTTTCAACATAATGTTTAGGTGGAGTCACATGTTCAATCGATGTGGGACTACCCGGTTTATATTGTGAATTGGGTTCGTTATCAACATAGCCAACACCTGAAAAATAGTCTTTATCTTTAAAGGTATATTTTTCATCTTCACTTAGCTCATATTCAACCTGATATTTTTTCCAAAACTCACTAATGTAAGGATAAGCTTCAGGATTACGGCTAGTAAATACTTTCATATCCACTTGGCATTGATCACGTAATGCAAAATGGTCTTTTAGTTGTTGATAGCTATAACAAGCCCCCACTTTAGAGCGTGTTGGAATTTTATATCGAGAGACGCGTTTAGTGGCACCTGAAATATTAAAAATCCAGTTTTCTTCATCGCTGAACTTAATATTTGCAGAACCTCCATTACCGTTATTGGTACTTCCATTAAAAGTCACGGCACCTGAAATCGCTTTTTCAGGTAGCTGTGTCATTATTCGGTCATCCCACAAATGAATAGCTCCACCGCTTGTAC
The DNA here is from genome assembly GCF_009915125.1 of Proteus sp. G2673. Taxonomy (NCBI): domain Bacteria; kingdom Pseudomonadati; phylum Pseudomonadota; class Gammaproteobacteria; order Enterobacterales; family Morganellaceae; genus Proteus; species Proteus sp. G2673. The sequence goes on from NZ_JAABLT010000024.1 coordinate 340,147, forward strand.
TACCACCATAAAAGAGTGCTTCAGAGTTTTTGCTAATCGATATTTCATTAATTCTATTCATATCAATGGGGATTGGCATATTTCCACTAATAAATGAAACATCATTAATTGGTAGATTATTGACTAAAATGCCTACACGATTTCCTGATAAACTTCGAATAACAGGTCTTGCAGCATTAGGGCCAAAGCCTTCGGCTTGTACACCAGCAACTTTTGCAACGGTATTACCAATCGTATTTGTTTTTATTTGTTCAAGTTGTTTTCCTTTTATCTCTTCTCGATTATTGAGTAATAAAGAGGAGAATGTCTCTTTGTTTTTTATTGATGTTGCTTTAACAGTAATAACATCGTTTGATGTTTCTTTTTCTTGGCTTTTATCTTGATTATTCTCTTTTCCATATAAAGGAGACGACAAAAGTATAAGTAAAATAATAGAGAGTTTACTTTTTTTCATGATATTCATATTAGAATGTAAGAGTAGCGCCTAAGATAATATTACGACCAGGTAAATACATTTCATCTTTAATATAAGAGGTGCTGTCTTTCCCTTTTGCATCAAAGATATTATTAATCTTGGCGTATAAGGTATAATCTGTGTTATCTAAATAACCAATATATTCACTACCTAAACTAACTGTGTTATAAGCCTCTGTGGATGTTTCATAGTCTGCTGTTTTATTCTGTTTTCCAAAATGATCAATGCGGATTTGTCCAATTACGTTTTCTGTAAAACTATGTTTAATATAAGTACTTAAACGATAAGCCGGTATTCTTGGTATATTTCCCTTATTGTGTAGTAAATTTGCTCTAACATAATCACCAGAAATACCAATTAAGCTATCTTGGTTATAGTAATAATCAATATTTCCTTCTATACCTTTAAACTGTGCATCATTTTGAACATATTGTAATGAACGATAGCCATTATTTAATTCAGTCCCCGTAAATTGACCGTAAATATAATTATTAATACGGTTATAATAGGCGCTCATATTGAATTGAATATCACCTGTTACTTTAGTTATTCCAATATCAATATTATTTGCAGCCTCTGCGGTTAAATTAGGATCGCCTTTTTCAATAGTTCGACTTGCAGCATGAACACCATTCGCGTAAAGCTCTTCTGCAACAGGTAATCTTTTCGTGTGTGAGAGTGATAAATTTAAAAAATAGTCTTGTGTAAAATTCCATGCTAATCCAGCAGAAATAGAAGATGCACTCTGCTTATTATTTTTTTGAGTTTCTCTATTTAACAGTGATTGCCACTCTTGGCGAAATCCTAATTCATAGCGAAAATCACCTAATTGGTATTCTTCTAATAAAAAGAGTGAGTGATTTTTTGTTTTTGTTGACGGTACATAAGCTTCTTCTCCTTGAGCACTAAAATCACGCTGATTAAATTGCCCGCCAATAACACCATGCCAACCCCAAATAGGTTGATGTGTAAATGTCAGTCTTAATTCATCGCCTTTGTTTTTAAATGAGGTACTGACTTCATTTCCTTCTTTTTCATCATGATGATAATCGGTTCTGGCCGCACTGAAACGTATTGATTCAATACCAGTAAATGGATTGTTTTTTTCACCACGAAGATCCCATCGTTTGCTATCCATAACAATATAAGGAATACCATGTTGATGTTGTTCATCAGGGTATTCATGATTGTGATTATGATGATGATGGCCGATTAGCGGAGGGCGAATTGGGGTATGATGATGGTGTTCCTCTTCATGATCATGAAAATGCGTATGCCCAGGTAATCCATATCGGCGATGTTGTTCACCATAGCCAATTCCAATATAGCCATCATCTAAGATCCAAGATGCACCGATATTTGCCGATTGGTTATCTTGATAAGATCCGGCTAAACGGCTAGGTTCTCCTTGATGCAAAGGTGCTGGCTGTTTGTAATCGCTTTGATAACGTTTAGTCCCTTCAAGGTGCAGAGCTAAATTATCTTCTCCTAATGTTAATCCGATTGATCCTGTATTTCCCTTAGAAACGGAATCGTATTGATACTGTAATTCGCCCTCGTAGCCTTTTTTAGGCACTGACATAGGAATCTTGCTATCAATAACGTTAATTGCACCACCTATTGTCCCCCCTCCATAAAGTAATGTTGCAGGGCCTTTTAATACTTCAATACGCTGGCTTAAAAAGGGTTCACTGGTGATTGCATGATCTGCACCAATCGACGAGACATCCATAAGATCACTACCACTGTGTAATACCTTGACTCGATTTCCAGACATTCCCCGAATAACCGGATGTACCGAACCGCCACCAAAAAAACTGGCATGAAAACCGGGTAGAGATGTCAATGTTTCAGCAATTGAGGCACTACGATTAGCGCGTAGCTCTTCTTGTGTCAAAACTGCAACAGGTATTGCCATTTTTTCTTGTGGCGTATGTAAAGGTGTTGAATAGACTTTTAATACCTCATTAGTCTGATTTTCTTTTGATTTTATTGCAGAGCTTGCATTGGCAAACAAAGAGTAACTTATTGAAATAAAAAGCGTTGTATAACTAAAAATGGATTTCTTCATACCGTTCACCCTCCTTTTAAGTAATGTTATAATGTAACATTTTAAAAAGTATTGTAAGTAAGTATAATTATCATTAGCAAGTAATGATTTTTTAAAAATAATAAAAAACCTATAACTGTATGTAATTTAATAAAAAATAAATTGAGAAGATGAAAAATGAGGGTGTGAAAAAGGCGTCATAACGACGCCTTGAAGATAAATGAGAAAATAGGGTAAAACTATTTATTCTAAAATAAACATGCCATAAGGATGAATTTGCAGATAATAGCTATCACCGACATTTGGTTGAAGCTGTGTGGCATTGACTTGTAATAGCAAAGTCTGATTTTGCCATTCCACGGTTACCTCATACTGAGGACCCATATAAGCGACATGGACGATTTTGCATTGCTGACAGGCATCGCCTTGTTGAGATAAGGTGATAGCTTCTGGTCTAACTCCAACTCTAACGTCTGTTTTAGTGGTGTTAAATGTATCTGGCTTTGGTAGACGATATTGGAAAATATCAACATAATCAGGGCCTAATGTGGCTGGGAATAAGTTTGCATCTCCCATAAAGCTGGCCATAAATTCAGAAGCTGGTTGGCGATAAAGCGTTTGCGGTGAACCTAATTGCATTATCTTGCCTTTATTCATCACCAATACCATATCAGAAACCGCAAATGCTTCACTTTGGTCATGGGTTACGTAAAGAGAAGTGATATTAAACTGTTGTTGTAATTCACGAATTTTTTCTCTCATGCTACGACGTAAATTAGCATCAAGGTTACTGAGTGGCTCATCAAAAAGCAGTACTTTAGGTTTTAAAATTAAGGCGCGAGCTAAGGCAACCCGTTGCTGTTGTCCCCCTGATATTTGGTCAACAAAACGATCTTCAAAGCCCGCTAAGTCCACCAGCGCTAAAGCTTCAGAAACACGTTGTTTGATTTCTGCTTTAGGACGCCCAAGCATTTTTAAGCCATAGCCAATGTTTTCCCCTAATGACATATGAGGGAAAAGGGCATAAGACTGAAACACCATACAGATATCACGTTGTTGAATTGAGCGTTCAGTGACATCTTCACCATCAATAAAGATCTTACCTTCTGTTGGTTTTTCTAACCCAGCAACTAAACGTAAAACGGTTGTTTTACCGCAACCTGAAGGGCCTAATAATGAAACCATTTTGCCTTGTGGAATAGATAAACTGAGATCTTCAATAACCGTGTTAGTGCCAAAACGCTTAATGACATTTTTCAGTTCAACGAAATGTTGTTGTGTCATGATTTATACTCCGTATTACTGTGCATTTTTGGCTTTAGAGCGTGAAACACGGGCTTCGCCAATCAAATAGTCAAATAAGAAAATAATTGCCAACATGACGACGATTAAAATCGAGCCATAGGCAATTGCGACACCGTATTCTCCATCTTCAACACGGTTTAAAATATAAGCAGTTGCAACACGTGTATCAGGCGTAACAAGGAAGACGATGGCGCTGACTGTGGTAATCGCACGCACAAAGCTATAAATCAGCGCAGATAAAATAGCAGGGCGTAATAACGGTAATAGCACATAGAAAATCGTTCTCATTGAATTTGCTCTTAAGCTTAGAGAAGCTTCATCAAGCGATTTATCAATTTGCCCTAATCCCGCAATACCCGCACGTATTCCCACAGGCACGTTACGCATAGTCATTGAGATAATGACAATTGCCGCTGTTCCCGTTAAATAGAAAGGTGAGTCGTTAAACGCAAGAATATAAGAGACACCGGCAACAGTTCCCGGGACAGCAAAACAGAGCATTGTTGTGAACTCAATACTTTTCTTACCTTTAAAGTCTTGGCGCACGACGATATAGGCGATTAATAGTCCGAGAATAGCGGTAATCGGTGCTGCAATACCTGCATATAACAAGGTATCTAATAACGACGGCCATGCACCATCACTCATTCCTTGACCAAATAACTTGATAAAGTTATCCAGCGTTAAGGTGTAATCAACTCCCCAGTTAACGGTGAAGCTACCATAGAAAATACTGCCATAGAGCAAGATATTAAAGACAACCCAAATAGCTAAAACTGTTGTCACAAATGCAATTAGCGACGATGGCAAAGGTTGAACATCACCACGATAGGATTTCCCTGATACGGTGACGTAAGAGCGTTTACCAATCCACATATACTGCACACAGAACACTAATAGTGAGAAAACTAACAGTGACGCCCCTAATGTACTGGCAGATTGATAATCCAGTTGAGAGCCGGTGATATAGAAGTAAATTTGTGTGGCGATAACGTCAAAGTTGCCCCCTAAAACCAATGGGTTACTAAAGTCAGCAAGAGATTGCACAATCACAATTAAAAACGCATTGGCTAACGCCGGCTTAAGTAACGGCATAAAGACGTTAAAGAAGGTTTGATAACGGTTAGCTCTTAAGGTGTAAGACGCTTCTTCTAATGAAGGGTGAATGGTTTTAATGGCACCGTCTAAAATCATAAATGACATAGGCGTAAAGGCGAGCACTTGCGCTAACCAAATTCCAGTAAAGCCATATAACCAGTTGGTATTTTCAAGCCCTGCATAAGTGGCAAGAAACTCTGTCACATAACCAGAGCGCCCCATCATAAGTGTGACGCCTAAACCAACAACAAAAGGAGGTGTTACAATGGGTAAGATAGAAAATACGCGACCAATAATGGCTGAGCGCACCGCAATACGAGAGGTATAAATTGCTAGAATTAAACCAAAGAAAGTACAACCTATCCCTACTGCAATAGAAAGCGCAATAGAATTGAGCATCACTTGCACAATATGAGCTTGACTTAAAATAGCGATAAACTCAAAAGGTGCAAAATTGCCAGCACTATCTTTAAACATAGGAATAAAAATAGCGATGCTAGGAAAGATAATAAAGGCACCAATCAGTGCAACAACGGCTATCAAAGAGCCAATAACAAAGCTATCACCACCAAGCCATTCCAAGCGTGTTAAGGCGGTTTTCATGATCATTCCCAGAGCAATAAAGAGGATGATCGCAGAGTAACCTAAACCTCGTCCTTCAAGCGTTGCACTAACTATCGTAATAACCGCACAAAGTAAGGCAAAACTTGCATCAAAATAGTGGCGAGAACGATTTTCACGCTTAGGTTCGTTAAATGAACGAAAGAGCAGTAAACTTGGTAATAAAAACCAGAGCCAACTGATATTGACGCTACTCCAACCGTAAGAGGTGAGTAATTCATCTGCTGTTGAATCTAAAAGACCGTAATCAAGGCTCCATGATGGCAATAAAGCAAATGCCATCCATGCAATTAGGATCCATAAAAATATGGGATCCCGCCTCTTTTTTTCAGGTAAAGCGAGTGTGTGAGACATAAATCCCCCGAAAGTAAATGTATTTATTATTATGTGAAAAAGAGAGCGAGAGATTATCTCGCTCTGTTGATGATCTATTTACCCATTTTTACTTCGGTTACCCACTTATTAATCAACTCTTTACGCACATCACTATCGCCATATTTATCCATGTCGTAGTTAATGAGTTTTAAGTCAGATAATTTCAGTGCCATTGGTGAAGACTCTGCTGAGGTATTTGTTAGGATTTGGTAAGATTTACCTTCTTTCCAGCTAATTTCTTGCGCTTCTTTTGAGAGTGTCCAATCTACGAATAATTTTGCGTTATCCATATTACGGGCATTTTTAATGATACTGACACCACCGATTTCATAGCCTGTACCTTCACAAGGTGAAATCAATTCAAGCGGTGCACCATTTTCAACTTCTAATGAGTAATCATGTAAGAAACCAATACCAATGGCTGCTTCACCACGAGCGGCGTTTCGCGCTGGGGCAATACCTGATTTGGTGTATTGAGAGATATTAGTATTGATTTTCTTCAGATAATCAAAGGCTTGTTCAGTACCCCATAACTGGTCAAAGGTTGCCAGTGCGGTATAAGCAGTTCCTGAACTTTGTGGATCGGCGATTTGAATTTCACCTTTATATTCAGGTTTGATTAAATCTTTCCAACAAGTTGGAATAGCAATCCCTTTTTCTTTTAAGCGATCTTTATTGACGCCGAAGCCTAAGATACCGACATAGACCGCAGAAGAGTAGTTACCTTTACGTTTAGCGGGATCACGGAATTGTGGCATGATTTGATCGAGATTAGGAGAAACATAAGGTTCTAGTAGATCCATTTCACCTGCTTGTGAGTGGGGATCCATTGTACCACCATACCAAACATCAGCTTGTGGATTGCGTTTTTCAGCTTCGATTTTGGCTAAAGTACTTCCTGAACCATTACGAACGAAGGTGGTTTTAACATCATACTTTTCGGCAAAGGCTTTTGTTTCAGCTTCACACATTGCATTTGTCGCACTACAGTAAACCACTAAGCGACCAGCCGCATTTGTTGATAAGCTAACAGCAGACAGAGCCAGACCAGCAGCAACAAGTGTAGAGAGGGTTTTCAATTTCATGTTCAGAACCTTTTAAATGTGTCGTCATCGGAAAATGAAAGTGGGCCAACTAAATGCTCTTGTTTGCTAACATCAGCAATCAACAATGGCATTAGTAAGAGTCCCATTAAGGCCGCAGCACTGGTTAATAATGCAAACATCCCAGTCCAACCATAATGCGCCATGACCTGACTTAATGGCCAACCTGCCATTGCTGCCCCTAAGTAGGCATACAATCCCAAGTAGCCAGTTACCGTGCCTGCTGCGTTTTTATGACAATATTCTGTTGCAGCAAGCCCGATTAACATCTGTGGTCCGAACACGAAAAAACCGATACTAAAAAAACAGGCTGCGAGTAACGCATAATGATGAATTGGAATTAACCAAAGCGCTGCTACTGCGGTAAAAAGCCCGAGTGAAAACAGCAATATCATTGGTGCTCGTTGGCCACGGAATAATAAATCCGAGCCCCAGCCTGAACATAACGCCCCGAGTAAGCCACCCACTTCAAATAAAGAGAGAATGGCGTTAGCACTCAATAAGTTGGCGCCATGTGTTTCTGATAACCAGATATTTCCCCAATCGTTAATTGCCATACGTATGAGATAAACCAAAATATAGGAAAAACCTAGTAACCAAATCATTCGGTTAAATAAAATGCTATCTTTCAAAATAGTTAGCATAGGTTTAGGGGGAGAGGCTTGCTCTTGACGTAATTCAAAAACATCTCGCCGCCACACACCCACAGTAGGAAGCCCTTCTTCTGCGGGAGTTCCTTTTAATCGTACACACAACCACAGCCCGATGATGATGCCGATAATACCGGGAATAAGCAGTGCGACTTGCCAACTATAATGCGTCGCTAGCCACGCAGTTAAAATGGGAAGACTCATCCCGCCAAGGTTGATTGAGATATTCCATAATCCCCACCAGAAACCGCGTTCATTGCGTGAATACCAGTGTGTTAACAACCTTGCACAAGGGGGCCAGCCAAAACCTTGAAAGAAACCATTTAGTGCCCAGACCAAAAGCAGTGCTGGAAAAGAGAGACAATAGGCAAAAATAATATTCATAACGCCAGTCATCACTAATCCCACACCCATAAACCAGCGATATCCCCATCTATCATGGAAAATACCGGAAATAAATTTAGATAAACCGTAAGTGAGATAAAAAAGGCTGGCTATCCAACCGATATCTCCTTTATCTAAATTCAATTCAACTTGCATAACGGGCATCACAAAGTTGACGCTTTTACGTGTGAGATAGAAAGTGGCATAACCGATAATCATCGACAGCATTAAGTTTTTGCGCCAAAAGTTATAGGTCTTATTTATTGATGCCGAATTTTTACCTGACATAACATCCTCTTTGATGTTGCAAATGTAAAAAAAATGTCGAGAAAAAGAATGAGATAAGGTTGTAGATGACTAAGACTTATTCTTAGTTTTCACTGTTTTCTTTTGAATTTGTGGGTAAGTTAACAATTATTTTCGTGCCGTGATGATTTATCACTTCCCATTCTCCGCCTAAAGCACGAATGCGTTCTTCAATGCCACGTAATCCAAAACCGCCACTTTGTTGTGTTGATAATGATGTGGGGAGCATACCAATACCATTATCGCTAATGATCAGCCGTAGACGGTTTTTGTTTTGGGTTAACGAAACTTCAATATAGGTTGCGTTGGCATGTTTACTAATATTATTTAATAACTCTTGTACTAAACGATAGAGGGTAAAAATTATGGTTTCGTTTTCAGGCTCTTTATCTAATGAATAATTAAAATTACAGGTGATGCCATTGTCATTGAAGGCAAATTCATTGATTAAATGATGAAGGGCTTTTTCAAGCGACATTTCTTCTAAAACAGGTGGGCGCAATTGTCGTAGCAGTTGACGTGTGGATTGATGAATTTGTAGCGCGAGCCGTTCAATTTGCTCTCCGGTTTGGCGTGTTTTGTCGTTATCTGCGGTTCTTTTAATTAGCATCGATTGAATTTGGATTGCGGTAATATTTTGTCCAATTTCATCATGTAATTCGCGAGCAATGGCTTTTTTCACATCTTCTTCGGTATGAACCAATTGCTCCATTAATTCACGTCTGGCTTGAAGTTCTTGCTCTAGGCGTAATCGATAATGACGTAAATTATGGGCTAATTGCTGTTGACGACTTATCGCTATCCCTAAACCAATACCAATAATAGCTTGTGTGGTTAAGAACATTTCTAATTCACGCAAGTCATTAAATGCGCCGTTTACTTGGCGGGCAAAGGTAATCATTAAGCTTCCGAGTAATGCCGATAATACGCCACCTTGCCAGCCATAACGATAAGCCATAAAGACGTTAGGAATAAAAACGAGAATAACTAATAAGCGCTCTATTTCGGGGGTTAAGAAAACCTGTGCGCTTAATCCGATAAGACAAAATAGAAATCCCCACATTAGCAAGGAAGTTCTTAATGGCGGATCAGGTGTTCCAACAGAGATCAACGCTCGACTTTGTAATTCACGAAGATATTCATAAAGTAAAAAAACAAAAGGCGCGAGTAATATGCCACCAGTGACTGAGGTCAGAAAAATTCCGCTGGTGGTATTAATAAAAAAGCCAAGAATAAAGGCTTGTAGCAGGCTATTAAAGCCAACAGCGCCAATTAATAGAGTTAAGCGTTGCCAGTAGAGAGGATACCGCCACCAAATACGTTGCACTTCTAAGGCGATAATTAGGCTTAATAATGGAGAAAGATAAATAATAGCATGGGTAATTAACTGCTCTTGCGTTAGCCAGTAATAAAGCCCCCATTCTGCAAATAACATCGGTAGCCAAAAGCGACGCCAAAGTAAAATGATTAGGGCTAATCGCAGACCTTGAGGTAAGAAAAGGGCGGCTTGTTGCCCATTTTTACTTAAATAGAAACCAATCACCCAAAGTGATAGCCAAAGTAAAGAATAGGTGAGTAATAAAAAGAGGGATTGAAGAAGAAAACGCAGTCCCCTTTTCATGTTACAACGATCCTGTGATCAACTGATTTTTTAAGGCGAAATGAACTAAATCGATGGTTGTTTCACAGCCTAATTTACCGAGTACATTGGCTCGATGAACGTGTACGGTTTTATGGCTAAGATTAAGTTGTACTGCAATTGTTTTGACATTAACACCTTGAATTAAAAGATTAAAAATTTCTCTTTCACGAGGAGTTAAAGAATGTAATGCATCTTCTTTTTCAGGGGTATGTCGCAATGCTTTCATCGCATCAGAACAAAGATAACAGCCACCTTGATGTACAGCGCGCACGGCTTGTACTAACTCTTCAGGGCCACAACGTTTGGTTAAATAACCTCGAGCACCAGAGTCTAGTGCACTTTGAACAAAAGCAGGGGTGTCATAGATACTTAAAATAATAGTTCGAAAATCAGGGCGCTTTTGTTTTAAGCGGTTTTGGAGTTGTAGACCGCTTTCGCCGGGCATAGAGAGATCCATAACGGCAACATCAATATCATCATGTACTAAATAAGGCCATGCTTCTTGCCCATTAGAATACTCACCCACAATGTGAATATCGGGTTCTAGCATTAACAGTTGTGCAAAACCAGAACGCACAACAATGTGATCATCTACTAAAGCAACTTTTATCATAATTTTTTATTAGTCAGAGAGTAGTCAGATAATACTTATCTGATTTATAACAAGCTACAGGAAGATAAGCGAGGAAAAATGGAGAAGAAACTCGGTTTTGAATCTTATATCTCGTTTTATCAAGGTGGATCGTGACAAGCCAATAATACCAATAGGTTATTTATTGTTCTTATTTCCCATAAGCAGGGAACCTCTGCCTATGGGAAGTAGGTAATATTTTATTAATTAAGCAACTTGAACTGGCACGGCTTTGGCTATGCGCTTCATTTCATTGTTGTCTTCAAAATAGGCGATGTTGGGTTTATGGCTACGCGCATCACTATCAGGAATTTGCACATAAGAGCAAATAATTAAGCGATCGCCAACGGCGGCTTTACGCGCAGCTGCGCCATTGACTGAAATAATTCGTGAGCCTCTTTCCGCACAAATGGCGTAAGTTGAAAAGCGTTCACCATTATCTACGTTATAAATATCAATCGCTTCATTTTCAAGAATACCAGCGGCATCCATAAAATCCTGATCAATCGCGCAAGAGCCTTCATAATGAAGATCGGCTTGTGTGACTTTTACGCGATGAAGTTTGCCTTGTAACATAGTGCGTAGCATTGTTGTGTTTCCTATTTTTCGAATAATGAATATTAAACAAGGTTAACTTGTTGGTTATCAATAAGACGAGTATTACCTAGCCATGCTGCCATTAAAATCACTGCTCGACGACTCTCTTCATTTAATGGTGTGAGTGTATCTGCATCACAAATAAAGCATTCATCTGCACGAAAACCTTTTTGTTCTAAAGTGTTTTTTGCATTTTGCAGTAGGTGATTAACATCATGATCCCCCAACTTTAATTGTTCTGCGATTTCTTGCATTGCTTGGTAAAGTGCAGGGGCTTGCTGTTTTTCATTATCAGATAATAGACGATTGCGCGAACTGAGTGCTAAACCATTTTTGTCACGTACGATAGCAACAGGAACGATGCTGATATCCATACATAAATCGTTTATCATTTTTTGGATAATTTGCAGTTGCTGGAAGTCTTTTTCACCAAACATCGCGACATCAGGTTGTACAAGATTAAATAGTTTACTGACGACTGTTGTAACACCACGGAAATGACCAGGACGGCTTGCACCCTCCAATACAGTAGAAAGTACAGGTACATCAACCGTTGTTTGGTTTTCCATGCCATGTGGATACATCTCTTTCGCAGAAGGCGCGAAAATGATATCGACATGTTTATCACGCAGTAACTCGCAATCTTCTTGTAAAGTACGAGGGTAGTTTGCTAAATCGGCTTCTCTATCAAACTGAAGTGGATTAACAAAAATAGATGTGATAACCACATCTGCATGAAGACGGGCTTCTTCAATTAATTTTAGGTGGCCTTCATGAAGGTTACCCATAGTTGGAACCAATGCAATGCGTTTACCTTCTTGCTTTAATCGCTTGATTTCTCTGCGTAAGATAAGCGTAGTTTCAATAATTAGCATGGCGTGACTCCTTTAAACGATGTTTATAAATTAAGATAATAAATCAGTTAAATGTATGTTGTTCTTGTGGAAATAGGCCTTGCTCTACTTGCTGAACATACAGGCTAACGGCGCCTTGCAAAGAGCCTGCTTCTTGCAAGAAGTTTTTAGAGAATTTTGGAGGCTGTGGCGTTAATCCTAATAAATCATGCATAACGAGAATTTGGCCATCAGTAACATTTCCCGCACCAATACCAATAACAGGCATCGTTAGCGCGTCTGTAATCGCTTTTGCAAGAGCCACGGGAACACATTCTAAAACAGCCAGTTGCGCACCTGCCTTTTCAAGTGACATGGCATCTTGTTTTAATTGTTCTGCGGCTGCTAGTTCTCTGCCTTGAACTTTATAGCCACCAAAAACATTAACGGATTGTGGTGTTAATCCTAAATGAATACAGACTGGAACAGCACGTTCGGTCAGCACTTTTACTGTCGGTATTAACCAGCTACCCCCTTCAATCTTTACCATATTCGCCCCTGCTTGCATCAAAATGCCGGCATTAAGGCAAGCTTGCTCAGGTGTTGAATAAGACATAAAGGGCATATCTGCAATTAAAAAGGCATTAGGCGCACCAGCTCTTACGCAACGAGTGTGATAGGCAATTTGCTCAACAGTAACGGGTAAGGTGCTGTTATGACCTTGTAGTGTCATTCCTAAGGAATCACCAATCAACATGGCTTGAATACCTTCTTGTGCAAAAAGGTGAGCAAAACTTGCATCATAAGCAGTGAGTGTGGCGAATTTTTTCTTTTCTTGCTTATAGCGGTTTAGCGTTGAAAGCGTAGTGGGTTTCATTGTAAAAAACTCCATCAGTGTCGTTTTTGGTGTGTAGATAAAATTAATTACTTCACATAATCATTTGTTTATTAAAGAAAATATTAGATTATCAAAATAAAGCCGCTTTCGATTGTAGCATTTAAGGACTAAAAACGAAGAAAAAGTAATTAAATGAGTAATAAAAAATAATAAATGATGATTTTTATTTATATTTATCAGTTTGTTATATGTAAAAATAAATATAAAAGAATTCAAAAATAGAGAGGAAGAGCTGAATTTGAAAAATTGAGGGAAAGCAAAAGAGAAGAGATAGGCTGATACTGTGTCTATTTTTACGGTATCAACCTTTAGCATTAAGGGCGTATTAGCGTGAAATTACCACTTTTCCATGCCATTTTCAGGCACTAACGCCAATCTATCTGCTAATAACTCACCATCAGGAAAACGAAGTTCGGGGGCTAATTCCGCTAATGGATAAAGCATAAATTCGCGGACTTTAAGCCCGTAATGGGGTACCGTCAATCGCTCGGTTTGGATCACATCATCACCAAATAGCATAATATCAATATCAAGCGTTCTTGGCCCCCAACGATTGCCTTCTTTTCTGACGCGACCTTGTGCTAATTCAATTGCTTGAGTGTTATTAAGCAACTCTTCGGGTGCTAATGTTGTATCAACTACAACAGCGACATTAAGGTAATCAGGTTGATCTTGTGGTCCCATAGGGCGAGTACGATACCAAGATGATTGTGCAATTAATGTTGTTTGTGGGATCTCACTGATTGCCTTAATCGCTGAATTCACCTGATTTTCAGGTGAATCCAAATTACTTCCCAAGATGATATAAACACGTTTTTTCTGCTTATTCATGGGTGTTCTCTTGTCTGGATGCAGGTTTTGCACTTGGATGGCGAGGGCGTTTACGTGGACGTGGACGTCTACGAACCGGCGCTTGACCTAATTCAGAGACCATTGAGCGTTGTTGTGTATTGTTAGATGCTTGGAAATCAGCCCACCAACTTGCTAACGCTTCAAGATCTGGATTGCGTTGTACATTGGCACGTAATTCCAGTAAATCGAATGCGGCACGGAATTTAGGGTGCTCAAGTAATTTATTCGCTCGACGACCTTGGCGTTTCGGTAAACGTTGTTGCAATAGCCAGATATCACGCATGGTTGTGGTAATGCGTTTGGGTATCGCAATAGTACGACATTGCTCATCTAAAATATCGTTCATCGCCATAGAGAAAGAGTCATAGTAAGAAAGACCACTTTCTTGGACTAATTTTTCGGCATGTTCAATTAATGGATACCACAACATCGCCGCAAATAAGAACGCCGGATTGACTCGCATCTCTTTATTGATGCGGTAGTCCGTATTTTTGAGAATTTGATCTATCATTCTCTCCATCGGCGTATCATGTTGCTCTGTCATTTTAGAAGCAATTAGCGGAAACAGTGGTTCAAGTAATTGATGACGGCACATTAACTTGTAAGTTTTGTAGCCTTGCCCTGTTTGTAATAATTTTAGCGACTCTTCAAAAAGACGAGCCGATGGAATATTACGTAATAAAGGGGCTAATCTGCTAATAGGCTCTGCCGTTTCTGGTGCAATTTGCATATCCAATTTGCTGGCAAAGCGAATTGCTCTAAGCATTCTGACAGGATCTTCGCGATAGCGCGTTTCAGGATCGCCTATTAAACGAATAATACCAGCTTTCAGATCCGCTAAACCGCCAACGTAATCACGTACAGCAAAATCATCAACGCCGTAATAGAGACTGTTTAATGTAAAGTCACGACGAATGGCATCTTCTTCAATTGAACCAAAAATATTGTCGCGCAGTAACATGCCACTTTGTGCTTGCTGGGATTGGTTGTTGTCTGAAACTTCATGATCTTCATGAGAACCACGGAAAGTCGCAACTTCAATCACTTCGGGGCCAAACATAATATGAGCAAGACGGAAACGACGACCGACTAAACGACTGTTGCGGAATAATCGACGTACATCTTCAGGCGTTGCATTTGTGGCAATATCAAAATCTTTTGGTTTTTTTCCCAGTAATAAGTCACGGACACCACCTCCCACTAAATAAGCCTGAAAGCCAGAGTTATTTAGTCGATAAAGTACTTTTAAGGCATTATCACTGATGTCTTTACGTGAAATTGGGTGTTGATCTCTTGGGATCACAGTCATTGGCAAATCACTCCCGTTCGCCTTTTCTTTGTTACTCTTTTTCTTACGGGGACGGTCTGCGGATATAGCAGGACGCCGACGCACAGGTTTCTGTGTTTCTTGTTTTGGTCGGTCAGATGCAGTGACTGGCCTTTCACTTGCTACCGGTTGTGTGTCTGATGACGGTGTTTGTCGCCCTAGCAGATTACGGCAGAAATGTGCTACTCGATTAAAAATATGACACCTCGAATAATAAATTCTAATAATTAAAAAAATTAAGCGGCTAATCATAGCCTACTGAACATTTTTTGAGAATGCTTTGTGTGGTTTATTCATACCTTTGTTGCTGATGATTTTGTTTTAAAATCTCAGAAGGTGACCACTGTGCTATCGCAATCTCTAGCAATGATGTTAACGAATAATCTTGCCAACCTGCAATAATGGGCTGATTAAGAAACCGTAAAGCATCGATAATGACCGGTCTTGGATCAGTATCTGGTAACGCATTCGCGTGATTTTGTTTTGATAATTTATTACCGTCATGATTTATTACTAAAGGTAAATGAGCATAACGCGGAATAGGTAAATTCAGTTGTTTATGTAAACTGATTTGTCGCAATGTGGGATCAAGTAGATCGGCACCTCTAACAACTTCTGTTACACCCTGATAACTATCATCAATCACTGTTACTAGATTATACGCAAATAAGTTACCTTTTCTGTGAATAATCATATCTTCTAATACGATAGACGTACTCTTTGAATAATATGTACCTTGAATGCTATCTTCAAAATGATAAACGGGATGCTGTTGGATTAATCTCCATGCACTCTCTTTATCGAAAGGTGTAACATTATTCGTTAGCGGTTCGCGATGACGGCAGTGGTTATCATACACGCCCCCTAAGTCATGTAAACGATGACGGCTACAATGACAGTGGTAGCAAACACCTTCTTTCCAAAGGGTGTGTAAAATTTCACGGTAAGCATCATGGCGTTGCGATTGATAGAGGATCTCTTCATCCCAGAACAAACCATAATGTTCTAATGTGCGAATAATTTGGAGTGCAGTACCAGGAGGTTCTCTAAGAGGGTCGATATCATCAATGCGTAGAAGCCAACGCCCGTGGTGTGCACGAGCTTGAAGATAACTGCCAAGTGCAGTAACCAATGAGCCAAAATGAAGTCGACCCGTTGGCGATGGCGCAAAGCGCCCAATATAGTCTGTAATCTCGTGCATCGAAAGATTCAGATTAACGCCTCAACGTATTAGGTTGAGGCGTTTGCTCATTATTAGCCAGCCATCTGCTTTTCACGGATTTCAGCTAAGGTTTTACAGTCGATACATAAATCGGCTGTAGGGCGAGCTTCTAAACGGCGAATGCCGATTTCTACTCCACAAGATTCACAGAAACCAAAGTCATCATCTTCGACTTTTTTCAGTGTTTTCTCGATTTTCTTAATGAGTTTACGTTCACGATCACGGTTACGCAGCTCAAGACTGAATTCTTCTTCTTGTGCAGCTCGGTCAACGGGATCAGGGAAGTTTGCCGCCTCATCTTGCATATGAGTAACGGTGCGGTTGACTTCATCCCTGAGCTGATTGCGCCAAGATTCAAGTATTAGCTTAAAATGCGCTAATTGGGCTTCGTTCATGTACTCTTCGC
This sequence comes from Proteus sp. G2673, assembly GCF_009915125.1. Lineage (NCBI taxonomy): Bacteria > Pseudomonadati > Pseudomonadota > Gammaproteobacteria > Enterobacterales > Morganellaceae > Proteus > Proteus sp. G2673. Next base: position 356,922 of record NZ_JAABLT010000024.1, read on the forward strand.
CCGCTTTTTCCTGATATGGCTCAACGCCAGCAATAGCGAGAATGCTCATGGACGATGTTTTACGCTTTTGCCCTTCTTGCATAATGCTTCTCCTACATACGCATTTCTGAATAATCCCCACCTTAAAAACAGGAAGGGGAAAAAATAGGGCGCTATAAATAGCAGATGCCCGCGAGGATAGCAATTATTCCTTTAATAAGTTTTCTCATGGTGTGAAGGTACGCAAGTAAATATCCCTTTTTAGTTAAAAAATGATTAACTAACACCATGGATTTCAATTAACCATTTGAAATAAAAGGTAATTGCTGTCCAATTGTTAAATTGTATTCACTAATATTGATGCGATAACACAAGATTTCAACCCCTGCATCACATGCTTCTTTTAGTAGTGAAGCATAGTTAGGATCAATCTCTTTAGCAACAGTCACTTCCGTAATGCCAGTATGGGGAACTGCGTAGAATAAGACAGCCCTTAAACCCAATTTTGCGATAGCGGTCAACTCTCGAAGATGTTTCTGACCACGTTCTGTTTTTGCATCAGGGAAATAACCCATACCGTTGTCGAGCAAAGTGACTGACTTCACTTCAATATAACAGTCAACTTTATGATTTGATTTAAGTAAAATATCAATACGGCTATTCTCACTACCGTATTTCACTTCTCGTTTTATCTCGTCATACTCAGATAATTCTGGAATGTCACCCGCCTCAATCGCATCAGCAATAATCCCATTCGCTCTTAAGGTATTTACACAAATCCAATCATCGGTTTGAGTTTGAGTCAGTTCCCAGCTGTGCGGATATTTTCTTTTTGCATTCAAAGAGGTGGAGTACCAAACAGTATCACCCGGTGTCGCACATCCCGTCATTGCACCTGTGTTGGCACAATGGAGCGTGAATTCTTCCCCATTAGGGGTAACAACGTCTGCTAAAAAACGCTTATATCGTTTTAGTAAAGTGGCAGATTGTAGCGGTTGCTCAAATTTCATGATCACTCCGATGAAAATATGACCTTTAATAAAGCGCTAATGCTACAATGCCAAGCCGAGAAAGTTAATGAGTCATGGAGCCTGTGTGCATTTATTGCCAATCTTTGATGTAACAGAAAAAATCGTTACTGCGTTAAAACAATCCCCACAAGTTTTGCTTCATGCACCTACAGGTGCCGGTAAATCCACGGCGCTTCCTCTCTATTTACTGGAGCAAAATTACTTTGATGGCAAAATAATTTTATTAGAGCCAAGAAGAATAGCGGCTAAAAGTATTGCTTATCGTTTAGCAAATCAACTCAATGAGGAAGTTGGAAATACGGTAGGTTATCGTATGAAAGCGGAAAGCAAAGTCAGCTCAAAAACTCGACTTGAAGTGGTAACAGAAGGTGTATTAAACCGCATGTTACAGCAAGATCCAGAGTTGACTGGCGTAAGCCTTGTAATGTTAGATGAATTTCATGAACGCAGCTTACAAGCGGATTTAGCTCTAGCGCTATTGCTTGATGTACAGATGGGATTACGCGATGATTTGCGTGTTTTGATTATGTCCGCGACCTTAGATAATCAAAAAATTACCTCACTACTACCTGATGCCCCTATGATCAGTGCGCAAGGGCGCAGTTATCCCGTCGAAAGAGTGTATTTTCCTATCAATACGCATCAACCCTTTGAACAAGAAATTGCCACAATGGCGTTGCGATTATTGGCGCAAGAAACCGGCTCTATGCTGATATTCTTGCCGGGAAGTGCAGAAATAGTACGCGTTGCAGATATTCTAAAAGATAAAGTGGATGACAATATTTTACTATTTCCACTTTATGGCGCCCTTTCATTAGCAGAACAACAAAAAGCGATTGAACCGACTGAAAAAGGTTATCGAAAAATCGTACTTGCTACCAATATTGCAGAAACCAGTCTGACTATTGAAGGTATTCGCTTAGTCCTTGATAGTGCTATTGAGAAACGCGCTCAGTTTGATTTAAGAAGCGGTGTCACTAGCTTAGTGCGTCAAAGGATTAGCCAATCGTCACAAACACAACGAGCTGGGCGAGCTGGGCGTCTTGAAGCAGGTATTTGCTGGCATTTAATCAGCCAAGAGCAGGCAGAGCGTGTTGCTTCTCACCAAATACCTGAAATTTTAACTAGTGATTTATCGTCGTTATGGCTTTCCGTCTTGCAGTGGGGATGTCGTGACATTAATCAATTGAGTTGGTTGGATACACCAACCCCACAAGCATTGAATGCAGCTAAAGATTTATTGTATCGTTTAGGCGCTATTGATAAGCAAGATGGATTAACACCGCGTGGTTTGCGTATGGCGCAATGGGGAATAGAACCTCGATTAGCCGCGATTTTAGATTATGCGAGTGAGCAAAGTGACAATCATCTTGCGACGGCAGCACGCTTATGTGCAATCTTAGAAGAGCCTCCACGAGGGCAGGAAATTAATCTAGAACGGGTTTCTCAACAAAAAAATATGTTCTGGACACGACGTGAAAAACAGCTTTCTCAACATCGGAAAGGGATTTTTTGTCCTGAATTATTAGGTTCATTATTAGCAGTCGGGTTTCCTGATAGAATTGCTAAAAATCGTGATAATCAAGGTCGTTTTCGTTTAGCCAATGGGCAAGGTGCCATGATGGATGATGCGCATTCTATGAGTAATGCACAGTGGATCTTAGCGCCGTTATTACTACAAAATGTACATTATGCCGATGTGCGCATTTTATTAGCGCTACCCATTGATATCGATGAAATATCAGCTATCTTTCCTGATCTTATTGAAAATAATACCACGGTTGAATGGGATGAAAAACGAGGTACATTAGTTGCATGGCAACAGCGTCAATTAGGGCGATTAACTTTAAGCCAGCGACAATTAGACAAACCCAATAAGCAACAAATGCAACAAGCATTATTGAATTGGTTGAGAGATAACGGTTTAAAGGCTTTAGCGCTGAATGAAGAGACTCAACAGCTTTTTATTCGCCTTTCTTTAGCGAAAAAATGGTGTCCAGAAGCCTTATTACCTGATTTAGCAGAAACGGTGTTACTTGAAACTTTAGAAACATGGCTTTTGCCTGAATTGGGGGAAGTTCAGACATTAAAAGCATTACAACAAATTGATATTAATACAATTATTAAAAACCAATTAACGTGGCATGAAAATCAGTTACTACAAAGTTTATTTCCAACGCATTATTTAGCACCAACAGGGACAAAAGTGGCGATCCAATATGATTTAGAGTTACCGCCAGTCATTGCGATCCGCATTCAAGAAGTTTATGGCGAACAACAAAGCCCTATTATTGCGAATGGTCAATTGCCTGTAGTCATGGAATTATTATCACCAGCCCATCGTCCCATCCAAAAAACACAAGATCTGGCGACATTTTGGGCTGGAAGTTATAAAGAGGTGCAAAAAGAGATGAAAGGACGTTACCCCAAGCATTTATGGCCTGATGATCCGGCGAATACGGCACCGACTCGACGAGTAAAAAAATATAGCCAATAAGTTAATTTAAGTTTTTATCGTAGATTATCCCTATTTGAGAGCTTTCTTGTGGGATCACACGGAAAAATAGCGACAATGTTAGGCTTCTTTATCCCGTGATAAAGGGGTTTTTATGAGAGATAGCGTTCATGAGTAGAAAGAAAAGACCAGTGAAACAAACCAAAAGAGGGCGTTCTTGGTTTTGGTTATTTGTCAAAATCGCCATTGTGGTTGCGGTTTTAATGGGGATTTATGGGGTTTATTTACATTCTCAAATCAAAGAGCGCCTTGATGGTAATGTTTGGGAATTACCCGCTGCGGTTTACGGACGTACCGTCAACTTAGAGCCGGGCATGAATTATAGCCAAAAAGAGATGGTGAGCTTACTCGAAGGTATGCAATACCGCAATGTTAACAAAATCACTCGTCCTGGCGAATTTGTGGTAAGAGGCAACACGATTGAAATGTTGCGCCGACCTTTCGATTTTCCTGATGGCCGTGAAGAGCAAATTTTAGCTAAATTAACCTTTGAGCAGAATTCATTGGTTAGTATTACTAACATGGATAATCAACGGCAGTTTGGTTTTTTCCGTCTTGATCCTAAGTTAATTACCATGATGCAATCTGCAAATGGTGAACAACGCTTATTCTTAGCAAGAGATAAATTTCCACAATTATTAGTGGATACATTAATTGCAACAGAAGATCGCCGTTTCTATGAACATGATGGAATTAGCCTTTATTCGATTGGGCGCGCAGTATTAGCAAACTTTACTGCCGGTAAAGCGGTTCAAGGTGGGAGTACCTTAACGCAACAGTTAGTGAAAAACCTATTTTTGACTAACGAAAGAACGTTAAAAAGAAAGCTTAATGAAGCCTATATGGCGATCATTATGGATGCGAGTTATAGCAAAGATCGTATTTTAGAGCTGTATCTTAATGAGGTTTTTTTAGGGCAAAGTGGTGATGAACAAATTCGAGGCTTCCCTTTAGCGAGCCTTTACTATTTTGGTCGTCCCGTTGATGAATTAAGCCTTGATCAGCAAGCTCTTTTAGTGGGTATGGTTAAAGGCGCGTCTGCTTATAACCCATGGCGTAACCCCAAATCTGCGTTAGAGCGTCGTAATGTGGTATTAAAACTACTGCAAACACAAGAGATAATCGATCAAGAGCTTTACAATGTACTGAGTGCGCGCCCTTTAGGTGTGAAACCACGTAGTGAAGCGTTAACGCCTCAACCTGCATTTATGCAATTGGTTCGCCAAGAGTTACAAACAACCCTAGGCGATAAAGTAAAAGATTTATCAGGTACAAAAATTTTCACTACATTAGATCCTGTTTCGCAAGATGCAGCTGAAAAAGCAGTTGAAGTGGGCGTTGCCGATATACGTAAAGTGCGTAAAATTGACGATCTTGAAGGGGCGATGGTTGTTGTGGATCGCTTAAGTGGAGAGGTGAGAGCATTAGTGGGAGGCTCTCAACCACAATATGCAGGCTTTAATCGTGCATTATCAGCTCGTCGCTCAATCGGTTCTTTAGCAAAACCGGCTACCTACTTAACGGCATTAAGTGAACCTGAGCGTTTTCGTTTAAATACCTGGCTTGCAGATGAACCTATTTCTGTGCCTATTCCAGGGGGCAAACCTTGGCAACCTCGTAACTACGATCGCGGTTATAAAGGTAAATTAATGTTGGTGGATGCATTAGCAACCTCACGTAATGTTCCTACTGTCAATCTGGGTTTAGAAGTCGGGTTAGATCGAGTGATCCAAACTTGGATTAACTTAGGTGCCCCCGCAGAAAATCTGGAAAAAGTGCCTGCGATGCTATTAGGTGCATTAAACTTAACACCAATGGAAGTCGCTCAAACTTTCCAAACAATTGGTAGTTTAGGTAATCGTGCAAAATTATCATCATTGCGTTCTGTTATTGCCCAAGATGGTACTGTGCTTTACCAAAGTTATCCTCAAGCAGAAACGACGGTTTCGCCACAAGCGGCTTATATGACGCTATTTGGTATGCAACAAGTGGTGAATTCGGGTACAGCATGGCGTGTATTAAAACCAAAATTTGGTAATTACAATCTTGCGGGTAAAACGGGTACGACAAACGATCTTCGTGATAGTTGGTTTGCGGGGATTGATGGCAAAGAAGTGACGATTTCATGGATGGGGCGCGATAATAATGGCCCAACGAACTTAACGGGTTCAACAGGGGCATTGTTGCTTTATCGTAATTATCTACAGAATCAGGCACCGCTGAAATTAAACCCACCAGCACCAGAAGATATTGCAGAGATGTCTGTTGATGCTCAAGGTAACTTTGCTTGTTATGGCGGTGGTGTTCGTACCTTACCTGTATGGACAGCAAATCCAGATGGATTGTGCACACCTGTTCAGCAAGATACTGATGAAAGTGGCGCACCAAAGTGGTTACAAGATCTGTTTTCTGAGTAAGTGATCACGTAGATTAGCTAAAATAAAAACGGCACGTGAGTGCCGTTTTTATTGATCTCTGAACAGCGCTAACTAGCCTTTCATTTTTCCAAATGCATATTCCGCTGCATCAATAGTGCGTTGAATATCTTCTTTGGTATGAGCAATAGACATAAAGCCGGCTTCAAATGCTGAAGGTGCAAGGTAGATGCGCTTTTCTAACATTAAATGGAAGAATTGTTTAAAACGTTCAACATCGCAGTTCATCACATCTTGATAGCAAGTCACTTCTTTTGCATCTGTAAAGAACAGACCAAACATCCCGCCAACATGGTTGATAACCATTGGAATGCCCGCTTGTTGTGCTTTTTCAAGTAAACCATCCGCTAGCATTGTTGTGAGTTCATCTAATGTTTGATGAACACCCGGTTGTGAGACTTCGTGTAAACAGGCTAAACCTGCTGCCATTGCAATTGGGTTGCCTGATAAGGTTCCCGCTTGATAAACAGGGCCAATTGGCGCGAGTTTAGACATCACTTCCATATGTCCACCAAATGCACCTACAGGCATACCGCCACCGATAATTTTACCTAAGCATGTTAAGTCAGGATCAACATCATAATAAGCTTGTGCGCCACCTAATGCCACGCGAAAGCCTGTCATTACTTCATCAATAATCAGTAATGCACCAAACTCATCACATAACGCACGTAAACCCGGTAAGAAGTCTGCTTTTGGTGGTACGCAGTTCATATTGCCTGCAACCGGTTCAACAATGATACAAGCGACTTCTTCTGGATAGTTTTCAAAGGCTTGGCGTACAGAGTTTAAATCGTTATAAGTGCAAGTTAAGGTGTGTTTGACAAAATCAGCGGGTACGCCCGGTGAATTAGGTTGGCCCATGGTTAATGCACCAGACCCCGCTTTTACTAATAGGCAATCTGCATGACCGTGGTAGCAACCTTCGAATTTAATGATTTTGTCACGACCAGTGTAACCACGAGCAAGGCGAATAGCGCTCATTGTCGCTTCGGTACCTGAGTTCACCATGCGAACCATATCCATTGAAGGTACCAGTTCAGTGACTAGGTTTGCCATTTCAACTTCAGCCGCTGTTGGTGCGCCAAAACTTAATCCTTTTTGTACCGCATCAGTAACAGCATCACGAATAGCAGGGTGATTATGACCTAAAACCATTGGTCCCCATGAGCCAACATAGTCCAGGTAAGCACGTCCATCGGCATCATAAATATACGCACCATTAGCACGTTCAATAAAAAGAGGGGTTCCACCTACACCGTTAAATGCTCTAACAGGTGAGTTGACACCGCCGGGGATCACTTGTTGTGCGAGATTATAAAGCGTTTCAGACTTGCTCATGTCAGACTCCTAATGATGGGTGAGCGTAAGATTAAGGCGTATTCTAAATCACCACGCTGATGAAGCCAAATTACGGCAACAAGATTTTGATTTCTCACTATTATTGTGGGTACGTGGTTTATCGTAAAAAGTGATAGGTAGCAAAAAGTGTATTTTGTCCACAACAAACTTGAAGGTTATGAGCAGGTATTAGATAATCATCACATTATATCAGCAAGAAAGATAAATTTTTGCTGGCTGTTTTTTTGCTGGAATACCCAGTCTGGAGTGAACAATGAGTGATGATATGGCTCTGCCGTTACAATTTACTGACGCGGCTGCAAATAAAGTAAAAGATCTGATTGCAGATGAAGAAAATCCAAATCTGCGTTTACGTGTTTATATCACGGGTGGCGGTTGTAGCGGATTCCAGTATGGTTTTACCTTTGATGATGCAATGAATGAAGGTGATATGACCATAGAAAAACAAGGCGTTGCTTTAGTGGTTGATCCAATGAGCTTGCAGTATTTAGTAGGCGGTTGTGTGGATTATACCGAAGGATTGGAGGGGTCGCGTTTTATTGTGACGAATCCTAATGCTAAGAGTACGTGTGGTTGCGGCTCTTCTTTTAGTATCTGATCCTTATTTAGCGTCGTGGCTGTGCAGTAGTGCCACGACGTTAAATGCTCACATACTAATGTATGCTCCGCTTACTGTGCGCTGTCTGCCTTGTTGCACTGCTTGCTCGCTCACGACTTTTGTTTGTGAAAGTTAAAGACAAAATCTGTCAAAATTCAAAATTCAAAATTCAAAATTCAAAATTCAAAATTCAAAATTCAAAATTCAAAATTCAAAATTCAAAATTCAAAATTCAAAATCTAAAATCCCGTCTATGCTTCTAATCAATGGTTCGCAATAGCCTCACAAATTTGTTTTGCTGCATTAATAACACGTGGAGCTGGTCGACTAAAACTGTCTTCATCAATAGCAATAACAGGTACAGGGAGTTGAGGTTGCCAAAATGCTTTTATTGTAGGTATTTGATCTGCCTTACCACTGAATATAATCAAATCAGGGTGTTTTGTAAGTACTTGCTCACGGCTTACTTGAGGCCATGCCACAGGGCTGTTAGCAAAGATATTCTCTCCACCGCAAAGTTCCGTAATATGGCTCTGTAATGTGCTATTTGATGTAGTAAATAATGGTTGCATTCCAAATTGAATGAATACTTTTTTCTTGGCGTGATCCGATGTATTTGATGCGTATTGTTGCTGTAATATCTGATATTGCTGGCGTAATTGTTGGGCATTGTTTAAAGCAATATCAGGATGATGGCTATAATTGGAAAGAGTAACGAGATCGTCTGCGATTTCTTCAATACTTTGTGGATCAGAATAAATAATAGGAATACCCAAAGCTTTTAACTGATCTAATGGACGTTGTGGATTACCGCCTTGCCATGCAATCACTAAATCGGGTTTTAATAATAGAATGCGTTCAATATTAATCCCCTGCCAATTAGCCACTTGTTCAATATTTTTAGCCTCCTCCGGATAATCAGAGTAAGCACTAACTCCGACAATATTATCTCCCATGCCCGCGGCATAAGCCATTTCAGTGGCTGATGGCGATAGCGTAATAACACGATCAGCAGGCGTGATAGCAATAGCAACATTAAGCCAAAATAATGGGTAGAGTAATAATCCAAGATTGATAAATAAACGCATTACTTTTCCAATAATAAAAAAATACCCACCTATTTTTTATCTTAGAATAAGTAAAAAATAAAGGTGAGGTATTGATAAAGTAGTTTTAAGATTATCTCGACTTAATTAGTCTTTTAATTTATCCAATATCGCTGTCACCATTAAGCTTGATTGTTCTGCGGCGACAGATAAAAATTCATCAAAACTTAAGTGTGACTCTTTATCAGCCACATCAGAAATAGCTCGAACTACAACAAATGGTGTACCGAACTGATGGCAAACATGACCAATTGCGGTTGATTCCATTTCTACGGCAACAACATCTGGGAATGTGCGACGGATACGAGCTAAAGGTTCTGCACCATTAATAAAAGCATCACCACTACAAATTAAACCACGAACAGCATTTAATTTTAGTGATTCAATACACGCTTCTGCGACGCTAATAAGTTTAGGATCTGCAATAAAAGCGGGGGGGCATTGTGCCATTTGACCTGGTTCATAACCAAACGCAGTTACATCTGCATCGTGATAGCGGACTTCCGTTGAAACAACGATATCACCAACATTTAATCTTGAGTCTAAGCCACCCGCAGAGCCAGTATTGATAACGACATCAGGACGAAAATGCTCAAGTAATAATGTTGTACCGATCGCAGCGGCAACTTTACCAATACCTGATTTTAGTAATGCAACATCAACACCATTAATTTTGCCTGTATAGATTTCACAACCGCCACGGGATAAGATTTGGCAATCTTCAATTTTATCACGCAGAAGTGTGACCTCTTGCTCCATTGCACCTATTACGCCAACTCTCATTGTGTCATACTCACTTGTAGGTTAAGAATAAATAAAATTTAAATAGAGTTTAACATCTATCGGAAAAACACGATATAACACAAAGGATAGAGAATTCGTTTTATTTAAGCCAGAAAGAGGATAGGAATGATCGATTTTAAGCTGAAGTTAAATTATCAACGCAAATATAACAGCAGTGACATCGATATTAATGATGAAACACAGGTTTCTCGACAATTTGAAAGTGATCGAGGACGTATTATTAACTCAGCTGCTATTCGTCGTTTACAACAAAAAACACAAGTCTTTCCTTTAGAGACAAATTCCGCAGTACGCAGTCGCCTTACTCATTCTCTAGAAGTTCAACAAATAGGGCGTTATATCGCTAAGCAAATTATTGGTGAGTTAAAAAAACAAAATAAGCTTGAAGTGTATGGCTTAAATGAGCGTATTGATAGCCTTGAAAGTTTAATTGAGATGGCGTGTTTAATGCATGACATTGGTAATCCACCTTTTGGTCATTTTGGTGAAGCAGCGATTAAGCATTGGTTTCAAAAAGTATTATCACCAGAGGCGACGGCTGAATTCGACAGTTGCCCATTTATCCCTATGCAGTATTCAGCTAAAGTGCAATTAAATGAATTGCGACAAACTTTACGCCAAGATTTATGCCAATTTGAAGGCAATGCTCAAGCTATTCGAATGGCGCATCATCTGCTTAAATTGAATTTAACCTATGCGCAAATTGGATGTGTATTAAAATATACTCGTCCTGCTTATTGGCAAGGAGAGATCCCCAAAGAATATAGCTATTTAATGAAAAAACCAGGGTATTACTGGTCTGAATTAGCTTTCGTAAAAGAAGTACAACAAAAATTAGATATGGGTGAATTTTGTCGCTTTCCTCTCACATATATTATGGAAGCTGCTGACGACATCTCTTATTGTATTGCGGATTTAGATGATGCAGTAGAAAAGGGGATTTTTGATATCAACCGTCTTGTTCAGCTTTTACGAGATGCTTGGCGTGAAAGTGGTGATGTAACTGAAGGCGATTTATTCGATATTACAGTTAATCGGGCTTATAAAAAAGTTGATCAAAACGAAGCCAAACGCAGTATGCAAGATCAGTTTTTTATGTATTTACGGGTTTATATTACAGGAAAATTAGTCCCTTATACTGCGTACCGTTTTATAAAAAATCTTCCTCAAGTTTATGAAGGGAGTTTTAACCACGCTTTATTGGAAGGGGAAAGTGCTGAACACCGTTTATTAACAACATTAAAAAGTGTGGCTAAAAAATGGGTGTTTAGCCACCCTGAAGTTGAACAACTTGAAATGAAAGGATATCGCGTGATTAGTGGATTACTTGATATCTATAAACCTTTGCTTTTATTATCAACAGAAGATTTTTTAAGATTGCATAAATATAACGAACATCCTAAATATGTTATTGAGACGCGTTTATATCATAAGCTTTCTGTGAAACATAAACTGGCTTATAACGAAATGTTAGAAAAGCTAAATGATATAAATGCTGAAAAAGGAAAAGTTTTAGAGTTTTATTATCGCACAAGATTAATTCAAGATTATATCAGTGGAATGACGGATCATTATGCTTATGAAGAATATAGAAAATTAATGGTTTGTGATTGATTTGTAATCATTAAGAAAAACGCTATCTAATTGATTGATTATAAATTTTAGACTTTTCTTAGTGATAATAAAAATTTATTAAAATAACAGAAAATAGATGTTATTAATTGTAAGTATATTCAATATAAGAGTTATATATAATATTTGTTAGTTATAGAACAATATAAAATTCATAAATCGAGGGCCTTAGGTTGTTATCATTAAAATATTTATCAAATTAACAAAAATATTGCTTATATCAGTTAAGTAAATAACTTGTTCGATGTTATACTCTCTTTATGTTTTCTTCTGAAATGCATAGTCATTCATGTCACGCTGAAAAGCATACAGCGTATTCTAAAACGATGTCATTTCACTGTTAATCCATCATTGATACTTAATTTAATACTATGGTGCAGTTTTATTCCCCTAAAAAACGTCCTGCGAAAAAACAGGCGATGATTCTGGAAGTGACCGCCAGTGCATTGGATGCAAATGGTCAAGGTATTGCTCATGCTGAGGGCAAAACAATTTTTGTAAAAGGACTACTCCCACAAGAAACTGCTCGTATTCGTTTAACAGAAGAAAAGCGCCAGTTTGCTAAAGGCGAAGTTATTAAGCGTTTAACGACCAGTGAACAGCGCATAAAACCGCATTGTGAATATTATGAGCGTTGTGGTGGTTGTCAGCAGCAACATGTCCCTATTGCGCTGCAACGTACAACAAAAGCCAGTGTGTTATCGCACCTTATTAAACGTGAAACCGGTGTGATTATTTCAGCTGAGCCTGTTATTGCAGGTGCCGAATATGGTTACCGCCGTAGAGCAAGATTAGGATTGCGCTATCAATCTGAAAAAGGGTTGGTGATGGGCTTTCGCCAAGAGCGTTCTAACGATTTGGTGATGATAAAAAAATGTCCAGTGTTAAAACCTCAATTAAATGATTTATTGTCTCCTCTTTGGACATGCCTTAACAAATTAACATCAGCACGTGATTTAGGGCATGTTGAAATGGTGCTTGCTGATAATGGGCCATTAGTTATTTTACGTCATTTATCGCCATTGTCTGAGCATGATAAACAGAGTTTGCGTGATTTCTCTCAAACTTATCAAGTTACGATGTATCTTGCAGGTGGTAATAGCGAGATAGCACGATTAACTTCAATTGAGCAGGAACCCTTCTATCAAATAGAAGGTCTAAATTTACGTTTTGCACCCACTGATTTTATTCAAGTAAATGATGAAATAAATTCTCAGATGGTCGCTCAAGCTATTGAATGGCTTGATTTATCGCCAGAAGATCGCGTATTAGATCTGTTTTGTGGTATGGGTAACTTTACTTTACCTATTGCAAAACGCGTCAGTGAAGTAGTGGGTATAGAAGGTGTACCTGCACTGGTTGAAATGGCGAAAAAGAATGCAAAACTAAACCAACTAGGTAATGCGCATTTTTGGCATGCAGATTTATCGGCTGATTTTTCTGCGATGTCATGGTCGAAAGAAGGGTTTAACAAAGTGTTGTTAGATCCGGCAAGAGCAGGGGCGTTGGAGGTAATGTCACACATAGTGAAGTTATCTGCAGAAAAAATCGTGTATGTCTCCTGTAATCCGACCACGTTAGCCAGAGATAGTAAGATATTATTAGATTCTGGATATCAGCTAACCGGTTTAAAAATGTTGGATATGTTTCCACAAACGGGTCATTTGGAATCAATGGCACAGTTTAGTCGAAAATAATTTGAGTCGATAATAAACAGTTAGCCAGTAAATAAGTCGCAAATAAGATTTATACCGTGTAGGGAGAGAATATGGTTGCAGTAAGAAGTGCTCACTTAACACCTGCGGGAGAGTTTGCTGTTGATAAATGGGTTAACAGCTTGAACTTAACTCATACCAATGCGGGTAGTGAAATCATGCAAACCTGGGAATACTGCCATCGTACTGTTCAAGGGCGTGAAGATGCTGAACGGCTATTGTGGCGTGGTGTTGAAATGGTTGAGCTTCTTTCGACACTCAGCATGGATAAAGACAGCATGAGGGCAGCGCTTCTTTTCCCTCTTGCTGAAGAAAATCTTATTGGTCAGGAAATTGTCACTGAACACTTTGGTGATGCTATTTGGAGTTTAGTGCGTGGTGTTATGGAGATGGACGCCATACGCCAATTAAAAGCGACACATACCAATGAAACAAGCTCCATTCAGGTAGATAACGTACGTCGTATGTTGTTATCTATGGTAGAAGATTTCCGTTGTGTAGTCATTAAACTATCAGAGCGTATAGCCCATTTACGCGAAGTAAAAGATGCCACAGAAGATGAGCGCGTACTGGCCGCTAAAGAGTGTTTTAATATTTATGCGCCGTTAGCCAACCGATTGGGTATTGGTCAATTAAAATGGGAATTAGAAGATTTTTGTTTCCGCTATCTTCATCCTGATGAATACAAAAAAATAGCAAGCTTGCTTCATGAGCGCCGTATCGATCGCGAACAGTATATTGATAATTTTGTCAGTACAGTACGTGGTTATATGAAAGAAGAGAATGTTGATGTAGATATCTATGGGCGTCCCAAACATATCTACAGTATTTGGCGTAAAATGAAGAAAAAGAACCTCGCATTTGATGAATTATTCGATGTGAGGGCTGTTCGTATAGTCGTTGAACGTCTTCAAGACTGTTATGCCGCATTGGGAATTGTGCATACGCATTTCCGCCATTTACCTGATGAATTTGATGATTATGTGGCAAATCCAAAGCCTAATGGTTATCAATCTATTCATACTGTTGTATTAGGGCCTGAAGGTAAAACAGTTGAAATCCAAATTCGTACTCGCCAAATGCATGAAGATGCAGAGTTGGGTGTGGCTGCGCACTGGAAATATAAAGAAGGTGCTACAGGTGCTGCGACGAAAGGCGGTACAGGAAGTTATGAAAACCGTATTGCATGGCTACGTAAACTGATTGCGTGGCAAGAAGAGATGGCGGATTCTGGCGAAATGTTGGATGAAGTCCGTAGTCAGGTTTTTGATGATCGAGTGTATGTCTTTACACCAAAAGGTGATGTGGTTGATTTACCTGCTGGCTCAACACCGCTTGATTTTGCGTATCATATTCATAGTGATGTGGGGCACCGCTGCATTGGAGCGAAAATTGGCGGGCGCATTGTGCCCTTTAGCTATCAGCTACAGATGGGCGATCAAATTGAAATCATCACGCAAAAACATCCTAATCCGAGTCGTGATTGGTTAAATCCTAATTTAGGTTATGTCACGACAAGTCGTGGACGTGCGAAAATTCACAATTGGTTCCGTAAGCAAGATCGCGATAAAAATATTCTTGCAGGGCGTCAGATTTTAGATAACGAATTGGCGCATATGGATATCAACATGAAAGAAGCAGAAAAACTGCTGATTGCACGTTATAACGTGCATAGTGTTGATGAAGTATTAGCTGGGATTGGTGTCGGTGATATCCGAATTAATCAATTAGTGAACTTTATTCAAAGTAAATTAAATAAAGCCACTGCAGAAGATGAAGATAAAGAGGCACTGCGGACACTCGAAAGCAAAACGCCAGCACCAAGAACCACTGGCTCAGGGAGTAGTATTGTCGTTGAGGGTGTTGGTAATTTAATGCATCATATTGCGCGCTGTTGCCAGCCTATTCCGGGTGATAATATTGTTGGTTTTATTACTAAAGGTCGAGGTATTTCGATTCACCGAGCAGATTGTGAACAACTTGCTGAATTACTTTCTCATGCGCCAGAGCGTATTGTTGATGCAGTATGGGGAGAGAATTATTCCAGCGGTTATTCATTGGTAGTACGTGTTGTCGCGAATGATCGTAGTGGGTTATTACGCGATATCACCACTATTCTAGCCAATGAGAAAGTGAATGTACTTGGTGTGAGTAGCCGCAGTGATGTGAAGCAACAAATTGCGACAATCGATATGAATATTGAGATTTATAATCTCCAAGTATTAAGTCGTATTTTGGCAAAACTTAATCAACTGCCTGATGTGATAGAGGCGAAACGCTTTTCTCACTAAAACATTAAAATGATAAGATGCCGAGACAATTGTTCTCGGCATTTTTTTATCTAAAAATCAGAAAAACTGTATATTTAGTTAGTGATTAAATTGCTATGGTTTATTTAAAGTAAATATGGTTTTAAATAAAAGGGATCTAGCAGATAAATATGAAGATAACTAAACAATATTATATTAATAATATGTGTTGGGGATGGTTTATTGGTTTATGTTTTTTATATCTATTTTGGAATGATGAATTTAGGTATAAGACTATTTATTTAATTATTAATATTTATGGAACTATATTCTTTTCCGTATCTAAATGGGCAGTTGAGAGTTTCTTTCTTAAGTTTACTACAAGAGAGTTTTGGAATAAGGGGTTATTTATGGATACACCAGGAAAAATGGGAGGGGTAGCGGTATATCATGGAGTCGTTTTTTTATTGACTATTCCAATTACAATTATTTACGTTATGGTTTTGTTAATGAAAGGTTGCTTATTAAATAAGTAACCTTTCATTATATAAAGTTAAATTCCCAAGAACTGGTTGGCTTTTTCAACTAAATCATCATTTATTAATGCACCAACACCAGCCATGATTAATCCATAGCCTAATATACCTATAGGACCACCTAGAAGCACACTAAATGTAAATCCAGCTACAGATGTAGCTGCCATTCCTACTATAAGCGTTTCTGTTTTGACAAAAAAAGGACGCCAGTCATCGGTTTGTATTGCTTTATGTAATTCGGTAGCCCAATCTGAAAAGTTAATAGCGTAACCAGTATAGGTCATACCTTTACTAAATTTTTTTAATTTTTGAGCTATATCATCGAGTTTGATCGATTCCAATGCAGTTGCAATAGCTTTACGATCTTTGGCATTAATTCTTCTATTGATATCTGCTTTGTATTTTTCGTAAGCTTTTAGCGCATCATCAACGTTACGGATGGCTTTTCCTCTGGCTTGTTGTGCTAAAGACTCTGCTAATTTCCTTGCTTTATCACCATAAGCATTAAACACTTCCTTATAAAAATCAGCCGTAAACTTTATTGAATCATGTAACTGATTAAAATCATTATCTATTTTTTCTTTTTTATTGGCTTGTTGAGCTAAAATATCAGCAATTTGGAAATTGCGATATGTAAACGTCATATTATTATGGAAATCTTGGCATGCGGATTTAAAATCTTGTTCTCTGATATATTTTTGCATCTCAGGGAAATTATTTATATTGTCTGCACCTTTATCCGCATATAAGGCATGTAAGGCTAATCGAACTGAGGGTAACCAGCGGGAATATTCCCCAAATTTTTCACCTATATTTTGTAACATAGGGTCTGGATGAGGACTAAAATGAATATCAAAGAGAAAACCATTTATATAGTTCATTTTTTGGTAAAACATTCTACTTAGATTCAGATCTGCTTCAAATATACGACCTATATTTTCATTATTTAATGGAATGTTATTTTCTTCCATATTTAATAATAGTAATGGAGAGCTTTTATTAAACTCGTTTGATCTATGCATTAAAGCACGGCCATAAGGTCGCATTATTAATGCTTTTTTTAATGCTAACTCGGTTTTCTGTTTTAAGTAAGATTTACATTCATTTTTAAACGCTGGACAATTTTTCTTTCCGCAAACAGGGCATTCTTGGTTTTTATCCTGCATAAAATTATTACAAATAATATTTGTAGCTTGATTAAAAGAAAAACCATTATTAAAAGCATACTCAGGAATATAAGCACTATGTGGCGTTACAGTTAATGAACTAAATTGAATTATATTTTCACCCATTTTATTAATCCTTTGATAAAAATGACGTATTTATATGATGTTGAAAAGTGGATTTATAGCGAGGAGTATATTTGTAAATAACAAATTTATAGTTCAATTTAAAATGTCATTATTCTTTCAAAAAAGTTATTTTTAAGATCTTGAGCTTGAAATGATAAGATGCCGAGAAAACTGTTCTCGGCATTTTTTTATCTAAAAATGTATTAAACAGGATAAACTCACTCTTATTTAAAAGGCAATATGATGTCAGAAAATCGTGAAATCTTTCGTTTATTAGAAATTATGGTACAGCTACGTGATCCTGAAATAGGGTGCGAATGGGATAAAGTGCAGACTTTTGACACTATCGCACCTTATACATTAGAAGAAACCTATGAAGTATTAGATGCCATTACACGCAAAGATTTTGCTGATTTAAAAGAAGAGCTGGGCGATTTGCTTTATCAAGTTGTGTTTTATTCACGCATGGCGCAAGAGCAAAAGTTATTTGATTTTAATGATGTTTGTGAAGCTATTAGTAATAAGCTAGAACGCCGTCACCCTCATATTTTTGCTTCTGAAAGCGAAAACAATTTATCAACAGAAAAACATCGTTGGGAAAAACTTAAAGCTCAAGAGCGTGAGGCAAAAGCACAATTTTCATTATTAGATGATATTCCCGCTACTTTACCAGCCTTAATGAAAGCAGAAAAAATTCAAAAGCGTTGTGCTTCAGTGGGGTTCGATTGGAATGAACTAGAGCCTGTCTTGGGTAAAGTTTATGAAGAAATTGATGAAGTGATAGCTGAGGTGAAAAAAGAGCCTCAAGATGCCTCTCGAATTGAAGATGAGTTAGGTGATTTATTGTTTTCTGTGGTGAATTTATCACGTCATTTAAAACAAAAACCCGAGCAAGCATTAAATCGAGCATGCCGAAAATTTGAACAGCGCTTTCGTTTTGTTGAAAAAACGCTCTCAGAAAAAGGCACTGGCATAGAAAATGCCTCATTGGAAGAGATGGAGATCTGTTGGCAGAAAGCAAAAAGACAACCGGTTGAGTGAATTGTGACACGCAAATTAACACCAATGTGACATAAAGTGCGATAAAAATAGTCTGTAACATCTCGTTTTTTCAGCTATTTTTATAAAAATATTTAAAAATCAAAATTATAAAATGTAATTTCGTTTTTTTGTTTTTGGGTGATTTAAAGTTTTGCATTTGCATTCTATTACATTAGAAGTGTGATTAATCTCAAAAAAATTAAACGTATGATCATAAGCAAAAGATCTCGCTATAAACCTGCTACACTTAATATTGTGAAAAAATAAAGCATCTCTTCTCTAAAAGTGATAGCTTAGCTGAAAGGATTAAGCTAAAATGCTTGTGAAATATTTTCACGGGTTTAGTTAATTGAATTTTTACTGTTTTTTCGTGTTTAAACGGATAAGTGGCGTGATGAAAAAGAACTTTATACTACTAAGAATGTTTGTAGCGAAAATAAGGTTCGGGTATACTGTGTTCCCGTCCAGTTATATCCATCATCCTAATACACCTAAACTTTCAGGTTCAGCATGAAAACGAATTATATTTTTGTGACCGGCGGGGTCGTATCCTCTCTGGGTAAAGGCATTGCCGCAGCCTCTCTGGCGGCTATACTCGAAGCCCGTGGACTCAATGTCACCATGATGAAGTTGGATCCGTATATCAACGTCGATCCAGGTACTATGAGCCCAATTCAGCACGGGGAAGTCTTCGTTACTGACGATGGTGCTGAAACTGATCTCGACTTAGGACACTATGAGCGCTTTATTCGCACGAAAATGACTCGTCGTAATAACTTCACGACAGGTCGCGTATACTCGGAAGTACTACGCAAAGAGCGTCGTGGTGACTATCTTGGGGCTACAATTCAAGTTATTCCTCATATCACTAATGAAATCAAAGAACGCATCATCCGTGGCGGTGAAGGTCATGATGTCGTTTTAGTTGAAGTTGGCGGGACAGTTGGTGATATCGAATCCTTACCATTCTTAGAAGCGATTCGCCAAATGGCAGCAGAAGTGGGCCGCGAGCACACATTCTATCTACATTTAACATTGGTGCCTTATTTAGCCGCTTCTGGTGAAGTGAAAACTAAACCAACTCAGCATTCTGTAAAAGAATTACTGTCGATCGGTATCCAGCCTGATGCGTTGATTTGCCGTTCAGACCGCGTTATCCCTGCTAATGAACGTGCGAAGATTGCGCTGTTCTGTAATGTACCAGAGAAAGCGGTTATTTCATTAAAAGACGTCGATTCCATTTATAAAATCCCTGCACTATTGAAATCTCAGGGATTAGATGATTATATCTGTAAACGATTCAGCTTAGATTGCCCAGTCGCAAACCTTGCAGAGTGGGAACAAGTTATTTACGAAGAAGCTAATCCTGAAGGCGAAGTGACCATTGGTATGGTTGGTAAATATGTTGAATTACCAGATGCCTATAAATCAGTGATTGAAGCATTAAAACATGGTGGTTTCAAAAGCCGTGTTGCTGTAAATATCAAACTAATTGATTCACAAGACGTTGAAACTCGTGGCGTAGAAATGCTTAAAGGGTTAGACGCAATCTTAGTACCAGGTGGTTTTGGTGAACGTGGTGTCGAGGGCAAAATTATGGCTGCTCAATATGCACGTGAAAATAAAATCCCTTACTTAGGCATTTGCTTAGGTATGCAGGTTGCTATGATTGAGTTTGCACGTAATGTTGCTGGAATGGAAGGTGCAAACTCCACTGAATTTGCACCAGATTGCAAATATCCAGTTATTGCGTTAATTACTGAATGGCGCGATGAAGACGGTAATGTCGAAGTGCGTTCAGAAGAGAGTGATTTAGGTGGTACGATGCGACTTGGTGCTCAGCCTTGCCATTTAAGTGGAGATAGCTTAGTTCGTACACTGTATGGCAAAAACACCATTACAGAACGCCATCGTCACCGTTATGAAGTAAATAATCTACTATTAAAACGTATCGAAGATGCGGGTTTACGTATTGCAGGTCGTTCAGTAGATAATAAACTGGTGGAAATTATTGAAAATCCAAACCATCCTTGGTTTGTTGCTTGTCAGTTCCACCCAGAGTTTACCTCAACGCCGCGTGACGGCCATCCGTTATTTGCAGGCTTTGTGAAAGCAGCCTTTGATAACCAAAAAGGCCTGCTGAAATAGGATATATGAGAAGAGATAGAATATCTCTTCTCGGAAATTTAACTTGTACAGAGGAAAACCGAATGTCCAAAATCGTTAAAGTACTTGGTCGTGAAATTATTGATTCTCGTGGCAACCCAACAGTTGAAGCAGAAGTTCACTTAGAAGGTGGTTTTG
Organism: Proteus sp. G2673; assembly: GCF_009915125.1. Taxonomy (NCBI): domain Bacteria; kingdom Pseudomonadati; phylum Pseudomonadota; class Gammaproteobacteria; order Enterobacterales; family Morganellaceae; genus Proteus; species Proteus sp. G2673. The sequence goes on from NZ_JAABLT010000024.1 coordinate 377,521, forward strand.
TTGGTATGGCTGCGGCTCCATCAGGCGCATCAACAGGTTCTCGCGAAGCTTTAGAATTACGTGATGGCGATAAATCACGTTTCTTAGGTAAAGGTGTTCTGAAAGCGGTTGCTGCTGTTAATGGTCCAATCGCTAAAGCGATCCTTGGCCAAGATGCAAAAGACCAAGCTAACATCGATAAAATCATGATCGATTTAGATGGTACTGAAAACAAATCAAACTTTGGTGCAAACGCAATCCTAGCGGTTTCTTTAGCAAACGCAAAAGCGGCTGCAGCTGCAAAAGGTATGCCTTTGTATGAGCACATTTCTGATCTGAACGGTACTCACGGTCAATATTCTATGCCTCTGCCAATGATGAACATCATCAACGGTGGTGAGCACGCAGATAACAACGTTGATATCCAAGAATTCATGATCCAACCAGTTGGCGCACCAACTCTGAAAGAAGCAGTGCGTATGGGTTCAGAAATCTTCCATCACTTAGCAAAAGTGTTAAAAGCAAAAGGCATGAACACTGCAGTAGGTGACGAAGGTGGCTATGCACCAAATTTAGAATCTAATGCTGCTGCATTGGCTGCTATCAAAGAAGCAGTTGAAAAAGCAGGTTACGTTTTAGGTAAAGACGTTACTCTGGCTATGGACTGTGCAGCTTCTGAGTTCTACAACAATGAAACAGGTAACTACGAACTGAAAGGCGAAGGCAAAACCTTCACTTCACAAGAGTTTACTCATTACTTAGAAGAACTGACTAAACAATACCCAATCGTTTCTATCGAAGATGGTTTAAACGAATCTGATTGGGATGGTTTTGCATACCAAACTAAAGTTCTTGGTGACAAAATCCAATTGGTTGGTGATGACCTATTTGTAACTAACACTAAGATCCTGAAAGAAGGTATCGACAAAGGTATTGCTAACTCAATTCTGATCAAATTCAACCAAATCGGTTCACTGACAGAAACTTTAGCTGCAATCAAAATGGCGAAAGATGCAGGCTACACTGCTGTTATCTCTCACCGTTCTGGTGAAACTGAAGATGCAACTATCGCTGACTTAGCAGTTGGTACAGCAGCAGGTCAAATCAAAACAGGTTCTATGAGCCGTTCTGACCGTGTTGCTAAATATAACCAACTGATCCGTATCGAAGAAGCATTAGGTAACAAAGCACCTTTCAACGGTCTTAAAGAAGTTAAAGGCCAAGCATAATCTGGCACCTTTGATTAAAAAAATTTATTAATCTGAAAGGGGAGAACATTGAGTTCTCCTCTTTTTTTTATTTTTTTACCGAAAAAATAGCATATTTATTTTTAACCGTTTTGAAAAAAGTGTGATGTGTAAGAGGAAATAGTGTTCAATTATTACTCTTTTATTAATAAATTGGTTAATTCTCGTGGATGAGATCCCAATTATTAGTTTTGCGCATTTTCAAGGACGAGAAATGTTTTTATATTTCACATATAACCTATTTCGTTAACAATTTAAGCTTAGTGAATCCAATGTTCATATCAGCTAATGTGGAGTATTATCATGGACGCATCCAATTTAGCCCCATCGGCGAAGTCTAGTCCGATAAACAAACGAGGGTTAATTATTCTGGCTATTGATGTGGTGTTATTACTACTTTTGCTAGAATTTTTACCTTATGATCCGAAGGCCAATGCAGGTTTAGCATTAATGGTGTTTGTGGGTGTGTTATGGCTGACAGAAGCTATTCACGTGACGATAACAGCATTATTTATACCTATTTTAGCCGTTGTGCTTGGGCTAATGAATACCAATGAGTCATTAAAATCATTTGCAAATCCTATCATTTTCTTATTCTTCGGTGGCTTTGCATTAGCGACAGCACTTCATATTCAAGGGCTTGATCGCTTAATTGCTAACCGCTTGCTGATGATTGCAAAAGGTAAACTGTCAATCGCTGTATTGCTGTTATTTGGTGTTACTGCATTACTTTCAATGTGGATCAGTAACACAGCAACAGCTGCGATGATGCTGCCTTTAGTATTAGGTATTTTATCTAACTTAGATATTCGTTCAGAACGTAATACTTTCGTCTTCGTATTACTAGGTGTTGCTTATAGTGCCAGTATTGGTGGTTTAGGTACGTTAGTTGGTAGCCCACCTAATGCGATTGCCGCGGCTCAACTGAACTTAGATTTCATTACGTGGATGAAGTATGGTGTTCCAATCATGTTGGTATTATTGCCTATCATGTTTATTGTAATGTACCTAATGCTGCGTCCTAACTTGAAACATAAGTTTGATCTGAAATTAGAAGTGTTAGAGTGGAATAACAAACGTGTTATCACCATGATTATCTTCTTAGTTACCGTATTTTGCTGGATCTTTAGCTCTTTCATCAGCAGTGCTTTTGGTGGTGTAAAAGATTTAGATACAGTTATTGCGGTTAGTGCAGCAATTGTAATCGGTGTAACAGGTGTAGCAAGTTGGAGCCAAATTCAAGAGAACACTGAGTGGGGTGTATTAATGCTGTTTGGTGGTGGTTTAACACTGAGCGCAATTTTACAATCATCTGGTGCAAGCTTGGTTATGGCTGACTTTATGAAAGATACCTTTGGTAATAGCCATTGGTTTGTGATCATCCTTGCAGTAACGACCTTTATCATCGTATTAACAGAGTTCACCAGCAATACAGCAAGTGCTGCGTTATTAGTACCTATCTTTGCAACCGTTGCACAAGCGTTAGGTATGCCAGTAATGGCGTTGACAATGATTATTGGTATTGGTGCATCTTGTGCGTTTATGTTACCTGTTGCAACCCCACCAAATGCGATTGTCTTTGGTTCTGGTTATATTAAACAAACTGAGATGGTACGTGTCGGTGGTGTGCTGAACTTAGTGTGTATCTTAGTTATCTCTCTGTTTGCTTGGTTCTTCTGGTTATAAGTGAATACGTTAAATTAATCTTGATGAGATAAAAATAGAGCGCTTGATAGTGATATCGGGCGCTTTTTTATTGCCTTGTTCTTATCTGTTATTTGGATTGGCATCCTAGTTATTATAGGGATTGCTCTAGAAAAAGGAGAGGTGAGATGACTTTTATGGGCTATAAAAAACCATCAATATTAAGACTAAAAATGTCATAACATTGATGGCTATTTAAAATAGAAAATAACTTAATTATTTTGTGTAAAGTGTAAGTTGTGTACCCGGTTTTAACATTTTAATGTCTGAGTTCCAACTCATTAATAATTTAAGGTTAATACCGTGACGACGAGCGATGCTGTAATAAGAATCTCCCTGTCGAACTTTGTAATAACTCGGAGACGGTTTTGTCGGTTTTGTTACCGTAGTATTACTGGCACTGCCCGCATTATGAATTTTTAATGTTTGTCCTACTAATAGGGTGCTTTTTGCATTTAATCCATTAATACGTTGTAAGTCTTTTATGCTCATATTGTAGCGACGAGCAATAGCGTAAAATGAATCCCCAGAGCGAACTTTATAAACACCTTCTTGCTTAATAGACTGATTTGTTTTGGCGACAGCTAAACGAATAGTCTCTAATACCGCTTCATCTTCAAAAGCGTTACGGAATTGATCAAGCTTATTGCGAGGCAACATAATCACATGAGGGCCATTAGGTGCGGTTATGCCACGTTTATAGCCTGGGTTATAATCTTTCACAGTATTAATAGGTAGCTGACTTAATTCAGCAACTTTATTTAATGTGATTTGTTCACCGACATCAATGGAAGCTAATGCTTTATCACGATAGTTACTTTTAGGAAAAGTAATGTTTTCTTCGTTTTCACGGATAACTTTACTTAAAGCGAGAATTTTAGGTACATAATTCATTGTTTCTTTAGGTAAAGAGAGTGACCAATAGTCTGTGGGTAGGTTTTTACTTTCATTTGCCTTTATTGCTTGCATAACACGGCCTTCACCAGCGTTATAAGCAGCAAGGGCAAGTGCCCAATCACTATCAAACATTACATACAAGCGTTCAAGTAAATCAAGTGCGGCTTTGGTTGATGCCATGACATCACGACGACCGTCATACCATTGGTTTTGTGCTAAACCATAGTAATTACCAGTTATTGGAACAAATTGCCATAAACCAGCAGCATTTGCAGAAGAGGTAACATGGGGATTAAACGCACTTTCAACCACAGGAACTAAAGCTAGTTCCATCGGTAATTCACGTTTTTCAATTTCATCAATAATCGAATACATATAAGGTTCAGCACGAGAAGCAACGCTTTGTATATGTTTGGGATTATTTAAAAAATATAATTCTTGCTGCGAGATCCTTTCATTTTCAGGGAGATCCATTTTTAATTCACTTATCACATAACCCCATAAATTGGTTTTGACATCATATTGAGGTTGTTGAGAAGTTGAAGTCCCTTTCGTTGATGTTGGTGTGATCGCAGACAAATTAGGTTTAATATTCTCAGATTGCTGGCAGCCCGCCAATAGCAATATGGAGAACAAAATCGCTTTTGTCTTCATAATATAAAAATTCATCCTGTGTGTTTTTTGAACCAAATGATACTTAGTGTGCCAAAATAAAACAATCAATAGAAATCAAAAGTTGTCTTTTAATTCTCTTAATTTTGTAAATGTCTTAATTGGAGCATATGTATTAGTGGTTATACCTAAAATCCTTTGCAAATCAATATCGTCAGATTTCAAAAAAAGATTAATATTCTTTTCGTTTTTCAGTGTTATTGGCACAGTAGGTTGCAAATTTTTACGCATTTCACTAACTTGGGCTAAATAATCGGTAATAAGTGCATTTTCTGGCATGATATGATGTGCAAAGGTCATATTTGATAGGGTGTATTCATGAGCACAACAAATTAATGTGTCATCAGGTAAAGCGCTCAATCTTTGTAATGAACTAAACATTTGTTGTGCGGTACCTTCGAATAAACGACCACAACCACCAGAAAAAAGTGTATCGCCACAAAATAAATAGGGTTCACAATAATACGCAACATGACCTAATGTATGGCCTGGTGTGCCAATCACATTAAAAGTGAAAGTGCCAACAATGATGCGCTCTTGATTATGAATAATATTTTCAGCCCCTTTACTTTGTGTTTCTTGTGGGCCAAAAACGTCAATGTTAGGATATTTTTTTACAAGTTCAGTAACGCCACCAACATGATCATCATGATGGTGGGTTAATAAAATCGCGATAGGTGTTAGCGAGCGTTGTGAAAGCATTTCAATAACAGGCTTGGCTTGTGACGGATCCACAATCACACATTCACTATTTTCATTACTTAATAGCCAAATGTAGTTATCGGATAAAGCAGGAATTCTGATAAGCTCCATATAAGTTACCTTACTTATAAAATATAAAGGGTTAAACGATGAAAGCAGCGCGTTCAGCAAAACCAATTATGATGCCAGATTCTTGGCGTGATATTCCATGGGGGGAATATTATCGCATGGCTATCGAACTGCGTTTACAAAATTGGTGGCCAAAAATGTATGGCTTTCATTTATTAAAACTCGGTCAACTCAGTGCTGAACTGGATACCAAATTAAGTATCGTTTCACATCAAGTCAATGTGACATCTAATAAAATAAATGCAGATGTTATCGCCTCTTTAGATTATTTACCCTTTGAAAATAAATCGATTGATGTTTGTCTTATGGCGCATGTGCTTGATTATAGTGCAGATCCCCATTGGCTATTACGAGAAGCAGATCGCGTTTTAATTGATGATGGCTGGATAGTATTAACGAGCTTTAACCCTATGAGTTTATTAGGATTGGGTAAATGCACGCCTTTTTTACGACAAAGGCAACCTTATTCAAGTCGTATGTTTTCACTTCGACGCCAAATTGATTGGCTAAGTGTGCTAAATTACGAAGTGATGACACAACAGAATTTCCAGATTATGCCATTTTCAAGACCAATAAAATGTGATGGCAGCCGCTATCACATCGGTGGCTGTTTAAATCTAATCATTGCACGTAAAAGAACGCTTCCTTTAACACCCACAGCCTTGAAATTTGTATTGCCACGCATGAGTGTAAAAGGTCGAGTTTTAGGCGCTACACGTAATCATCCAGAGCCATAATGCTTACTAATCTGTGGTTTTATCTTTTTGGCTTTCGATATAACCTGTGTCTTCTTGTGTAGGTGATTGAGCCGCCGTTCTTGCTAATTCATCACAACGTTCATTTTCATCATGACCTGCATGGCCTTTTACCCAATGCCATTCAATTTCATGACGAGTAATAGCACTATCTAAGCGTTTCCATAAATCGACATTAAGCACAGGGCTTTTGTCTGCTTTACGCCACTGGCGCTTTTTCCAGCTATGGATCCACTGTGTAATACCCTGTCTGACATATTGGCTATCTGTTGTCAGTGTGATTTTACAAGGGAATTTTAATGTTTCTAATGCTACGATAGCGGCAAGAAGTTCCATTCGGTTATTGGTGGTCATAAAAAAACCTTCACTTAGGGTTTTTTCATGTTGTTGATAGCGTAAAATAGCGCCATAACCACCAGGGCCAGGGTTGCCTAAGCATGAACCATCGGTGAATATTTCTACCTGCTTGTGCATAAAGGCGACTTATCCTTTTTGATTAATACGAAAAACTAACCCTAAGTCTGACATAAAAACGGATTATGAGCACTCCAATCACACGACAAATTGTACTTGATACCGAAACTACTGGTATGAATAAGCTGGGCGTTCATTATGAAGGTCATAATATCATTGAAATTGGTGCTGTAGAGGTTATCAATCGTCGATTAACAGGGCGAAATTTCCATGTTTATATTAAGCCCGAAAGATTAGTTGATCCTGAAGCGTTTGAAGTTCATGGTATTAGTGATGAGTTTTTAGAAGATTGTCCTTCTTTTGCTGATATCGCTGACGAGTTTTTAGAGTATATTCGTGGCGCAGAGCTGATCATTCATAACGCATCGTTCGATATTGGCTTTATGGATTATGAGTTTAGAAAACTTAACCGTGATATTCCGCCTACTGAAACGTTCTGCCAAATTACCGATAGCCTTGCAATGGCAAGAGCATTATTTCCCGGTAAGCGAAATAACCTTGATGCCTTATGTGATAGATACTTAATAGATAACTCTAAACGTACTCTTCACGGCGCGTTATTGGATGCTGAAATACTTTCTGATGTCTATTTGGCAATGACCGGTGGACAAACAGCATTAGCATTTTCAATGGAAGGTGAATCAAATAACGAGCAAGAGCAAAATGATATCCAGCGTATCGAGCGCCCTGTTTCAGGATTAAGAGTAATAAGAGCAACCGCAGAAGAACTTGCTGAGCATGAGTCTCGATTAGATTTAGTTGAGAAAAAAGGCGGGCATTGTTTGTGGCGTCCAGCATCAAATGATGAGGCTGTTTGAAGATAAAAAATGCAGAAATGGTTAACTGAGATTAAAAACTATCCAAATGCATCTTTTTGTTAGAAAAACAGTTGACGACAAGGCAAGAGATTCGTAATATTCATCTCGTCCGAGAGGATACGCGGAGCGGTAGTTCAGTTGGTTAGAATACCTGCCTGTCACGCAGGGGGTCGCGGGTTCGAGTCCCGTCCGTTCCGCCAAATTATGATGCCATGCTATTTATTAGCATGGCGTTTTTGCTATTGAGGTTTTATCATTATGCCATACCTGCAGTATGCCACTTTTCCGACCTTCTACCCGTAAATAAGCCAAATATTCACGTAAATCACGCTGTAATGTGTGTTCATATACATTGAACTCTTTGGGCTAAACATAAGAACACAAGGCTTTCTCCTACCATTAAGCGGGCAACTCCAGTACTGATCCCCGTTGATATCCAAACTAGCCCCAGCTAGCCAGTAACACCCTGTTTATTAGACCCGAATAGCCGTTTAATTGAATATATAAATAATTACTGGAAACCAATAAAACAGATTTTAACATTGCCTCAATTAAAAATATAAATATATTTTATGTATATGCTTCTCGGACTTGTGATTGATGACGGGGTATCTTTAATTGTTACCCTTCGAAAAATTACCGTTAAAATAATTAAAGCAATTAGAATAATAAAATAAATCATAATAACAAAGTGAACTAAAAGACTATAATAATGCAAATTATCACTTTTAATTAGCTTTAATTACTCTTTTGCGGATTAATTTAAAGGATTTTCAACCTATATAATAAAATTATTTTTCCTTTAACTTGATTGATTTTGTTTATGTAATTCCAGTAAATATGTCTTTTTACAGTTAGGGTTGTTGGTTCAACGTTAAATTATTGTTGGTTTTAATGACTGTTATATTGTATAAATACATTCATATTGCTAATGAATTTTTCTTTCAGGTTATACATCAATCCACATAGCGATGGTTGAATCTTCAACAAAATGAAGAGTTAGCTGAAGCAGCAAGTGAATTGAGTGCTGAGCATGTAGCGAAGGCAACAGTATTAGTGAAGCGCGGGATGGAATATATAAAACTACTCGCCCAGCAACTTGAAATCCTGACATTTATGCAACAAAGAGGAATTTGCGTAATAAGGTGTTAAGGATCGCCATCCATTATTTTATACAGCAAGCCGACGTAGATTTTTTTGTGGACAGTTACTGATTTATCGAAACAAAGAGCCGGGAGCTAACTATGGTTGATAGAATATCAGAGCAAGAGCATCTTGATGGGGCTGATTCAAAACGTGAAAAGAGTTATAGAGTGACCACCGAAGACAGTCTATTGAATAATAGTCATCGATGTGATGCCAGAGAAATTCTTTCTGAATTTCATAAAGTTGGAAAACATTTTGTTACCCACCAAAAATTACAACAACTGGCAGTATATCGAGATGAATTAGCCCGCAATTCCGCTGGTGATTGGATGTTAAGTTTTCTCAACGTCGTCTTGGATAAATTTGATGACACTTATAGTTACCGATCTTATCTAGCACTGGATTTATTACATTGGCAGAATTACACAGAAAATAGTGCTGATTATATTGATTGGCAACTGACTATTATTACTATGGATTTAATCCGTTTTGAGCTAGAGGCATTGCGTAATAATGGCAGTTGGCTCTATGAAATGGCACCAGATCAGCGACTTGTTAATATGCGTTGCCGACGACTGATAAAGTGTATGGGAAAAGTATATCAACGAATGAATATACAGTGGGAAAATAATGAGCGGGATATGATAGCGATCTGCGACACAATTTGTTCCGCTGTGTTTTTACGCTTATCTGATAATGAAAAATTACGCTTAGAATACTCAATGATACCCGTTTATATTAATCATGATGAGTACATTTTTTTACGTATATTACAGGCTTTTGAAACATTGTTTGATTGGCTGGCCTCTTGTTTAACGGAAGTTATTGCCTTTGCTAAATCGGATCTGAAACAAGCAACTGAACTCTTGTTTCTCAGTGCTAATCGATTGAATGAAATGGCAGCACTTTTTCCATTGCTATCGACGTTGCGGGTTGATGGCTTTCATAGGTTCAGAGACTATACCGAAGGTTCTAGTGCAATCCAGTCACGCAGTTATAAAAAAGTTGAATCATTGTGTAGTAGACCTGATGCTGAAAGATTCAATTCAATAGCCTATCGAGCGGTACCGGAGGTAAGCGAGGAGATTTTATGCAACCCTGAGACGATTGATGATGTTTTTAATCTTATTCCTCAGGATAATTTGTATAAAGATGATTTTCATCAAGCGATGGAGTCGTTTGGATTAGGCATGAAAATATGGAGGCAGTCGCATTACGGTATTGCTGTAAAAATGCTGGGCGCCTCGCCAGGTACTGGCAATACTGAAGGTACTGCCTACCTTAAAGAAGTGAGAAAAATACCTATCTTTAAAAATATCTGAACAAGGTTAGTTATAACCACATTAAATGATAATCCAATTCGGAGGGATGCCTTTCATTACTAAACCCCAGCATTTATGCTGGGTTTTTTGCTTTGTAAACTTTCGCGTATTATTAAATAAGCTGTTTTCTGAAACTATTTTCTGCAAAAATAATAATGGAAAAAAATATTCAATTAACACAGAAAAAAGAAACTTTAGGCTTATTGAAAGTCAAAATACGAAAAATATATTCTTTATTGTAATAAAATTTATAAAAACCATTCTTGGAATAACCTAATTACTTATTTTCTCACTCATTTTGCTAAGGTGATAAGTAACATTTACGTTACGCTGACTTTCCCTTTTAGTTATATATGATGTAAATAAGATTTTTATTACTGAATCAGTGGGTTATCTGCTTTTTATCTTTTTTAATCTCTTATAATTCTACGTCCTTGTAACAAGTTTAGTCAGTTATTAGGTTATAATTAAAACAATACAGTATTTATTTGATTTGATGGATAATTCAGCAATGAAATTTTATCTTGATTAGTCATATCAAGCTAAGGTTTAATAGCACGCTTCTCAATTGCGCAAATCATTGTCTTTTTTGCTTTTCGTTGCGCAACAATGCGGTGGTGTAATGTTATTTTCCGCTTTGATCGTAAAAAATGCCGTGCAAATCAAAGAATTATTGCTTTAAGCTAATTACGATAGCCACCTTGGTGGATTTTTTATATTGCGGTTTTTTGCCTGCATTGAGAGAATCAGCTATCTAGATGCTTTTTATCCGACTTGGAGTAGAAAATGACCACTCGTAAAACCCTTGCTAATGCGATCCGTTTTTTAAGTATGGATGCTGTGCAAAAAGCGAAATCAGGACACCCTGGCGCCCCTATGGGTATGGCTGATATTGCAGAAGTATTATGGCGTGATTTTTTAAATCATAACCCGACTAACCCTAACTGGGCTGATCGTGACCGTTTCGTATTATCTAACGGCCACGCTTCAATGCTGATTTATAGCTTACTGCACCTGTCTGGTTATCAAGTTTCTTTAGATGATCTAAAAAACTTCCGTCAATTGCATTCTAAAACGCCGGGTCACCCAGAATATGGTTATACCCCTGGTGTTGAAACAACAACGGGTCCTTTAGGTCAAGGTATTGCAAACGCAGTGGGCTTTGCTATTGCAGAACGTACATTAGCGGCTCAATTTAACCGTCCTGGTCATGACATTGTTGACCACTACACCTACGCCTTTATGGGTGATGGTTGTATGATGGAAGGTATCTCTCATGAAGCGTGTTCTTTAGCTGGAACATTACAGTTAGGTAAACTGATTGCATTCTATGATGACAATGGCATCTCTATTGATGGTCAAGTGCACGGTTGGTTTACTGATAACACAGCAGAACGTTTTGACGCTTATGGCTGGCATGTCATCAGTGGCATTGATGGACACGATGCAGCAAGCATCAAAGCCGCGGTTGAAGAAGCAAAACAAATTACTGACAAGCCTTCACTGTTGATTTGTAAAACCACTATCGGTTTTGGTTCCCCTCATAAAGCAGGTACTGCTGATTCTCACGGTTCCCCATTAGGTGATGCAGAAATTGCTGAAACACGTAAAGCGTTAGGTTGGGAATATGGCGCATTCGAAATTCCACAAGAAATCTATAAAGAGTGGGATGCGAAAGAAGCGGGTAAAGCAAAAGAAGCTGCATGGGATGCTAAATTTGCTGCATACGCAGCACAGTTCCCTGAATTAGCGGCTGAATTCAAACGTCGTGTTTCTGGTGAATTACCCGCAAACTGGGAAAAAGATGCCAAAGCATTTATTGAAAATCTGCAACAAAATCCTTCAAGCATCGCAAGTCGCAAAGCGTCTCAAAATGCATTAGAAGCATTCGGTAAAGTATTACCAGAATTCATGGGCGGTTCTGCGGACTTAGCACCAAGTAACCTGACCATGTGGTCTGGTTCTAAAGCACTGAACGAAGACAAGGCCGGTAACTACATCCATTACGGTGTGCGTGAATTTGGTATGTCTGCAATCATGAACGGTATTGCATTACATGGCGGTTTTGTTCCTTACGGCGCAACCTTCCTGATGTTTATGGAATATGCGCGTAATGCAGTGCGTATGGCTGCACTGATGAAGATCCGCAGTATCTTTGTTTATACTCATGACTCTATCGGTCTGGGTGAAGATGGCCCAACTCACCAACCTGTTGAGCAAATGGCAAGCCTGCGTGTCACTCCAAACGTGAGCACATGGCGTCCATGTGACCAAGTTGAATCAGCTGTTGCATGGAAATATGCTATTGATCGTAAAGATGGCCCTACAGCGCTGATCTTCTCTCGTCAAAATCTTGCACAACAACCACGTACTCCAGAGCAACTGGCAAATATTGAGAAGGGTGGTTACATCCTGAAAGATTGTGCTGGTACGCCTGAATTAATCTTTATTGCCACAGGTTCTGAAGTTGAATTAGCGGTTAGCGCTTATGATCAACTGACTGCTGAAGGCCGTAAAGTACGTGTTGTTTCTATGCCAGCAACAGATGCATTTGATAAGCAAGATGCAGATTACCGTGAAGCAGTATTACCAACATCAGTGAAAGCACGTGTTGCTATCGAAGCTGGTATTGCTGACTATTGGTTCAAATATGTTGGTTTAGAAGGCGCGATTGTTGGTATGCATAGCTTCGGCGAATCTGCACCTGCAAACGAATTATTTGAAGAGTTTGGTTTTACTGTTGAAAATGTGGTCACACAGGCAAAATCTTTACTTAAATAATCAATAAGTGTTAACAAGAGCACATTTTTGGGAAGAATTTCTCAGATGTGCTCTTTTTTTATCCTTCCATCTTTGTTTACTATTGCGATCTTCTCTCATTTCTCGTAATCTGATTATCAATAAGCTGAACCGTTTCAGTTAATGCTAAAATGTCGGTGACTGCACAATTTCTAGATTTACTTGATTTATCGTTGTTGATTAGTATCTTGCTCTATTATTCTAAGCGGTTGCAAATCACAAGTTATCAAGGAAGTCACATGACAATCAGAGTCGCTATTAACGGTTTTGGTCGTATAGGGCGTAATGTGTTAAGAGCGCTTTATGAATCAGGTAAACGGGCTGAAATAACGGTTGTTGCAATAAATGAATTGGCTGATGCACAAGGCATTGGGCATCTTCTCAAGTATGACTCCAGTCACGGACGTTTTGCTTGGGATGTACGAATTAATAACGATTTATTGCAAGTAGGTGATGATAGCATTCGTCTTTTTCATCATGCTGATATTGCTGATTTACCTTGGGGTGAGCTTGGTATTGATGTTGTGCTTGATTGTAGTGGTGCTTATGGCTCTCGTGCTGATGGTGAAGCTCATATTGCACAAGGTGCAAAAAAAGTGCTCTTTTCTCATCCGGGGACAACAGATTTAGATGCAACAGTGGTTTTTGGTGTTAATCAACATGAACTTAAAAAAGAACACCGCATTGTTTCAAATGCATCTTGTACAACAAACTGTATTATTCCCATCATTAAAATGATGGATGATGCGTTTAATATAGAGTCAGGAACAGTAACAACAATCCATGCAGCCATGAACGATCAACCCGTGATTGATGCATATCATAAGGATTTACGCCGTACTCGTGCCGCAGGACAATCTATCATTCCTGTTGATACGAAATTAGCCGCAGGAATTACTCGGATTTTCCCAAAATTTAAGGATCATTTTGAGGCAATTTCTGTACGAGTTCCTACAATTAATGTGACGGCAATTGATTTAAGTATCACTGTAAAAACTGCTGTAAATGTGTTAGATGTCAATCGGTTAATTCAAAAATCAGCAACTGGCGCATTTCGTGGTATAGTGGATTACACAGAATTGCCATTAGTCTCAACTGATTTTAACCACGACCCTCATAGTGCTATCGTTGACGGCACTCAAACAAGAGTCAGTGGGCAACACCTGATCAAGACGTTAGTCTGGTGTGATAATGAATGGGGCTTTGCTAATCGGATGCTTGATACAACGTTAGCAATGGCTGCAACTGGTTTTAAATAATCATGTTTTAATGACGGTGTCGCGTAAAATACAACACACTGAACAGAAGATTACTAAATTTTAGAGAATCAATGAGAGGATTCATCATGTCTGTAATTAAGATGACCGATTTAGACCTAGCGGGTAAACGAGTTCTTATCCGTGCTGACCTGAACGTTCCAGTAAAAGATGGTAAAGTGACTTCAGATGCGCGTATCCGTGCTTCTTTACCAACAATTGAAGCCGCGTTAAAACAAGGCGCTAAAGTGATGGTAACTTCTCACTTAGGCCGTCCTACCGAAGGTGAGTACAACGAAGAGTTCTCTTTAAAACCAGTTGTTGACTATCTGAAAGACAAATTAACTGCACCTGTCAGTCTTGCTAAAGACTATTTAAACGGTGTTGAAGTTAATGCCGGTGAATTAGTTGTTCTTGAAAACGTTCGTTTTAACAAAGGCGAAAAGAAAGACGACGAAACACTGTCTAAACAATACGCTGCATTATGTGATGTATTTGTAATGGATGCATTCGGTACAGCTCACCGTGCTCAAGCATCAACTCATGGTGTTGCTAAATTTGCACAAGTTGCTTGTGCTGGCCCACTGTTATCAGCAGAACTTGAAGCATTAGGTAAAGCATTAGATAAACCAGCACGCCCAATGGTTGCAATTGTTGGTGGTTCTAAAGTTTCAACTAAACTGACTGTATTAGATTCTTTATCAAAAATCGCTGACCAATTAATCGTTGGTGGTGGTATCGCAAATACCTTTATCGCAGCAGAAGGTCACCCAGTAGGCCGTTCTTTATATGAAGCTGATCTTGTCGATGATGCTAAGAAATTAATGGAAAAATGTGATATTCCAGTACCAAGCGATGTTCGTGTTGCAACTGAATTTTCTGAAACAGCAGAAGCTGTATTGAAATCAGCAAATGACATTAAAGATGATGAACAAGTATTGGATATCGGTGATGTGACTGCTGAACGTTTAGCTGAAATTCTGAAAAATGCAAAAACTATTCTGTGGAACGGTCCGGTAGGTGTGTTTGAATTCCCTAACTTCCGTAAAGGTACAGAAATCGTTGCTAAAGCAATCGCAGATAGTGAAGCATTCTCTATCGCTGGCGGTGGTGATACGCTAGCTGCTATTGATTTATTTGATATCGCAGACAAAATCTCTTACATTTCAACCGGTGGTGGTGCTTTCCTAGAATTCGTTGAAGGCAAAAAACTTCCTGCTGTTGCAATGTTAGAAGAACGCGCTAAACAGTAATTAAGTCAGCTCATACAGGTAGAAAATTATTTTCTACCTGTTCCAAATATAGGATCTTATTACATGTCTAAAGTTTTTGATTTCGTGAAACCGGGTGTCATCACTGGTGATGATGTACAAAAAGTATTTGCAGTAGCAAAAGAAAATAAATTTGCTCTGCCTGCGGTTAACTGTGTAGGTACTGACTCAATCAATGCTGTGTTAGAAGCTGCTGCGAAAGTTCGTTCTCCTGTTATTGTACAGTTCTCTAACGGTGGTGCTGCATTTATCGCAGGTAAAGGTCTTAAATCTGATGTACCACAGCAAGCTGCTATTTTAGGTGCAATTTCTGGTGCTCATCATGTGCATCAAATGGCTGAATATTATGGTGTTCCTGTTATTCTGCATACTGACCACTGTGCGAAAAAATTATTACCATGGATTGATGGTCTGTTAGATGCAGGTGAAAAACACTATGCTAAAACAGGCAAACCACTGTTCTCTTCTCATATGATTGACTTATCTGAAGAATCATTAGAAGAAAACATCGAAATCTGTGCTAAATATTTAGCGCGTATGGCTAAAATCGATATGACTTTAGAAATCGAATTAGGCTGTACTGGTGGTGAAGAAGATGGTGTTGATAATACAGGTATGGACAGCTCTGCTCTGTATACACAACCAGAAGATGTTGCTTATGCATATGAAAAACTGAGCGCGGTAAGTCCTCGTTTCACTATCGCAGCCTCTTTCGGTAACGTTCACGGTGTTTATAAACCAGGTAACGTTCAATTAACGCCAAAAATTCTGCGTAACTCACAAGACTACGTATCACAGAAATTCAATCTACCACACAATAGCTTAGATTTCGTTTTCCACGGCGGTTCAGGTTCCTCGGCTGAAGAAATCAAAGAAGCTGTTGATTATGGTGTTATCAAAATGAATATCGATACAGATACTCAGTGGGCAACTTGGGATGGTATCTTACAGTTCTACAAAAAGAATGAAGCCTATCTGCAAGGCCAGTTAGGTAACCCAGAAGGTGCTGATAAACCTAACAAGAAATACTACGACCCACGTAACTGGTTGCGTCACGCACAATCATCTATGGTTGTTCGTTTGGAGCAAGCATTTAAAGAACTGAATTCAGTTGATGTTCTGTAATTGATCACTCTTAATGATTAAATTAAACCCGCTTATTTGGCGGGTTTTTTTATATATCAAGAAAAGTGGAAAATCATGGTAACGCTTAAACGAAAGAATGTTTTTTATTGCAAAATAAAAGCGCCTATTAAAAGCGCTTTTATTAATATTTAATTTAGATTGAAAGATTAAGCAACTTTAACGTTTTTGCTTTCTTCTTTCATCATTCGGTTTAGTAGGGGGACTGTTGCCCACATAACCAAGCCCACAATTAAGGTTACTATGCCAATTTTACCAAATACATCGGTATAAATAGGTAAGGTTTGTAGTGGATCTGTAATACCTTCTGGTGCGGCTGTGAACGTCGCTACATAACCCCCTAACAGATAGGCTGTGGCTTGTGTTAAGAACCACATACCTAAAATAAAGCCCATCATGTATTGTGGTACGAATGCAGCAACCATTGCTAAACCTAACGCACTGATCATCAGTTCACCTAAACTCTGGAATAAGTAAACCAGAACGATAAACCAAGGAGATGTTAAGCCTTGAGCATCGGCAAACCACATACCTGATGCTGCCGCTGTAAGAAAACCTAATGAGCATAGAAGCATACCTGCGGTAAACTTCGCTGGCATTGAAAGGTCTTTACCTTTTGCGCCAAAATGACTGTAAGCGATAGCAAGGATTGGGCTAGCAACAATGATCCAGAATGGGTTTAGTGCTTGGAAGCTTACAGGATTAATATCAAAGCCTAAAAGTGTGTGATGAACGTTATGAATAGCAAAAAAGTTCAGTGAAGTTGGCATCTGAGCATACAGAATGTAGAAAACAACTGCTTCTAACATCAGAACAAATGCAACATACATTTTATTACGAGCAACTCTGTCTTTTTGTTTAAAAGCTTCACGGAAATAAATGAAAACAACAATAATGGACAGGCTGACTAAAACGATATTTGCAATCATCACGTTGTGCAGTAACCATGCACAAACAAATACCATCGCAATTGAACCAACAATAACTAATAACAGTTTGTTAAAGCTCATTGGTAAATGGTCTGGTTCAGAACCAATATTGGCAACCATTTTACGACAGAAGAAATAAACTAATAACGCCATGATCAAGCCAATACCACAGATATTATAAGTCAGTGCATATCCGTAACGTTCTGCAAGTACAGGGGCGATAGATAAAGAAATTAATGAGCCGATATTAATCGACATATAAAATAGTGTAAATGCACCATCAAGACGTGGATCTTTAGGTGGATAACATTTTGCTAATAGGCTGGCTGGGTTAGCTTTAAATAAACCATTACCTACCGCGATAGTGCCTAATGCGTAGAAAATTAAATTAGGATACATAATTGACATACCAGTCATAAAATAACCGATAGCCAAGACAATAGCACCTAAAACAATTGTTCGTTTTGTTCCTAATAAGTGGTCACCAACATAACCACCAATAGAAATAAGCCCATAAACCAGCGCAGAGAATGCACCAAAAGTAATGAAAGCCTGTTCTTGAGAGAAACCGAGTTTACTAACAAAATAAACGGCAAGAATACCTTGTACGCCGTAGTAACCAAAACGTTCCCATAATTCTACAAAGAAAATCATAAAGAATGGTTTAGGCTGTTGTAATAAACCGACTTGAGCGGGTTTATCCATATCTGTAATGCCCCTAATTATTATTTATTTTCAACAACGATGTTATTTACTCACATTCACGAGGAATGTTACACGACGGTAACATTATCTGTCGTATTTAGAGTGATGTTTGCAAATTTAAGAAGGTAATCAGCAAGTCGAGTAGACTAATATATTGATGAAATGACTTCTCAAAGGTTGATCACACTGTGGGTAAGATTAATACCAGATTGAAAAAAATATTCATTAGTTTATTTTCAAATAAAGTCATTTAATTGATTTTTTGTATAAAATACAATCAATGGAATTATTATTTGTTTATATTTTAATCTTAGTAAATTAAATAAAGATAAAGGGGAAAGGTAGAGAGAAAATATTTTTGATTATGTGACTGATTGATTCTAGAAAGAAATTTTTTATTATAATTAAAAATTATTCTTTTATAACAAACAGATGTTAATAAATGTTTAATAAGTGTCTAAAAGTTAGCTAATGCTATCCTATTAAATAAGTATTCATTTAATATAAATAAATATTTAATTTTATGGTGTGATTATAGTCAATAAAAACGCCCTTATTAAAAGTGCGTTTTTATCGTGAGGTAAAATAAGTGAAATTTAAGCAGGGATAGGGACTTGTTTATTTTTAACAGAATGGAAACGACGTTTGAAATAAATAAGTCCATCACCATCTTCACGTACTGAAATAGTCTTAATTTCGGTCATATAAACAAAATGAGTACCGATTTGGCGTACATCATGAATATCACCTTCTAGGCAGGCAAGTGCATTTGTTAATACAGGTTGTTGTAATTGTCCATTTTGCCATCCTGGTTGGGTAAAGCGATCTGCCATCGCGAGCCCTGTCATTCCGGCGAAATGACATGCCATTTCTTCTTGCTCATGATTTAATATATTGATGCTTAATTTTCCATTTTCTTGAAAAATAGAGTTCATCTGACTTTTACTATTGATGCAAACCATTACGGTAGGTGGGTTATCAGTAACAGAACATACCGCAGTTGCTGTTAAGCCACAACAACCCGCATCGCCATTTGTTGCCACGATATTGACTGCAGCACCTAAGCTTGCCATTGCATCCCGAAAAAGTGGGTTAGCCTGTTTTTCCTCAGACATTATTTACTCCTACTGCCAGACTTCTCGTCTGTGGGCGTCTTCACTTAAAATAATTTATTAGTTAGATAACTATAAAAATCATCTGACTACTCCGCTAACAAAGTTGTAATGCTATTGCCGGTCTCTTTGTTGCGTTGTTTAAAAGCTGTAACGCTACCGCGCATGAACAAAGATAGCAATCTTTCTTTGTTACAACCCATTAACTTTATCTCAAAAACTGTGAGACAACCTTATCGCTAAGCGACATTATTCCTAATTTAGAAGTAGGATAATAGGCAAATCAAGCTACTTTTTTGGGTTGATAAAGAGATAACACAAATTGCCAATTTATAAAAATTGTGAATAGCTCAAGATGTTGTGGAAGATGAATTTAGCTCTGAAAAGGGGCATGGGTGATAAATTGCAGAAAGGGAAGAAAATTGCAAAAATTGAGTCAACTTTATTTATTTGTTAATATGAATAATTGTAACAATTAGTCTATTCTTAGAATATAGCCATTTATAAACTATAAACAGCGGTATTTTTTCACTGTCTATATTGAGTGATATTTTGTCATTTCACCTATAACACCATATAAAGAGCTTCTTGATTATGCATGAATCATTAACTATCGCGCTATTACAAGCACGGGAATCTGCGATGGGTTTTTTTCGACCTGTTCTCAAAGAGCATAATCTGACAGAACAGCAGTGGCGTATCATTCGTGTACTTGCGGATAAACGTTCTATTGATTTCCACGAATTAGCGCAAAAATCGTGTATTCTTCGACCAAGTCTAACGGGTATTCTTATTAGAATGGAAAGAGACGAGCTAATTTGTCGTTTAAAACCGATAAGTGACCAACGTAAACTTTTTGTTTCACTTTCTGCTAATGGGCAAAGTTTATACGATAAAATTCAGCCTAAAATTGAAGAAGGTTATCAATTACTTGAGCAAAAGTTTTCGACTGAAAAACTACAACGGTTATCCGGATTATTAAAAGAGCTGATTGCACTTAACTTAGATGATATTGAACAATCAGAGAAATAAATTATTTGATAAGAAAAAAGGAGATGTCATAGCATCTCCTTTTTGTTGCTGTCATGCAGATAAAATTATTGCTTACCTAATACATGCAAGAAGTGAATGTGTTTTTCATACTGATCAAGAATATCGTGAATGATTTGTTCTTTCGTCCAACCCATTACATCATAATCTTGCCCACCTTCTTTTAAATGAATTTCAGCACGATAATATTTATGCTCTTCGTCTCTTTCTTCATCACTTAATCCTGCTAAAGCAAAGGCCGGTTGAGTATAAAAACGCAGGCGAACTTCATAGAAGAAATTCATGTCATCGCCTAAATCGACTTCGAAGCCAATGCGATCATCTTCTTCGTTATGGATATAGCATTGTGTTGCTTGTTTACTTAACTCAGCAGAGACCATTTCCATTGAGGGTTGAATGACTTCATCCATAAAACGTTTTACATGAGAGCGTTTAGGAAAATAGGCAATATTTCTTAAACGACGTTGCCAAGGGATTGGATTACGACTGGCTGGTGGTGCAATCGTAGTTAACTGTTGACTATCACGTTTATATACATCCACTCGCAATGCTTTTATCAGTCCATAAATAGAAGCAAGCAATACTATTGAGAAGGGGAGTGCACTTGCAATAGTTACTGTTTGTAGTGCAGTCAAACCACCCGCTAATAATAAAGTAATTGCAGAGATACCCATTAAGGCAGCCCAGAAAATACGTTGCCATACTGGCGTTTCGCTATCACCGCCAGAAGCTAAAGTATCAACAACCATAGCGCCTGAGTCTGCTGAAGTCACAAAGAAGACGATTACCATCAACATCGCAACGAAGGATAAAACAGACGAGAATGGGAAATAATTTAAGAACTCAAATAAAGCCAATGACACATCTTGTTGTACGATATTGGCGAGGACTTCTGCACCTTTATCTTTGATTAAATGGATCGCAGTGTTACCAAAAACGGTCATCCAAAGTAAAGTGAAGCCAGCGGGAACAAACAGGACACCGACAACAAACTCACGAATAGTACGGCCTCGAGAAATGCGGGCAATAAACATCCCTACAAATGGAGACCATGATAACCACCATCCCCAATAAAGCAGTGTCCATCCCCCTAACCAATCACTCGATTTGGGTTCATATGCGTAAAGATTAAAAGTTTTACTGACAATTTCGGATAGATATCCCCCCGTATTTTCAACAAATGATTTTAATATCAATACGGTTGGGCCGAGAGTAATGACTAATAAAAGAAGAATAACCGCCAATCCTAAGTTAAGTTCAGATAAAAAGCGGATCCCTTTCTCTAACCCAGATACAACAGAAATGGTTGCAAGCCCTGTTATCACTACAATCAATATTACTTGAATGGTTGGATTAATTGGTACATTAAAGAGGTGATTTAAACCCGCATTAACTTGCAGAACACCAAAGCCAAGGGAGGTTGCGACACCAAATACGGTTCCCATCACAGCGAAAATATCAACAGCATGACCAATTGGGCCATATATGCGATCACCAATAATTGGATAAAGTGCAGAGCGTAGTGTTAACGGTAAACCATGGCGATAAGAGAAGAAAGCTAAGATCAATGCGACAATGGCGTAAATTGCCCATGCATGTAATCCCCAGTGGAAAAAGGTTAATCGCATCGCTTCTTTCGCGGCTTCTACGGTTTGAGCTTCGCCAGTCGGAGGCATTAGGTAATGCATAACAGGTTCGGCAACACCAAAGAACATTAAGCCGATCCCCATACCTGCTGAAAAGAGCATGGCAAACCAAGCAAAGTAACTAAAGTGAGGGCGAGCATGATCAGGCCCTAACTTGATTTCACCAAAGCGGGAAAGCCCTAAATAAGTCACACTCAGCAAAACCAATGCAACGGCTAGAATGTAGAACCAGCTCGCGTTTCTGAAGAGATTTTCCTGAAGATGACCTAATTTATCATTAGCTAACTCAGGAAATAACGCAGAGAAACCAACGACCAGTAAAATTAACAACGCTGATGTATAAAAAACGGGAGGATTAATTTTCATCCTAACTTTTTTTTGAGGGGTTATATCGTTTTGTTGACTCATAGTTAACCTATTTATAGTTATTTTCTTAGAAAGAGACTTTTCGCTACCCATTATCTGATTGCTTGTATTACCAGAAAAGAAAAGTTCATAAGAAAATTTGAATAAAACACAAAATTGGATAAATGTTTTATAAAAGAACGGAAGTAAATTATTTTTTCCGCAAGATGAAGAAAAATACAATTAAATCAATTTATTAATAACTTTATATTCTAGATGCTTTCGCTCTTTAATAGGTTTCTCCTGTTGAAAAAAGGAGAACATGGTTACATTTTTTGCTTAAACGATCAACCCTTGGCTTTTTTTTATACAAAAAAAGCCAGTGAAAGTTCACTGGCTCTCAATTCATCAAAAAAACTGAAATCGGATTATTTGTTTTCAGTTTTTAAATCATCAATTTTTTGTTTGGCTTGATCAGTTAATTGATCCGCTTTATCAATTGCTTTATTTTCAGTCTCTTGAGCTTGTTGTTTTACATCATCGCTGGTTTTTGACGCGTCACCTTTCAGTTGATCAATCTTTTTATCTGTTTCTTGCATCAGGTTATCTGCTGCTTTGCTTGCATCTTGTTTTAGCTCTGCGGCTTTTTCAGATAATTTATTACTTTCAGCTTCTAGGCTTTGCTTTATTTCTTCAGCTTTGTTAGCACTCGCATCTTTTAACTCAGCGGCTTTTTGTTCAGCTTTATCTTTTAGCTCTTGAGCTTGTTGTGTCAATTCATCTGATTTTGCTGATGCATTTTCTTTCAAGTCGGCAGCTTTATCTTTGGCTTGTTCAGTCAATTCATTGGCTTTATCTTGCGCTGTTTCAGTGACTTGAGTAGCGGTTTCTTTTGCTTTATCAATGCTATCATCGACTTTCTTAGATGAATCATCACAACCTGCTGTAATAGTGACAAGACCCGCTAGAACCAATGAAGTAAGTAGTTTTTTATTCATTTTTTTCTCCAAAATGTGAGTTTAAAAACAATTCAGTGAAATCCCGCGTAAGAAATAGAAAAGGCGAGAAGCTATTGAGTTCTGAATCCGAATAAGATTTTACGGATAAGCTATCCTAATAAGTATAGTATGAGTCTTAAAATCAACAAACCTAAGTATATTAAGTGTTTTTTCTTAGTCAAATATCATCAAAAATAATTTAAATTTTTATCTAGGTGAGATTTTCTGCTTTATAATAAGTGCAGAAGTTATTGGAAATGTGAGACAAAAATGGAATATTACTTTCTGGTTATTATTAAATTTATTATTGGTTTTACTATCATATTAGCCCATATGAATTTATCGGGTAAAACACAACTCTCTCAATTAACACCTATTGATTTTATTGGCAATTTTGTCCTTGGTGGCATTATGGGAGGGGTAATTTATACCGATGCAATCCCTCTTTATCAATATATTATCGTCTTTTTAATTGGTGTCTGTTTTATCTCTTTGCTTAATTATATTAGTAAGCGATTCAACTTTTTCCGTGCGGTGACGATTGGCAATCCTATTCCTATTATAAAGAACGGCGAGTTTATAATGGAAAACATCATGGAGAAAAAGAATAAAATAGATATTTTAAACATAACGTCTCGTCTTCATGCTCAAGGTATTCATTCGTTTCAAGAGGTCAATTATGCGCAAATTGAACCTGATGGACAAATTACGGTAGTGTGTGACGGTGCTAAAATGCCATCCTTGATAGTGATGAAAGATGGCGTTATCCGTACTTCAGAATTAGTACAAATAGAAAAAGATGAAGCATGGTTACAAGAAGAAATGAAAAACCAGCATATTGATAAGCCTGAAGATGTTTTTTTAGCTGAATTTTGGGATGGGAAAGTGAATTTTATTTTGCAAGATGGCAAGATAAAACGTACCGCACCACTGCAGAATAATTAATTAAAATACAAATCGATGATTAGGTGAATGCTGTAGAGTAACAATGGCGACATAATGTCGCTATTGTTACTTTCTAGTCGTAGAACTATAACTTAAACACAGCAAAATCAGACGCAATTTCAGTATGGCTAAAAACGTGTTGGCATTCATTGAGTAACTCAACGCACTCTTCGGGTAAATAGCGGCTACTAAGATGGGTAATAATCAACTTTTTGACATTAGCGTCTTTTGCTAATGTTGCAGCTTGTACTGTAGTTGAATGCCCGCGACTATTGGCTTGTTCTGCCATTTCATGCTTAAACGTTGCTTCATGCACAATAACATCTGCATTATTTGCTAGTTTTAATGCATCCGGAGTGGGTTGTGTATCACCAAAAATAGCAATACAGCGTCCTTTTATTTCAGGGCCGATATATTCTTGGCCATCAATGACTCTGCCATCGGGCAACGTAATAGTTTTGCCTTGTTTTAACTCTTGTAACCAAGGGCCGGTCGGAATATTTTCAGCTTTTAGCTTCTGAGCATCGAGTTTACCGGGGCTATTTTCTTCTTCTAAGCGATAGCCAAAACAAGGTACTGGATGAGAAAGCGCTTCACAACTGACTTTCATTCCTTCTTCTTCAAACAGAAAACCAGCTTCGTCAATCTCAATAATATTAATAGGGTAAGTTAAATAGGATTGACTTAATGTCAGCGCTGTTTCTATAAAAGCTTTTATACCCGTAGGGCCATACACTGTTAAAAGTGTTTCTGTTCCCCCCATTGAGCGACTACAAAGTAATCCTGGTAAACCAAAAATATGATCGCCATGCAAATGGGTAATAAAAATTTTATTTAAACGCGGTAGTTTCACGCGGGTATGCAGTATCTGATGTTGTGTCGCTTCACCACAATCGAACATCCACATACTTTTTTGTTTATTTTGTAAATCAAGCACCATACTTGTGACGTTCCGATCTTTAGAAGGAACACCAGCATTAGTGCCTAAAAAAATGAGCTCCATAATGAAATATTATTCTCCATGTTGAATTTGTTCCCAGCTTAAATCAAATTTCGCAAGGTATTTGCGTAGGCGATCGGCATCGTTGGGCTGTTTTTTATTTTGTCTTGATACTGCGAAAAGTTTTCTACCGGCTTCTGAGAGAGTTGATGATTGCTGGCAAGTTTTGATAACCGTATTCAGTTGGCTGAGATCGAAAAGATCGATATCCTGATCTTTTAATAAAGAAGAAGTTATTCCCCAATTTTGTCTTAAACGGCTAATTTCTTCCTCAACAAGTGCTAGAGTAATACGACCATTTTCGGCAAGTGTTGCCATTCGCGTTATACTAGCACTAAGTTCACGAAAATTACCACGCCATAATGCCTGTTCAGATGTGGCAAACCGAATATAGTGAGATTTCGCATCAGAGTTAAAACGGATTACCTTTTGATGGCGTTTTGTAAAGTGATGCAATTCATAATCGATATTAGGCTCAATATCCTCTTTACGATCGGCTAGACCAGGTAGTGAAAAAGACCATAAGTTGATCCTTGCATAGAGATCTTCACGAAAAAGTCCTTTTGCAATTTGCTTGTCCATATCACGATGTGTTCCTGCGATTAGCTGAAAATCACTTTGTACCTCAGTATCTGAACCATAAGGATAAAAAGATTTTTCTTCTATTGCTTTAAGTAGCATCGCTTGCTCATCAAGTCCTAATTCTGCAATTTCATCAAGAAATAAAATCCCTTTATCTGCTTCTCTTAATAAGCCATGTCTGGCTTGTAATGCCCCTGTAAATGCACCTTTTACATGTCCAAATAAAGTGGACATCGCATTGTCTCCTCGCAAAGTGGCGCAGTTAACAGCGATAAAACGCCCTTTTACAAAATGGCGTGATTGTCGTAATTCATAAATACGTTGAGCAAGAAATGATTTTCCAGCACCAGTGGGACCAGTTAATAGAATAGGAGCAAAAGAGCGCAATGCGACTCGTTCAATCTGAGCAATTAAAGTATTGAAGCGTTCATTACGTGTGGCAATCCCCGATTTTAAAAAAGAGAGTGACTCATTATGGTAGTGCTCAAACCGGCTCGTTAATTTTGTATAACGACTTAAATCAAGGTCAATAATGGCATAACTGCCCGTAGCTGACTGTATGGTTTTCACACCGTCTTTATTTTCTATTTTAGATGTGGGTGAGGTTTGTAATAGTTTTGCTGGCAAGTAGTGTGCTTCTGTCAGTAGAAACCAACAAATTTGAGCAATATGTGTTCCCGTTGTGATATGCACATAATATTCTTCATTTTCAGTATCAAATGGATAATTCACGGCAAAATCAAGAAAATGGCTGTAAACTTCTTCAAGATCCCACGGATCACAAATATCAATTTCATAAGGCCACACCTCAGTATCAGGTGAAATGGTATGAATATCTTCAGTGATTTTTGACGCTAACATTGAATCATTAGGCTGGTGGATCATCACTAATCGGCTAACAGGAAAATCCTTTTGATGACAAATGGAAATAGTTGGGCGCCATGAATTCCACCTTTTATGGCTTTTACCTCTTTTATCTAATGTTGTGCCTAAAACACCAATCACTACTTTGCGTTTCATTAAGTTATCCCTACTTATTTTTTATCTATTTTTATAAATATATAGATAAAAAGATAGGGTTCTGTTGTTTTTAATTTAATGGGTAAATATCTAAAAATAACACTAAAAATAATTTAATTAATAAAAACAATGAATTAAAAATATTTTTGGTGTTTTTTTAAAACTTGGCACGATATTGGCAATGTTATTACTGTCTTGAGCAGATTTTAAATCTGGTAGGCACATAAAGAACACTCTGTCGTGTTATCTAAATGTGTTCCTCCACATCGAGACTCTGTAGGTGAAGAGGGTTATTTTCAGGTTCGATTCCTGACACCAAAACCATTACAAATCCAAATGTAAAATTAAATAAAAAAATCGTTGTGACAGCTGCACCGTCACCTTACTTATCCACCAGCAACTGAGCTGGATTGATAGCAGAAGAAGAGACAAACAAAGTATCGTTCCTCTCTTGTTTTCCTTTCAGTTTCGCAAAGCTTGCCCGTGGAAAAGTAAGTCACGATAAATTGCACTATATAAAGAAGAATAAAAGAAGAAGGAACGAAAAATGATAAAAACAACAATAGTGGTAAAACAGGGGCAGTTAGCACTTTTAAAGAAAAAAGATGAGTACATTGATGTGCTAACAGCAGGTGAGCATAAGTTTTTTGATTTTGGGCGTCAGCTCAGTGTAGATCTCTTCCCTTTAAATGGGGGGGCATTAGAAAGCGAGAAAGCCGAATTTTTACGTCAATATTATCCTAAATGGGTAGCTGAGTATGGTTTTGATATTGTGTTATCGGATGAAGAGATTGGCCTTTTATATGAAAACGGCTCTTTAAAAGAGATCTTAGCACCAGGAACACGACGTTTATATTGGCGTTATGCCGACCGTTCTCTAGAAATAGTATCTATCGATGAACTTGAAGTATCTTCAATGTTGATGAAAAAACTCCAGCATCCTAAATTACGAAATCAAGTCATAAAAGGAAGTGAAGGGATCCTCAATGTGGATATTCCTGCTTGGCATAATGGTGTTATTCGGATCAATGGGGAAACACAAGCGTTATTGCCACCGGGATTAAAAGGCTATTGGCGTTATCAGCATAAAGTGGATGTTGAAGTAGTCGATATGCGTTTACAAACACTGGATGTGAGTGGACAGGAGATCTTAACAAAAGACAAAGTGACACTGCGTATTAATTTATCGGCTAACTGGCGTTATAGCGACGTACTTTTAGCATATCAACAATTAGCTTCACCATTGGAGTTTTTATATAAAGAGTTGCAATTTGCTTTACGCGAAGCAGTAGGAACAAGAACGCTGGATGAATTATTAGAAAATAAAAGCCTGATAGATAGTTTAGTCAGTGAAAAAATCAGTGAAGTCACTCAAGGATATGGTATTGAAGTGGCTTCATTAGGGGTAAAAGATATTGTTTTACCGGGTGAAATGAAAACGATTTTAGCGCAAGTGGTTGAGGCAGAAAAATCAGCTCAGGCTAATGTTATTCGTCGAAGAGAAGAAACATCCGCAACGCGTTCTCTATTAAATACGGCAAAAGTGATGGAAAACAATCCTGTAGCCTTACGGTTAAAAGAGCTAGAAACCGTAGAACGTATTGCAGAACGTATTGATAAGATTTCCGTTTATGGCGGTTTAGACCAAGTATTAAACGGGTTAGTACAAATTAAAGGAGCATAAGCATGATATTGGATCACCAAATAGTAAAAGAAGTAGGGACTGCTGAAATTAAAATGTGGACAAATGGTGTGCCTGTTGAGGCTGATGCTCTAAAGCAGCTTATCAATACCGCTAAGATGCCTTTTATCTTTAAACATATGGCGGTCATGCCTGATGTTCACTTAGGAAAAGGTTCAACAATAGGCAGTGTTATCCCAACCCAAGGTGCGATTATTCCGGCAGCTGTTGGTGTGGATATCGGTTGTGGAATGATAGCGGTGAAAACATCATTACACGCAAATGATCTGCCTGATAATTTATTTGCCATAAGAACGGCAATAGAAAGAGCAGTACCTCATGGAAGAACAAGTTATCAATCAGGGAACGATCGTGGTTCATGGAAGAACCCGCCTAAACTTGTTGATCAGCATTGGCAACAACTTGAAGGGCGTTTTAAGGTGTTAACTGATAAGTACCCACGTTTGCGAAATACGAATAACTATCATCATCTTGGAACATTAGGAACAGGGAATCACTTTATCGAGTTGTGCCTTGATGAATCAGATAATGTTTGGGTCATGTTACATAGTGGCTCTCGTGGCGTCGGTAATGCTATCGGTACGCTATTTATACAAATGGCACAAGAAGATATGAGGGAACATATCGCTAACTTGCCAGATAGAAACTTAGCATATTTAAGAGAAGGGACACTTTTCTATGATGACTATATAGAAGCCGTAGAATGGGCACAGGATTTTGCCCGACATAACCGTGAAATTATGATGGAACACGTGTTGGCGGCATTATCAACACAAATAGCTAAGCCTTTTACAACACAACAACAGGCGGTAAATTGCCACCATAATTATGTGCAAAAGGAAATGCACTTTGGTGAAGAAGTGCTGGTGACTCGAAAAGGCGCTGTTTCGGCTCAAAAAGGTGAAATGGGAATAATCCCTGGCTCAATGGGCGCTAAAAGTTTTATTGTGAGAGGAAAAGGAAATGCTGAAAGTTTCTGTTCATGTAGTCATGGTGCAGGACGCGTAATGAGTCGAACAGCAGCGAAAAAAACCTTTAGTGTTGAAGACCAAATGAGAGCAACTGCACATGTGGAATGTCGAAAAGATAAAGATGTGATTGATGAAATTCCCATGGCTTATAAGGATATTGATGCGGTTATGAAGGCGCAGTTATCACTTGTTGAGATAGTTCATACACTACGACAGGTTGTTTGTGTAAAAGGATAATGGTGTTTTTAAGGTAATTCATAACTATCCCCTAACGATAACGCTGGGGATAGTGAGATATGAAAGCGTGTGTATGGTATGCAAATGAATATAAGTTAAAGAATTAAAGTTACCTTTAAATTAAGTCATTATTTCTCGCTCAAAATTTGAACGATAAATGTTTAGTATTATTAATAAATAATTACTAATATCAAACTTATTACTAACCAATAAAGATAATCAAAAAAAGAATACCTATATTAAGTCATTTCATAATTGAAAAGTAATTATTAATAATCTATTAATATCTATAATCGCAGTTATTTATTTTAGTATAAAACAATTCCTAATTTTATTAATTATATAAAAATTAACTTTATTCTTATTGAAAAAATATAGCTTATTCTATTTAGAGTATTAATCCTCATTGTATATATTAATAAAAAAGTAATTGTTAATTTATTGCATCCCAAATGTGAAAAAAACGTTTTGAATTACTTGCAGTATAGATAACAGTATGTGAAATATTACGATGTCCTAAATAATCTTGAATTAGACGTGTATCTCGCCCCAAATCAGCTAAGGCATAGCCACACGCATGGCGTAGCATATGAGGGTGAGGAATAATAGATACATTAGCTTTTTTACCTAAACGGCGAAGTAATCCATAAACTTGTTGACGCGAAATTGGGCCTGTTTTTTGAGATAAAAACACCCATTCAGAATCAGCTTCTCTCCATGTTTCCCGTTTTTTCAACCAGTTAACTAACGCTTCATACTCATCTTCTATAATTGGTTGTGTTGTAGATAGCCCTCCTTTCAAACGTCTGACATAGAGTATCCTACTTTCCAAATCAATATCGCTGAGGGTTAACTTACATAACTCACTAACGCGAAATCCATGTAAAAAACACATTAAAAACATGCAGTAATCTCTTTCTGGATACCGTCCTTCCTTTGCTTGTTTCAAAATAGAATTGATCTCAAAACGTGTAAGAAACTTGCGTTGCTTCATTTTTCATAACCTTTTCAATGAGATAACAAGGAACAAAAGTCAATTGTTGCATAACTATAACAAGTAATATGCATCAATAAAGGATTATATTTTTTTTATGCTTTCACTTTTACTTGTTCATTTTAAACAAGTTTATCGAAAGATTATTAATTTTTGAAAAATAAAAGCTATTGATTGAAAAAGTGAAAAATAAATAAAGAGAGGAATTCAGACATCTTTAGAGAAATAAACAGAATACACCAAATTGTTTACTATTATTCTCTGGCTTCGCACTTAAGTCAAATTTAATATTAACTATATATCTTACTTTAATTAACATATTGATATTTATCATTATTTTAAAAAACAAACATGATTGGTTACTTTGTTTAAAATCCTGAAATAAATTTTTTTACTTTTTTCACAAATTATAGTATTTGCACTTAGAATTATAAACTCTTTTTTTTGATATTTAAAGAAAGATCATCTAAATAAGTCTAGTTTCGAGATGAAAATTTTTAACAAAACAATTTGGTGTATTTTGTTTTGTTTCTAACGATATTTAATTGCGTTTAGGACAGGCATCAATATACCAAAATTCAAAAACTCAATAAATGAGTCATTCAATTAGGAATAATTCAATCCTAATGAATTTATTATTTTTAATGTCTTCATCCTTTATATTTTAGGAAACAAAAAGATGAAATTAAATAAATTAGCGTTAGTTCTTGGCTTAGGTTTATCTGTTGCTGCAGGTTCTGCATTTGCTGCTGATCAAGGTCACGGTACTGTTAAATTTGTTGGTTCAATTATTGATGCACCTTGTTCTATTCATCCTGATTCAGAAAATCAAACTGTTCCATTAGGTCAAATTTCTACAGCTGCATTAAAAGATGGTGGCCGTAGTAATTCTCGTGATTTTAAAATCACTTTAGAGAATTGCACAACAGAAACTTATAAAACTGTTCAAACAACTTTCACTGGTTCAGAAGATGCAGACATCTTAGCAGGCTCTTTAGGTATTGAAGGTATCGCTAAAAATGCTGCTGTTGTTATCACCGATGCAGGTGGTAAACAAATCAAATTAGGTACACCAAGTGCTGCTCAAACATTACGTGATGGTAATAACGATCTGAACTTTGCTGCTTACTTACAAGGTTCTTCTGCTGCAGCCGCTGTTCCTGGTGACTTCACTGCAATCGCAACTTTCGCACTGACTTATCAGTAAGAAAAAATAAGTTCTGTACAAGGATGTACAGAGCTTTATTTCCTGTGTCTATTTTTAACGATTTTTTTCTTACGGAGAAAAATATGAATCGCAAGATGACACCACTATGGCTAAGCCTTATTGCCAGCTTACTGATGACAACAGCAGTAGCGAGTGATGTAAAACAAGATAAAAACATGCATCAGCGATTTGGGGTACTTAATCTTTCAGGCTCGATCTTAGAACCATCTTGCACGATTGCAGCAGGAAGTGGTGAACAAGTTATTCCACTGACAATCGTTTCTATTCCAATGCTAGTAACTGAAGGGCAAGGACCTATTGAGTATTTTTCTATCAGATTAACGGAATGTACGCTAATTGAACAAAAAGGTCAGGAAGCGGACAACCCTCGTTTTATTGCAACGTTTGAAGGTCCCTCTAGCGAGAATGGTAATTTTGCACTTTTTGGTGAAGCAAAAGGTGCGTCATTAGCGATAGCTGATCGTTATGGTAGGAGAGCAATTCCAGGTAAGCCATTACCTCCTGTTGGTATTGATTCCAAATCAATGGCGTTACTTTACCAAGCGCGAATAGTCAAAAATAACGAAATACCCAAAGCTGGAAATTACAGAACAACGCTGCGATTTAAGCTGGAATATTATTAAATGGATCGGGTTGGATAACTTATGGTTAGAACATTCAAAACCGTTGGTTTAGGGACGGAAAAAAAGAAAAAACAACATACTATTCGGCCTGTTGCTGTACTGATCTATTTAATTATTACTGGCATTTCCGGTATTTCAAGTTCAGCTTTAGCAAATAGTGATATTGAATTTAATGCCGATATTTTGGATCTAAAAGATAAGCAAAATATCGACTTATCAGATTTCTCTCGTGCTGGCTATATTATGCCCGGCCGATATGAATTTGTTGTTCGCGTAAATAATAATGAACTTCCTGAACTTTACAACATTAACTATGTTGTACCAGCCAATGATCCCAAAGGCAGTGAGGCTTGCTTACCGCCAGAATTGATCCATCAAATAGGGCTCAAACCTGAATGGGCTGAAAAAGTTAAATATCAAGATAATGGAAGTTGTCTTGATATCTCTTCTATTCCCGGAATGACGGTAAATGCAAGTCTGGGAAATGGCAATCTTATTCTTACGATCCCTCAAGCGTATCTTGAATATTCGGCACCAAACTGGGATCCACCTTCTCGGTGGGATCATGGTATCTCAGGAGTACTGTTTGACTATAACGTTAATGCTAATGTGACCGATCCCGCTAATGGAAAACAGCGCCAACAAGTTACAGGCTTAGGAACCGTGGGAGCAAACCTTGGTGTTTGGCGTTTCCGTGCCGATTGGCAAGCAAGTTATCAGCATACAACGGGGCTTCCTGATAGCACTGAAAATAGTTGGAAATGGAATCAGCTTTATCTTTATAGAGCAATCACGCAATTAGGGGCTCGCCTAGTGATGGGGGAGACTTACTCACGTTCTGATATTTTCGATAACTTCCGTTTTACTGGGGTTAACTTGTCTACGGATGACAATATGCTGCCACCTAACTTAAGAGGATATGCCCCTGAAGTAACGGGTGTGGCAAAAACGAATGCGAAAGTGACAATTAGTCAGCAAGGCCGTGTGATCTATGAAACTCAGGTTGCTCCAGGACCGTTTCGCATTCAAGACATCAATGATGCAGTGAGTGGCAAATTAGATGTACGTATTGAAGAGCAAGATGGATCTGTTCAAGAATTCCAAATGGATACAGCAAGTATTCCTTATTTAACACGTCCTGGCCGAGTGCAATATAAATTATCTGCGGGTAAACCGTCGGATATGGACCGTAATATGGAAGGTCCTATTTTTGGTATGGGTGAATTCTCATGGGGGATCAGTAACGGTTGGTCACTTTATGGTGGTTCATTAGTCTCGGGCGATTATAACTCGGTTTCTGCAGGTATTGGTCGTGACCTAATGGTGCTGGGGGCTATCTCTTTTGATGCGACACATTCTTGGGCCAAAATACCAAATGATAACAAGCGTTATCACGGTGGTTCTTATCGCTTAAGTTACTCAAAACGTTTTGAACAAATAAATAGCCAAGTGACGTTCGCAGGCTATCGATTCTCTGAACGTGACTTTATGAGTATGAATCAATATTTAGATCGCCGTTATCGTGACGGTGAAGAAGATAACAATAAAGAGCTTTATACCATTATGTTTAGTAAGCAGTTCCCTGAATGGGGATTGAGTGCTTACTTAAACTATAGTCATCAGACTTATTGGAATAAGCCTAATAACGATAACTATAACTTGTCATTAGCTAAAACGATGGATATTGGTAGCTTTAAAAATATCAACCTTAGTCTGTCGGCGTTTCGCAATAAATTCAATGGCACCAATGATAATGGTGTTTATATGAATGTCAGCATGCCTTGGAGCGATCGTGCAACCATTAGCTACAACACGGTGATTAATAAACACGGTAATTCACATAATGTCAGTTATTACGATCGTATTGATGACAATAGTAGCTATCGTGTTGGTGCTGGTTTAAGCAGTAACGGTAAACCATCTGCAGATGCCTATATCATGCATTATGCTGATGCTGCATTGGTCACTGCTAGTGCGAGCCATATTAATGGTGAATACACATCAGCGACATTATCACTACAAGGTGGGGCAACTTTAACACCAAAAGGTGGTGCATTACACCGTACAAGTCGTACTGGTAGTACCCGTTTACTGGTTGATACTGATGGTATTTCAGATGTACCAGTGAAAAGTATCGGCGCGATTACTCGTACTAATGCTTTTGGTAAAGCGGTACTGCCTGATATCAATGATTATTACCGTAGTAGTGCCAGCATCGACCTTGATCAGATGCCTGATAACGCTGAAGCATTACGCTCAATTCAGCAACTTACCCTAACAGAAGGCGCAATAGGCTACCGTCACTTTGATGTGATATCGGGACAAAAAGCCATGGCTGTCATTCGCTTACAAGATGGAACTTATCCGCCATTTGGTGCCAGTGTCACAACCGAGAAAGGGCGTGAGCTTGGTATTGTCAATGATGGAGGGAATGTCTATCTGACTGGGATTAACAGTGATGATGTATTGAGTGTACGTTGGAATGGGCAAGATCAGTGCAAAGTCCGTATACCAACATTAGTTGAAGGGGTATTTATGTCTTCATTATTACTGACTTGTAGTGATGGTGAATCAACACCTTCGACAATTAATCAAAGAACAGAGCCCTTACCTAAACCTCAACTGATTACGAAATAAGGTTAGGAAAGAAGGGAAAGATAAAAATAATTTCAGACAAAAAGAGTAATTTAAGATGATGTTATCAAAGCGCTTATTCATTGTAACAACCACTTTATTGACTGGAATGGTCTTTACTAGTCAAGCCCTTGCTGCGATTGCTTTAGATAGAACGCGTGTCATTTTTAATGGTGCTGATAAATCTATTAGCTTAAATGTCAGTAATCAAAATAAAGAGCTACCTTATTTGGCTCAAGGCTGGATGGAAAATGAAAATGGAGAACGTATTGACAGTCCATTATTAGTTTTACCGCCTATTCAGCGTATTGAGCCGGGTGATAAAAGCCAAGTAAAAGTGCAGTCCTTACCCGATATTGCCAAATTACCACAAGATAGAGAAAGCGTTTTCTATTTTAACTTGCGTGAAATTCCACCTCGTAGTGATAAACCTAACGTGTTGCAAATTGCATTACAAACACGAATTAAGTTGTTTTATCGCCCAGCATCGATTTATGCCACACAAACGGATCTCACCCATCCTTGGCAGGAAAAAATTACCTTAATAAAGAAAGGTGATCGCTATGAAGTGAATAACCCAACACCTTATTACGTGACATTAGTGGATGGGTTAACAGGGTTACAAGGAAAAAGCCTCGATGGTTTTGAACCGATCATGATTGCCCCTAAAAGTACAGGAACGATAAATCTGCATGCTTCTGCGTTTGGGGCATCACCTGTACTCAGTTACATCAATGATTATGGTGGACGTCCACAGATGAAATTCACTTGTAATGGCAATGAATGCAAAGTTACAGAAACATCAGCAGGAAACTAATAGGTCTATTTTATGAAAATGGAACAGCGGTTTAGCCTAAGCAAAGCAGTGTTGATTCTTATTTTGGCAACGTTTACTGGAGGCCTAAGTTTTACTGCTGTTGCGAATTTACCCGCTAGAGCGGTGAAAGATGTTATTCCTGGAATCGTTTATATCAATATTTCAGGGAATGTCATTGCGCCACCGCCTTGCTTAATTAATGACGGCAAAATGATCGAAGTTAATTTTGGTGAGGTGATGAGTACACGTATTGATGGTGTTCGTTATAAAGAGCCTATCCACTACACAGCAACTTGCCAAAAAATGCCAACCAATGCCATGAAAGTTTATATTACGGGTGGCGCAACTGGATTCGATTCAAATGCGCTACAAACAAATATTACGGGGTTGGGGGTGCGCATTCTGTATCAGGGAAACTTATTAGATTTAGGTAAGGCGGTGAATTTTACCTATCCCAACTTACCTGAATTAGAAGCAATTCCAGTTCGTGATCAGAATGAAGTCTTAGTGGGTGGTGATTTTGTCGCAAGTGGCACACTGCATGTGGATTATCAGTAAGAGGTCAGAAGATGAATAAATTAAAGTACATATGTCTGATTGCATTACTGAATTCTTATTCTGTCATGAGTGCAGACGCACCTAATATGAAATTATATGGCACTTTATTAGTACCGCCTCCTTGTGTCATTAGTAACAACGAACTGATTGATGTCTATTTTGGGCACAATGTAGGTATTCATAAAGTAGATGGCATTAACTATACCGAATCAGTGAATTATCGATTGGTCTGTGATCCAAATTTAAAAGGTTGGGATTTAGGGCTTTCTATTATTGGCCCTAAAACACAGTTTGATGAAGCTGCGCTACAAACCAATATTCCAGATCTAGGTATTCATCTAACGCAAGATGGTAAGCCTTTTAAATTAAACGAGCGTATTGCGATATCACCGGATAATCCACCTGTGATCCAAGCGGTGCCCGTTAAAAGACCCGGTAGCACTTTGCCTGAAGGTGCATTTGAAGTTTCGGCAACACTACTTGCTGAATACCAATAGGAGCGTATTGATGAATATTAAAAGATTATCGATCCCGTTCATATTGGGTCTAGTTACATTTACGGGATTAACATCAACTGCTTTTTCAGCGCCGGACAATATGCGTTTTCACGGCATATTAGTTGACGAGCCTTGCACCATAAAACCCGGTGACGAAACTGTTGAGTTAGATTTTGGCAATATTCCGGACAAAAACCTTTATGCGTATCAAAG
This sequence comes from Proteus sp. G2673, assembly GCF_009915125.1. Lineage (NCBI taxonomy): Bacteria > Pseudomonadati > Pseudomonadota > Gammaproteobacteria > Enterobacterales > Morganellaceae > Proteus > Proteus sp. G2673. The sequence goes on from NZ_JAABLT010000024.1 coordinate 414,641, forward strand.
AACACCAAGCAAGTTGTTTCAAATACGCTTGTCTGAATGTGATTTAACGATTGGTAAAAGTGTCAAGATCACCTTCAAAGGTGATGAAAATCAAGCCATGGCAGGGCAAGGTTTTTTAGCAATTAGCCCAAGTAGTCAAGCGTCGGGTATTGCTGTTGGTTTGGAATCTGAAAATGGAAATGCGCTACCTGTTAATAAAGAAACAGACAAAATGTCATTAAATGCGGATGACACGATTTTAAATTTTTATGCCTTTATTCAAGGGGAGCCAGATGCGATTGCTAACCAATCCATTAAACGCGGCCCATTTAGTGCGATTGCCACATTCCATTTGAATTATGACTAATTATTAGGGTTGAGGTTTTATATGTCCATATTAAAGCGACTTCCAGCTTTATGTATTGCAATAGGTTTGCTGTTTTCAGCGCCTGCGATGGCATCCATCTTTTCTTATATAACCAAATCAACAGGAACACCAGCAAATGCAACCTATACCTATGTTATTCAACGCTGGGATCCTGAAGATCCTTACACTCCAAATCCTTGTTATGGTTGGAGTCAATGCTGGATAACAATTAACCATAAGCATGATGCTAATGGTTCTCCAGGATCGGCGGTAAGAAGCATTGTCCGTGTTGAAAAAGAGCCTTATTTAGCTGGCGTTCGTGATGCGGTAATGCGAATGGAAAGTTTTCCAATACAAGGCACAGCACGACATGTTGGTGATCCGCTTACCTCAAATCAAGAATGTGTCGGGCTATTTTATGAATCTAAGGAAGGAGGCTGGTCACCAAATGGACGTTTATTACCGGGATCACTATGTGGGATTGCGCCACCACCTGTTGGTGCATGCAAAATAACAGAAGGAGCTGTAAACCTTAATTATGGTGATATTGACGAAGCGAGTTTAGAAAATGCAACACGAGCTAAAAATATTAATGTGACTTGTAATTTAGCTATGAAAGTTCTGGTTATTGCATCAGGCTCAGACAGTGGCCGAGTACCATTGCGACCTGATAATAGCCTTTATGCCGATTTGTTTCTTGATAATTATCCTGGTGAAAAAGGTACAGTAATTAATGTTCCTGCAAATGGAACCATACCTGTAGAGGTTAAATCAATTTTACACACGAATGGTCGCGTTGCACCGGGCTATTTCTCTGGTTCGGGCTCAATTATTTTAACGATGCCTTAATCATGATAATAGGTGAATATATGATGAATTACGATTTTACAGATATTAATGTTAATGCGTTAGTTGGAAAACGAATTCAGAAAAAGCGTAAAGAATTAGGTTACACCGGTATGCAAATTGCTAAAAAAATTGGTGTAAGCCAACAGCAATTCTCTCGATATGAGCGAGGCATGAATAAAATTGATTTAAGTTATCTTGTTTTATTAGCCAATTATCTTAATACACCTATTTATTGGTTTTTTGAAGATTGTTTTATACCAAAATCCTCATCAGAAAATTCGCGCATTGATAAATGTAGCAATATCATCGCTGAAGCAACACCTGATGTTTTTTCATACTAGTGCATATCGCTAGAGGATACTCAAACTTGGTGTTTTAATGCGTATTTTTATTCTTTGATTGATTACCAAATTGGTAAGGCAGGGACATCCCTGCCCTTTTTTTGTTCATAGAAAACCCCTGCAAGGCTGGGGGAGCCCGTAAAGCTTTCAGCTTTGAATAAGCTATTAACTCCTTTTTAATTTGTTAAAACATCTTGCGGTCTGGCAACTGCAAGAGTCAAACAAAAAATCAGAAAGGGGTTCCATGGGGGACGAAAAGAGCTCGGCGCGCACATGCACGATGGAATTGTAAATATCACATTTTATCTTTCAAATATCTGCGACATTCTTTCAAATATTTATTTTACGATTTCTAATTTTCTTTTTTAGATCAGCAATTCTTCATTTATGTATATTAATACGTTTAATATCTACTGCAAAATCACTTACTAATGTTACAAATAATCTAAAGTTTTAACCTAATCTGACTGTTTATTCGTCATTATTTTTTCTCTTATAGTAATTACGACCGTTACTATCAGGTTTGCCTGAGTGTTTAATCGTTTCTGATTATTAATTTAAGGTGTTTTTATCTGCTTTAGGTTAATAAATAATCATAATTATGTTAAAAAATGTTACCTTATGCACATTTTTTAATTTTAGATATTATAAATTAATTTTAATGTAAGTGATTTGTAATTGTGTAATTTTCTTTTATTTTGTTGTTTATTAAGGTAAAAAATATTTAACCTGATAATTTTATACTGATATTTATCCTAAATAAGATGCTTATAAATAGGATTAACAGATAGTCATAACAAAAAGGGTTGTGTACTGTGCATTTTCTGTTTTTTTATAAAAAGGATAAATGATGCAAACAAAAAAACAGGGAGGCAGTCGCTTTCTACGCACAGTGGAATGGCTAGGAAATGCGCTACCCCATCCCGTCATTTTATTTATTATTTTAATTGCTATTTTACTTGTCTCTTCTGCCGTTGGCGAATACTTCGGTGTTACGGTACAAGATCCTCGGCCGGAAGGTGCCAAAGGACGCGCAGAAGATGGCTATATCCACATTATTAGTTTGTTAGATGCAGATGGTATTCGTCGTATATTGGCAAATGTTGTCACAAACTTTACAGGGTTTGCACCATTAGGTACGGTGCTGGTGGCATTATTAGGTGTCGGTATTGCTGAACGTGCAGGTTTATTATCTGCGGTTATGCGTTTAGTGGTAATGAAAGCACCTCGTAAAATGACCACTATGGCAATTGTTTTTGCAGGTATTATGTCTAATACTGCGGCTGAATTAGGTTATGTCGTACTGATACCGTTATCAGCAATTATCTTCCATTCGTTAGGACGGCATCCTCTTGCTGGTCTAGCGGCTGCATTTGCAGGGGTTTCAGGTGGTTATTCTGCTAACTTACTCTTAGGAACGATAGATCCGTTATTATCAGGTATTACGCAACAAGCAGCGCGCATTATAGATCCAGCTTATATCGTTGGTGCTGAAGCAAACTGGTACTTTATGTTTGTCAGTACATTCCTTATTACTTTCTTAGGTTACTTCATTACAGAAAAAATCGTTGAGCCTCAGCTAGGGCCTTATAACGGTAACGAACTTGATGATGAAGAAAATGATTTAAGGAATGCTGCTGAAGTCACGCCCCTAGAAAAGAAAGCATTATGGGCTGCAACAGGAACCTTTATTGTTATGGGGGTGATTTTAGCGTTAACGGTTGTTCCTGAAAATGGCATATTGAGAAACCAAGAGACAGGGTTAATTGGCAATTCTCCTTTCTTAAAATCTATTGTTGTCTTTATTTTCTTATTCTTTGCAATTCCGGGTATTGTTTATGGATGGATTGCTAAAACAATGCGTACAGATAAAGATATCGTTGATGCTATGGCTAATTCGATGAGTACGCTTGGGCTCTATTTAGTCATTATTTTCTTTGCGGCTCAGTTTGTTGCATTCTTTGGTTGGACAAACATCGGTCAGGTTATTGCTGTTAAGGGTGCAGCACTACTTAATAGTATTGATATGCCGAGTGGATTACTATTTTTAGGCTTTATTTTAATCTGTGCATTTATTAACTTAATGATTGGTTCAGCATCAGCACAATGGGCGGTTACAGCACCTATCTTTGTACCAATGTTAATGCTTGCAGGCTATGCGCCAGAGACAATTCAAGCAGCCTATCGAATAGGAGATTCTGTTACTAATATCATTACACCAATGATGAGTTATTTTGGTTTGATATTAGCCGTTGCAACAAAATATAAGAAAGACACGGGGATTGGTACTATGATCTCTATGATGTTGCCATATTCTATTATTTTCTTAATTGGTTGGTCATTATTATTCTACTTATGGGTATTTGTATTTAACTTACCTGTAGGGCCTGGCTCACCAACGTACTATTCTCCAACAGCAGGTTAATTTTCTGCGATGAAAAAAGCTTATACAAGGATGTATAGGCTTTTTCTATTCTGATATTTCATTATTTTTGATCTACTTCTTTTTTATGATTTGCCAATTTTTCTGTTAGTTGTGTAGCATAGTCTGCATGTAAAAACTGAGTATCTAAACCTGCTTGTTGTAATTTTAATTCAAGCAATACTAAACGCTTTTGTAGTGATTCATGCTCTTCTCCTGCTTCATTCAGCGTACTTAGGATTTCGGCTAGAGATAATGCTTCTTTTCTATCTTGCATTTCAGGAGGTAAGAAACCTGCATTTTTTAACAAATGATAGCTAGCTCTAAGTGACTCAGGTACATGACTATTATCATCAATGATCAGCGGTTTACCTTCACCTTTAAGTGATGATAGCTCACCTTTTTGTAGTGCTTGTTCAATATGGCGTTCAGCCCATTCATCAATAATTGACATTGTAAACCTCGTTATTCTGAGCTTATTTTAAGCAGAAAAGATCACTATGCTTAATTTATCTTGATCAAATTATATAATTTGATATTATATTTTTATATTATATAAAAGTATATATTAATAAAGGGATATCTAATGAGTAAGTACAAAGAAATAGTAACAGACATTGCTAGTAATATGGGGGCATTGTCTCAAAATATTCCAGAAGTAATGAAAGCTTTTATGAGCACGACAAAAGCGGGTGGTAAAGAAGGCGCTTTAGATGCAAAAACAAAAGAATTGATCGCTATCGCCATTGCTGTTGCCAATCGTTGTGATGGTTGCATTGGATTCCATACTAAAACTTTAGTCGAACTCGGTACAACAGAACAAGAACTTGCAGAAGCATTAGGTGTTGCTATTTATATGGGCGGAGGGCCTTCAGTTATGTATGCATCCAACACCATGGGCGCTTTTAAAGAGTTTAGTAAATAAGATCCTTATATATCATATAATTTAATAAAATAATCAAAAACCAGAATAAGTTCCTTCTGGTTTTTTGTTTATCTGTTGTTTATGTTTAATTTTTCACCTTCTACCTTCTATCTTTATTTCAATACTAATTAGATTAATCTTTTGATAAAAACTCGCTGCTACTCATAAAAGATTAATAACGCAATATTTAACTTTCCAACTGAATTACAGTTTATCATATTGATTAATATTGAAGATCTTGGTTTTTGATACTCTTTTTTGGTTAAAAATAAAGCAATATAATAATTAATTATAATTTAATAAATAATAATTGAATCTTTTATAGGATAGCTATTCTAAGTGAATGGTTTGTATAAAGTGATCTTGTTTTATTTTAACGAGGAATATATGCGTGTTGATTTTGTAGAAAGATATAAATGGTTTCTACTTTTTATTTTTATATTTTTAACTTATTTCATTCCTCTCGAAACTCGACTGCTCTGGCAACCAGATGAGATCCGCTATGCTGAAATTAGTCGAGAAATGCTTGTATCAGGTAATTGGTCTGTACCTTATATGCTGGATATTCGCTATTTTGAAAAGCCAGTGTTGGGGTATTGGCTTAACAGTATTGCACAATGGTTATTTGGTGAGGGGAATTTTTCTGTTCGTATTGTCGTTGTCACTTCAACTTTATTAACTGGCTTATTTGTTTATCGTGCCGCTATGCTAGTTTGGCATAATCGTAATTTGGCGTTTAATGCACTAGTGGTCTTTTTATCCTCGTTTCTGGTATTAGCTATTGGTACCTACAATATTCTTGATCCTATAGTGACAATGTTTGTCACTATTGCGATGTATTATTTTTTAAGAGGATTATCTGCACAGAATAGAAAATCAAAAATCAGTGCTTATATTTTAGTTGGTGTCTTCTGTGGATTAGGTTTTTTAACTAAAGGTTTTATTGCTGTTGTATTACCTGCATTAGTTTTTGTTGTAACTGCAATTAGCTTATCTCGTTTTAAAGAAGTCCTTTGTTATGCACTAATCGCGCTTATTTCTATGCTTATTATTGCTGGTCCATGGGTTATTTCGGTTGCACTTCAAGCTTCTGATTATTGGCACTATTTCTTTTGGATTGAGCATGTTCAACGCTTTGTTGAAAAGGGGTCTGCAAGATCACAACCTATGTGGTTTTATTTACCTATTATTATTTTAGGTATTTTGCCTTGGTTAGGATTCTTATTTGGGGCTATTAAATCAGCTATTTTATTGAAAAAAGGGACGCTTTATTTTTCATTTTGGTTCTTTCTATTTTTTTCTTTTTTTTCTGCCTCTAGCGGTAAGTTATTAACCTATATGTTACCTTGTTTTGTGCCACTTTCTATTTTGATTGCACATTACATAGAAGAGCTAAGAAATAAACAAAATGAAAAAATTCATAATATTAATGCGATTATAAATACTGTTTTTGGGCTTGTCGGCATTTCTATTATTATTTATTCACTTTTCTCTACACGATTTACGTTATATGAAACAGATGAACAATATAAAGCATTGCTGGGTATTGTTGGTTTTTTATGTTGGAGTGTGATGGGAATTGCTTCATTCTTTAAACCTACTCGGTTACTGACTTTATTTTGCTCAATAGGATTAAGTCTAGTAATTGGATATGTTATTCCTCATAAAATAGAAAGCAAAAGCACCCCTGAAAAGGAAATTAATCATTATTATAATGAGTTAGCAAATAAGCCTTATATTTTAACTGATGAAGTTGGGATTGGAACGTCTTTAGCATGGGGGTTAAAACGCACTGATATTCGTTTAACAGAGACGAAAGGAGAGTTGGCTTATGGTCTAGCATATCCTGATGTGCAAAATAAATATTATGATATTAAGCAGCTAGTTAACTTAATTGAAGCGAATAACTACCAAGGGATTGCAATTGTTTTGGTTCGTCCAGAGCGGAAAGATATATTATCTATTATAAGCCAGTTAAAGGTAAAACCTATCGTAGAAAAGCAGGGTGATTTAACATTTGTTTTCTTTAATTAACTGATTTTAAAATTATTTCTTTCTTTAAATGCGGTTATAAAAGAGTAAATAAATTTAACTTTAAAAATGACATTGATTTGATTTTTTGTGTTGTTTTTATGTGATCAAAGTCCAAAAATGGATTTTGTTGAAAAATATATTTTGCTCTTTTGGGTTTTAATGATAGGTTTAAAATGTGTCCATTAAATCGGAGTTAGCTAAGCATTATATGACAAGTCACTTTACTTTATCAGAACCCCCGCCCAAACAAAATGTACTTATGAATGGGGGTAATTTATGCTGATTTTCCTAGCTGAGTGTTTTATCGGTCTGGCATCAATTGCTCTTACTCACCGTGTACTAATGTTGTACGGTAATAAAAAGAAGTGATGATACCCGCTAGCTAAAATAAGTAATTAACGATTGCTTATAACTAAAAGTCCTATATCTATCCACGATCTAGGACTTTTATAGTTATATTCATATCTGTTATCAAAGAAATTAACAATCCTATTGAAAATAGTCTTCAATTAATTTTATTTTTTCAATATCTAATGTATTAGTATATTGATGCAATAATGCCCAAGCCTGAATGTAATCATATTTAGCTTTAATTAAATCTTGTTGAGAACGATATAATAATTCTTCAGCATTAAGAACATCAACCATTGTTCTTTGTCCGCCAATATAACTTTTTTGAGTTGCATCTAATTGCAATTTAGCAGAGGAAACGGATTGCTCATAGGCATTCAATTTAATATTACTGGTTGTACATATTTGGTATTGATGACGTAATTCTTGCGTGATTTTCTGGATGATTGCATCTCTTTCAAAAGCACTCATCTGATACAAGGCAGTAGATTGGCGCATTGAGGCTGTTGTTTTTCCGCCATTAAGTAAAGGCAAGCTGACATAAAATCCAACGTTTGCTGATTGATATTTTTGATTTACGGTATTATTGCTATCAGAATCACTATTAGAATAAGAAGCATAGAGTTGCACTGTTGGGAAAAATTCACCTCTATTTTTTTCTATTTCTTGTTTTGCTATTGCCATTTCATAACGAGCGGTTTGAATATTGAGGTTGTTTTGCATAGCCTCATTTTCCCATGATTCATAATTATTGGGTGTGATTGGTTGTAATATAAAACTATTATTATTTAATCTTGCTATATGTTCAGCATCAGGTAGTGGTGTACCAATCATTGAACTTAGTTTATTTTTAGCGTTATCTAATTCAAGCTGGATATCTGTATATTGCGATTGAGTTAAATATAATCGTGTTTGGATCTCTGAAATATCTGTTTTTGTTCCTTCTCCTAATTCGAATAAACGCTGGCTTGATATTAGCTGTTGTTTATAAATTTCTTGCTGTGATAGATTTAATAATAATTTATCCTGCGCATAAGCCAATTCTATATAATTATCCACTAATCTGATCACTAGTTCGGAAAATTTAACTTGATAACGACTGTCTGATAATAATGTTTTGATTATTGATGATTTGTAATCACTAAATGCCGTGTAATCAAAGAGTGGTTGGCTAATAATGGCACTGACAGAATGGCTTTGGTAATTTTGATATTCTATTCTTTCCATTTCTCCTTTACTTGTATTAATAGGATAAACTTTTCGTTGCCAATTTCGTGGGTTATTTTGATAATTGACATGTACGCTTGGGAGTAATTGAGATAATCCAATATTTTCATACTCTTTACCTGCAATCTGCTCTTTAATCGCAGCATTAAATGTAGGATCATTTTTTATTGCTAAGAAATAAAGATCAGACAGAGTGATCGCAAAAGCGTGAAAACTTAGCATCCATATAAATAAAATGGCAGAGAGTTTTTTTATTCGCATTATTATTCTTCCGTCAATGAAGTGTGGATCCTATCTAAAACAGGCTTGAAGAGATAATTTAGTAATGAGCGATCGCCTGTGTTAATGAATACATCAACTGGCATTCCTGCCTTTAATTTATTTTTATCGTCTGTAAGGAGGTCATTATCTTTAACATTAATAAATACTTGGTAATAAGGTTCTGTTGTTCTTTCATCAATCAGTCTATCTGCTGAAATTAATGTTACCTCTCCAGGAATTTTAGGTGTTGTATTTTGATTGAATGCACTAAACATTAAATCAACAGGAAGACCAAGAGTAACTTTATCAATAAGGTGAGGGGCTAAGCGTGCCTCAATAATTAATTGATGATCTTGAGGAACGATATCCATTAATGTTTGACCTGTTCTTACAACACCACCTTGAGTAAAAACAGATAAATCCATTACTATTCCCGAAATAGGCGCAGTAATTTGCATCTTTTTTAGTTTATCTATTTCAATGATAAGTTGTTTTTCTGTTTCACTTATTTGTAACTGAACTTGGTTAAGTTCAGTACGAGCTGATTGGTAAAAATTAGCATTACGCTGCGATATTTTTTGCTGATATTCCAATTTTTGTTTTTCTAATGTACTTATTTGCCCATATGTATCATTAAGATGGTTATTATTTTCAGCGAGTTCTCGCTCAATTTCTTGATAACGATGACGAGGAATATAGCCTTCATTAGCAAGTATGTATAAATCTTTGATTTGAGTTTTTAAACTATTGATTTGATGCTGTTTATTTATCGTAGATTTTTTTAAATGAATTAAACGATTAGAAATACCATCAATAATTGCATTATAGCCATTTATTTCACTATGCAATTCAATATACTTTTCATTAAGTAATTTATTTTGTAGCTGGGATAATTTATTTAAATTCTCTGAATGAGAATAATATTTTTCATTAGGATCTAAGATAAATTCTGTTTTTTCATTTAATTGAGCATATAAGCGTTGTTGAGTAACCAGTAAATTATCATATTGTTCTGATAAGGATTTTACTAAGGCTTTTGATTGAATAGGGCTTAATTGAATAAGAGTTTGCCCTTCAATTACGCTATCGCCATTCTTCACTAAAATGTCAGTAATAATACCTTCTACTGAAGCTTGAACACTCTTTTTATTACCTGAAATTGAAACATTACCTTTCGTAGATACGCCTTTATCTAAAGGTGCAAAGGCAGCCCAAAAAATAAAAATAGCAAGACCTAAAAGAATAACTGACCATCCTATTATTAAGAATTTTCTAGGATCATCTGAAATACCATGAACAATATCGATTTCATTTTTTTTTGTGATCATAATAATCTTCTCAATATTAAATATTGCTTTGTGTAATAGGTGTGGTTGTCGGCGTACTTTTGATTACTGATGATTTATTTAACTCTGCAATAACTGCTGTTGTAGAGCCAAATAATTTGGTGTGACCATCGAACAGAACTAAGAGTTTATTGGTTACTGAGAGCAATTGTTTTTGATGAGTAATTAATATAACGGTTTTTTTATTTTTTTTAAGTATTTGAATTGCTTGTATTAAAGCTTTAATGCCTAAATCATCTAAATTAGAATTGGGTTCATCTAAAACGACTAGAGCAGGATCACCATACAATGCTCGAGCTAATGCAATACGTTGTTGTTGTCCTCCTGACAATCCTTCGCCATGAGCGCCAATAACGGTTTCATAGCCATCAGGAAAACGTAAAATCATTTCATGAACATTTGCCATCATTGCAGCTTGAGTGACTTTCTGAGGATCTATTTCAGAAAATCGGGCAATATTTTCGGCAATTGTACCGGGAAAAAGGGCGATTTCTTGAGGAAGGTATCCAATATATTGTCCAACTTCACTTTTATTCCATTGATATATATCTGCATTATCAAGACGTATGTCTCCAGTTTTAACTTCCCATATTCCAACAATAAATTTAGCTAAAGAGGATTTTCCTGAAGCACTAGGGCCAATAATGCCAAGTACATCACTGGGACTTAGTGAAAAATGAATATTATTTAATAGCGTGCGTTCTGTTTGAGGGTATTGAGCTTGTTTAATATTTACTGTTAATTCGCCTTTAGGAGCAGGTAGCGCCATTTTTTTATTTTCTTCCGGATACGTTTTTAATAGTGTGGTTAGCCTTTTGTATGCTTCTTTACTACTATCCCAGTTTTTCCATACACCAATAACTTGTTCGATTGGCGCTAAAGCACGACCTAGTAGTATTGATCCAGCGATCATCATTCCTGGGCTAATTGTATTATCTATTGCTAGCCATCCACCAAATCCTAGCATTAAAGATTGCAGTGCCATTCGAGTCACTTTTGTTATTGCATTAACACCAGCTGCACTATCACTTGCATGAGTTTGTGCCTGTAGATATTTAAAGTGAGTAATTTGCCATTGATTACGTAAATAACCCAACATTCCCATTGCTTCAATAGGCTGTGGATGTTCAAAATGATGACCTTGTATTACTTGTGCTTGATTAGCAAACTCATTGGCTTTTTTTAATGATGATCGAGATAAATATTCATTTAGAATTGCCAAAGAAAATAAAATGACTGCACCACATAATGCAAATAATCCTAACCATGGATTAAATAATGCAATAACAAGAAGATAAATAGGGAACCATGGTAAATCAAAAAAAGTAAAAATGGCGTGACTTGTAATAAATTGCCTAATAGTCACTAAGTCATTAAATGCTAAAGAAGAATTAATTCCGGGGGTTTTGTTTAATTTTGCTTGATATGCAGCAGTATAAATTCTTGAGCTTAAGGATAAATCAAGTTTATTACTCATTCTAATGACAATAATACTTCTTAAGTATTCTAATCCTCCCATAAAAATAAATAATGCTAACATAATAAGTGTCAGCATTAATAAAGTCATTTCATTACCTGAAGGTAATACTCGATCGTAAACTTGTAACATATAAATGGAAGGAACTAACATTAAAATATTTATTAAGGCTGTAAATATTCCAATGGAAAAAAATACTTTCTTTCTCTCTTTTATAATATTGGTTATTTCATTATAGTTTTCGCTTACTGACATAATGTTATTCCTGATTTTATTCCTATCTGTTTTATTGTTATTTACTGCATTTCTTCTATCAATACGGAGTGATAACTCTATCTTTTTTTTAATAAGATAATATAAAAATAACTCCTTATAGGTAAAAGAAAGGTAGGAGAAATATCTTTCTCCTACTCGATGATAAATTAAACAATAAAGTCAGTTTCGTAATTAACAAATCCTACAATGTCAATTTTGAAATCAGGGCTATATCCATAACCATAAGCGTTAATAGCGAGTTCGCTTGAGTTTGTTGATTGATCATATTTAACGGTTGCTTCACCCGAGCGACCTGTAAAGTTGTCAACAAAATTAAGGAATTTATGGCTAAAGGTATTTTCGATTAATTCTGATAAATCAATCTTATCAATACCCGATTTGAAGTCCATTATCTTGTCAGCAGCAGAGACTAGAGAGTCGGAGATCTCTTTATAAACAAAGGTATTGCTACCTGTATCGCCCCATAATGTATCTTGACCACCGCCACCATACAGTATGTCGTTACCACCGCCACCGATGAGAATATTATCAGCATCATTTCCATAGATAATATCATTACCAGAGCCACCGATTGCATTTTCTATTGTAACACCTTGTGCAATCGAAACGTTTTTCTGTAGGCCGCCAACATCAGAGAAATGACCCTCACGTAAATCAATAATTTGATCTTGATAAAATCCTGAGAAGTCGAAAGTATCGTTACCACTGCTATCCCAAACTGAGAATATTAATTTATCATTACTGCTTGTTGCAGTGTAATAATCAATACCTGTATTTGAGTTGAAACCGTAAACATCATCACCTGTTCTGGTCGTTGTATTTGCGCCATAAAGGTATTGCATTGCTGAAATATCATGAAGTAGAGGAGCACCCGCATAAGCACCTTGGAAATGTGCGCCCGTTTCATATTCATCCCAATAGCTCATCACTGTATATTGGCGACTATCTTCAGCGTAATCAGATTTTAAATAACCAGGTACATTTTGGCCTGCGTTATAATCACCAGGATGCATTAAACCAAGTGTATGACCAATTTCATGGATAATAGTTAAACGACCATAATTACCTAATTCAGGTGTTGTGTTACCTGCATAATAATAGTCACTAAACCAAGCTTGGCCTGAAAGATCACGGCCATAACTATAGGTATTTGGCAAAGTTGCATAAGCTTGGAATTGACCATAAGGATCAGTAATATTTCCAAAAGTAATATCTGATTTTGTGCCTGGTGCTACTTCTGTAAATTTGATATTTGCAATATCAGACCATGCATCTAAAGATTGTCTTGCATGATCTTTTTGTGTTGAATTAAACCCATAGGGATTTTTATCACCAAAATCATTAAATTTTTTACCAGCCCAAGTTGGAAATGAATATGTCACTTCTGCTGCTTGCCCAATAATATATTTCCCATTCCATGTGGAATTTTCGCGTGCAATATGTTTTCCTGCGGTATCATAATCAAAAGAAGGAAGAGTCTTAGCTGAGAAATTATAAAAAATTCCACTTTTATCTAATAAATCGGAAACATTAGATAATCCTACTGCTTTTTTTAATAAAGAAGAACCCATAATATCCTCCGGATATCAAGTTTAGGTTAAGTTTATTTTCATATTGAAAATAGTTTTATTATCTGGTGAATGCCAGCGATAATAAAGATAGCCACTTATTGATATTAATCTAGAGGGGGAAAATATGTTTTTAAATAATTGTGAAGTGAGGTGTGTTTTAAGTCAGAATAATTTAATGATGTAAATAAATCCAAAGTTATATTTTCTACAGCGATTTTTTTTATTGTTATTATTATTTTGGATAAGAAAATTTTATACCTTTATAGAATATCCTATATTTTATAAAGTATTTATTTATAACTGAAGTAATTTACTATATTAATTGATAATTACTCATCAAGTAATATAGTAAATAATAGAAATGGTTAATTAACAGAATAAATCTTCATATTCGTATTTTCCTATGAGGTAAATATTTAAATATTTAGGTGTTAATGTTTCTGTTGTATTTATTTTTAAATTTGTAATGTTATTATTATTGTCATAATAAAGTTTACCTTCATTGTTATTTAGATGATTAGAGTTAACAATATTAATTTTTTCTATAAAACTACGATCATCTGTTTTTTTATAAAAAAATAATTTATCAATACCTGATTCAAAATCAGTAATTATATTTGAGGAATCATTATCTTGAGTATTAAAACTAAAAGTATCATAACCTGTACCACCTTTTAATGTGTTATTACCCATTCCAGGATCTAAATGATCATTGCCTTCACCGCCATTAAGTTCGTCATCACCGTCACCACCAAATAAAACGTCATCACCCAACCCGCCATCAAGAATATTATCTCCCTCAGAATCCCAAAGATAATCATCTCCTTGTCCACCATATAGGTGATCGTTGCCATCAGAATCCACTAGAACATCATTATCTTGCTCTCCATATAAGTAATCATTACCTTTTTCTCCATAAAGATGATCATTTCCTTGTCCACCATATAAAATATCATTGCCTCCTTTACCATATAAAGTGTCCTCACCGAGTTTACCAAAGAGGCGGTTATTAGCATCATTTCCAGATATAATATCTGTTTGACTACCGCCTATTGCGTTTTCAATAACAGCATCATAGGCAATAGAAATATTTGCACGTAGTCCTCCTACATCAGAAAAGCTCCCTTCATTCAGATCTATTTTTTGGTCAACGGTATATTTTGAAAAATCTAATGTATCTATTCCACCAGTATCCCAAATACATGCAACAATTTTATCTTCAGATGTTTTTAATGAATAATAGTCTTTTTTTGTATTAGAATTAAAACCATAAATGGTATTACCAATGCGTGTAGCTTTATTCTGTCCATATGTTTCTTGAATAGCGCAAATATCCATTAACTGTGGTGTTAAAGGATCCATACCTTTAAAATCGGCATGTTCATATTTAGGTACGCTATATGCCATTACTGAATATTTGTGGCTGTTTTCTTCACAATTAATTGATTCTTTACGCTTGAATGTATGATGTAGACCAAGAGCATGGCCTATTTCATGATTAATTGTTCGCTGAAAATCGAGTTTATCTTCAAATATATTTTTTGTATTATTAATATGAGACCAAGCATTACTGTTTTTCATGATTAAATAATAGTCATCAATTTCTTCAACCACATGATAAATAATATTTGCTGTAGATTTAAATTGATTTACTCTTATTTGTTGCTCTGGAGTTATTTCTGATTTACGAATATATTCAATATCATCCATTTTAGACATGTTTATCCAAATTTGCCCATTACTACTATAATCTTCAGCTTTCTCTATTTTATTCTTTTTTTTATACTTATAGTACATATTGTATGGAGAATAGGCAAATCCGTTCGTTGAATAGCTTTTATAATTTGCGAGCTCATTAATATTATTATACAGACCAAATTTAATATCTGTATCTTGTTCTCTACTTACTTCAATAAATTTAATATTCGCAACATCTTCCCATTGCTGGAGTTTTTCTCTAACTAAATCTTTTCCTTTTTCTGTAAATGTTGTAATTGTTGTATATTTGTTACCTCTTAATGCAGACCAGTTAGGAAAGCTATAGGTTATTTCAGTATAACCCTTTTCAATATTATAATTTTCCCATTTACCAGTATATTTATTGGTTTTCATTATATTGTAAATATAATTAAATTGAGGTGATGTATATTTTAAATACTTATTCATAATTAATACTCCTTTATTATTTGAACGGCGGGTAGTTTATCAATAACCTGCTAAATACCTTTCAAAAAAAGAAATATTTAAAATTATTTTGAAGCTAATTAATCTTGTGAATTGGTGTTTCAATGAAAGGTGATAAAATTTATCATTATGTAATTCTCTATTTATGTATTTACATCACAGGCTTATTTAATGAGTAATTTATATGGTTTCATTGATTTTATGGATTAATAAATGTTAGTCAATGGATAATAGTGAATAATAAAAAAGTGCTGTTATATCCATTAACAGCACTTTTTGTTTTTTTATTGTTAATTTTTACTGCTTTAACCCTGGTGAGGTTACCTGCTAAAAGCAGGTTTATTGATATAGACTAACTTTTTGCTGCAAACTACTTTTATTTACTTCATTGTGAGGAAGGTGATTCTTTTTATTTTTGGTTTAATTTAAACTATCTGAACTGACGCCTTATTATTGTGCCGTTACTTTACCCTGGTACTTTGTGCATTTGGGAGCCAATTATAAATATGCCTTACATACTTAGAGAAAAAATAGATTACCAATCCATTGGATATCGCTTGCGTGCTTACCGTATAGCCTCTTCATTAAAAGCTGAAGATGTGGCTGAAAGCTTGGGTATTTCTCGTGCTGCTGTATATCGGTTAGAAAAAGGCGAAATTGTTAAAATTGAAACACTTGATAATCTTGCTAAATTATTAAATACCTCGTTAACCAGTTTGTTGGGTATTAATACTGAATATTATTCAAGTGCAAATGGCTTTTTTGAACGAATGCGCCAACTTGAAACTCAATCTTCACATATTTACACCCACTTCGAACCTTTCTCTTACTTATTAACTTCAGATTGTTATGACAAAACATTGGTTGAAATGCTAACTGAGGCATCACCTTTAAACCTTCTGTCTGAGAAACAACAAGAAGTTTTGTCTATTTTAAAAGAGCGTAAGAAACATCAGTCCTTACATTCACCTCATATTTATAACCTTATTAGTCAACAACAAATTGAGAAATTTCTTTATGTTGGCATGTTAGGTTCGGTTAATTTAACTAAAACACTTCAACAAGAAAGAAAAGAACGAGCAAAAAATGAAATTCTTCATTTAATTGAAAAGTTAGAACAAAAAAATAGTTATCTTAATATTGCAATCATTTCAGATACTATGCCGTCTTTAACTTTCCAATTATTCTATCAAGATAAAGTACCGCTTTCTTTAGCTGTTAGCCCGTTCCGCTTAGGTGAATTCCCTAATGTCAGTACGGGCATTGCCACTGTAACCTCTTCAACTGAGGCGATATTTCAATATCAATCTCTTTTTGATAAATTATGGTTAAAAGCGACCAAAGGGAGTGATGCAATTAACCTTTTAAAACAAATAGTCAGTCATTATTGATTTGCTAATGTACCTAATGTTTCTGCTAATAAATCTGCAGCGACAGCAATATCACTAAATTCGGTAAATTCATCTGGGTGATGACTAATACCAGCAACTGAAGGTGTAAAGATCATTGCTGTTGGATAAAGTGGCGCTATATTCATTGAGTCATGACCTGCGCCACTTAGCATTGTCATATAGCTGATATCGTGTTTTTGGCACAAACTTTCAATAACTTGGCAAATTGAATCATCTAATTTTACTGGCGATTCAGCAGAAATCGGTTGAACGTCAATAGCGACACCAAAATCTTTTTCTGCTTTTTCAACACTATTATTTAGGCGCTGTACAACACGTTGAATACTTTCTATATCAATACCTCGAATATCAACCGAAAATTTTACTTGCCCTGGAATGACGTTCATGGAGTTCGGGATAACATTGAGTTTACCCACTGTACCTACTGTGCCATAAACGGATTCAGTACATGCTGCACGGTTAATATCGGTAATAATCCCAGCGCTTGCTACTAGAGCATCTTGACGTTGATACATTGGCGTTGCACCAGAGTGATCCGCATGACCATTAACAGTAACTGAAAAACGTGTTGGTGCTGCAATACCGTTGACAATACCAATAGTTTTTTTGTCATTTTCAAGGCGTTTACCTTGTTCAATATGAAGCTCAACAAAGGCACTAAAACGATCTTTTGTGATTAAGCAATTATCAAAATTATCATGCTGATAACCTAAAGATTTTAGCACTTCAAAGAAGTTATTACCGTCATCATCTCTATTTTGTTCCCAACGAGCTTTATCTATTTTTCCTGTTAATACTTTACTGCCAATACACGAAAAGCCAAAACGACTAGATTCTTCTGCGCGGAAAACAACTAGTTCAAGGTCACGTTTAAGTTGTTGTGGTTTGTATTGCATTAAGGCATAAAATCCTGCGATAACACCTAAAGCTCCATCATAAGCGCCACCTTGAGGAACGGTATCAAGATGAGATCCTGTACCTACTGCCGGTAATGAGCGATCTTGACCTGGTAATCGTGCGTAAAGTGTACCAATACCATCACGATAAACTTCAAGACCCGCTTCTTTCATTAAACTAGCAAGATACAGATGTGCGGCTTCATCTTCTTCGCTATAGGCAATGCGAGTGATCCCCTTGCCACTGTTATCTTTTTTATAAATTTGCATTGTCTCGATTAATGCTTTCATATCATCAATCGAATAATGAGTTGCTGTATCTTGTTTAGTCATAAGGTAATTCTCCCGTGGTTTCTGTAATATCACTTTGTCTAAAAAATGAGACAATTTGAGGATTAAAAAAGCCATCTTCAAAGATGGTCACTGTTTTTATGATCATTGCTTATTATATTTACTGCTGAAGTTATATTTCGTCAATGATAATTAGGGTGAATTTCATATTCTGTGAGGTAGGTATTAATTAAAAGGAGATATATATCTGGAGTATTTCTTAAATGAATTTAAATTGTATGATAAATGTTATAAAACAGATCGCTTTTATTTATAATGCATTAGGCTTTATTTTTTATTTCACTTATTAAAAGTGAAGAGGGGAAGTAGATAATGCATTTAAGAAAGAAGATAGATAAATGACGCCTCTATAGTTTAGAAGGCGTCAATTTATTATATTTTTATATCGAAAATAATGGTAAATATAAATTATCGTTCACGTAAACTCTCTTTTACGGATTCTTCTAGAGGACTGAGAAGATAACTTATTACGCTCCGCATACCTGTTTTAATTTCAGCATTAACAGCCATACCTGAACTTAATGGAATATTTTTATTTCCAATTGATAAATTATTTTCTTCAATAGAAATAATAACATTAAAAACAAGTCCTAATTGTTGGTTTTCTATAGCATCTAAATTGATATTTTTTACTTTACCAACTAAATAACCATATCGAGTATAAGGAAAAGCTTCTACTTTAATAATAACGTCTTGCCCAACATCAATAAAACCAATATCTTTATTTTGTATTAATGCTGTGACTTCTAATGTATCATTTTCTGGCACTATTATCATTAGTGTCTCAGCGGTTGTTACAACACCACCTTCTGTATGTACTTTCAATTGTTGAACTTTCCCAGAAACTGGTGCTGTTATTACTGAAGCTTGTTGACGTTGTTCATTTTTCTCTAATTCTAGTGCTAATAACTTAACACTATCTGTTGTTTGTCTTATTTTATCTAAGATTTCATTTTTAAATAACTGAGTGACTAGTTGATATTCTTCTTTTGCTAATAAAATTTCACTTTCAATCTGCTCTAATTGAGTTTTATAAATACGTAGTTCATTTGCTGCCTCAAGGTATTTATTTTCCTGCTCAAGTACAGCATGTTTTGAAATAGCTTGCTTTTGCAATAAATTCTTAAAATCATCTAAACGACTCTTTTCAATTTGTGATAATTTTTCATAGCGATTTATGCGTGCAAGTATTGTTAACCTTTCTGCTTTTTTCTTATCTAAATTTAATTCTTTTTGATATTTCTGATTTTGCCAAGTTGAAAATTGTTCTTCAATTAAAGATGTTAAACGTAACATTTCATCTTCAGAAATATTTTGAAGATCGGGATCATTAGGTAATTTTATCTCTGGTAATTTATTTGATTCAATTGATTTAGCCAGCATTTGATAACGAAACTGTTCCAACTTCGCTTGTAGTAATGACGATTGCGATTTTAATGTATCAGCTTCGGCGCCTAATGCTGTAAGTTTTAATAATACATGACCTTTTTTAACTAACTCTCCTTCTTTTACCATAATTTCTTGAACTATTGAGTTTTCAATAGGTTTTATTTCCTTACTTCGCCCGCTTAATGCTAATTTTCCATTTGCAGTGGCAACAATTTCAACTTTACCTAAAATTGATAAAATAATAGCAATCACTAAAAAAGCCATAATAAAATAAGCGATTAAACGTGGGCGCTTAGATACGGGAGTTTCAATTAATTCCAAATGTGCAGGTAAAAATTCATGTTCATCTTTTTCACGTATAGGCGCATCTAATTGTTGGCGGATCTTCCAAGTTTCACTCCAAACTACTTTATAGCGTAAAAAAAATTCATAAACACCCATTAACCATGTTTTCATATTATTCTTCTCTTTTTATTAATCTGATTGTAATTGATGTAAATAGTGATATAGGCTTTCAGGATCAGAGAGAAGTTCCTTGTGTTTGCCTTGTTCGATAATTTGTCCTTTTTCCATGACTATAATGCGATC
The DNA here is from genome assembly GCF_009915125.1 of Proteus sp. G2673. Classification (NCBI taxonomy): domain Bacteria; kingdom Pseudomonadati; phylum Pseudomonadota; class Gammaproteobacteria; order Enterobacterales; family Morganellaceae; genus Proteus; species Proteus sp. G2673. The sequence goes on from NZ_JAABLT010000024.1 coordinate 434,887, forward strand.
CGCATTTTTTACTGTAGATAAACGATGAGCAATAATAATGACAGTTCTACCTTGGCAAATTTTGTGCATATTACGCATAATGACATGCTCAGATTCATAATCTAAAGCACTGGTTGCTTCATCAAAAATTAAAATCTTGGGATTGTTGACTAACGCTCTCGCAATAGCGATTCGCTGGCGTTGCCCACCAGATAATCCCGCACCTTGTTCACCAACAATTGTGTTATAACCTTCACGTAATTCTGAAATGAAATCATGAGCACCGGCTAATTTTGCAGCATAAATAACTTTTTCTACTGGCATACCTGGATCTGCCAACGCAATATTATCAATAATACTACGGTTAAGTAGTACATTATCTTGTAATACAACACCAACTTGACGACGTAACCAGTTGGGATCGGCTAGTGCAAGATCATGTCCATCAATAAGTACTTGGCCATTTTCAGGAATATAAAAACGTTGAATTAGTTTAGTTAATGTACTTTTCCCTGAACCTGAACGTCCCACAATACCGATGACTTCGCCTTGTTTAATATCTAAGTTAATATTATTTAAAATAATTGGTGCGTCAGGTTTATAACGAAATCGAATATTACGAAACGAGATATCGCCATTAATTTCTGGTAATGCTAATTTTCCTTGATAACTTTCAGTTGGATAATTAAGTACATCACCTAAGCGAGTTACAGAAATACCGACTTGCTGAAAGTCTTGCCAAAGTTGAGCGAGACGGATCACTGGTGCAACAATTTGCCCTGCTAGCATATTAAAAGCAATTAATTGACCAATACTTAAATCACCAGAAATAACCAAATGTGCACCTAGCCAAAGATTAATAATCATAACGGCTTTTTGTATTAATTGGATCCCTTGTTGGCCTATAGTTGCTAATACCGTTACTTTAAATCCAGCTGCAACATAACCCGCTAATTGTTTATCCCATATATTTGTCATTTGAGGTGAAACAGCCATGGCTTTTATTGTGTTAATTGCTGTTACAGACTCAACTAGAAAAGATTGATTATCTGCATTACGAGCAAATTTATCATCTAAACGACGGCGTAAAATTGGACTAATAAAAATAGACCAGGCAGCATAACAAGGTAGTGAAAATAAAATCACTAATGTTAATTTGGGACTGTAATACCACATTACAGCAAAGAATATAAATGAAAATAATAAATCTAAAATGGAGGTTAATGCCTGGCCAGTTAGAAAATTACGAATTTGATCTAATTCTCTTACTCGAGCAACAGTATCACCTACACGACGACTTTCAAAATAAGAAATAGGTAGTGCTAATAAATGTCGAAAAAGTTTTGCACCAAGTTCAACATCTATACGACTTGTACTATGCGCAAAAATATAAGTACGTAAGCCACTTAATGTAATTTCAAATATGACTACGACAGCTAATGCAATAGTAATAATATTGAGTGTTGAGAAGCCTCTGTGTACTAAAACTTTATCCATAACCACTTGAAAAAAAAGTGGGGTAATTAAAGCAAATAATTGTAAAAATACAGAAACGATTAATGTTTCAATAAATATTTTTCTGTATTTAATAACAGCAGGAATAAACCAAGTAAAATCAAACTTTGCTAATTTACCTATGACAGAGGCTCTTGAGGTAATTAAAATAACTTTATCTTGATATAATTCGCAAAACTCATCCTGAGTAAGAACTCTTGGGTTTCTCTGTTCTAAATCATAAATTAAATAACGATTTGAGTCTTTACTTACTTTAGTTAAAATAAAATGCTTTCCATCTTCACGCCAAATTAATGCTGGAAGATAAATAAATTCTAATCTGTCTATTGTTTTTTTTACTGGCTTTGCTTTTAATTCCAGTGATTTTGCTGCAAGTAGCCATGAAGTTAAATCTAATCCTTTTCCACTAATATCAAATTTATGTCTAATTTCTTCAGGATTAATAGCAATGTTATGGTATTGGGCTAATATTTCTAATGCATATAACCCATAATCATTTTGATTATTAAAATCCATAGTGACTCCAAAAAAATAGCAATCCTATTTGACATAGTCTTATAAGATTGCTATTAAAAATTAAAATATTATGCTACAGAAAGAGCTAAATTTATTGCGTTACTAGCAATATTTATTCCATTATTAGAAGACATTAGTAACGAAGCAGCTGCAGGTTTTTCTTTATTGGTATCAAAATTACCAGCAGATAAAATAATTTTGTTAATCTCATTATTTAATGGATTTAGGTTATTTTTATCTGCATAACGGCTTAATGCATTATGCCCATACACATAATTAAGGCGATTCTTGCTTTGGTCTTTTAACGCATTTTCAAGAGATTCCGCTGTAATGACCCGACCATCTTTATCAAAGAGTTGCTCTATTTTATAGTTATAAGCACCTTTTTGGTCTTTTTTGAACCAATTTTTAAATGTAATACCATTTTTATTATTAGTTGAAATGATATTATTTTCTGCTTTATACATCACTAGATCATCGCCTTCTTGTTTAAATACAACATTCTTGAAGTCAATGTTTAGTAAGCCAAGTTTATCGTTATTTCCACCTTCATCTTCGATGATATGATGGCCATATTCAGCAAAGTAGCGGTAGATATCATCGCCATCGCCACCTTTTAGAATGTCATCACCTTCTCCGCCATCAAGTAGATCAACGCCTTCACTACCGTATAATTTATCGTTACCTTTACCCCCTAGTAGTATATTGTAACTTGTCTTATTACCTTGTACTTGTAACTCATCGTCACCATCTCCGCCACTTAGGTAATTATTACCGGTGCCTCCTATTAATTTGTCATTGCCATTACCGCCATATAATCGGTCATTACCGTGCCCACCTCTTAAAGTATCATCGCCATCATCACCATATAAACGATCGTGACCATCATTGCCTTCAATTATGTCATTACCTTTGGCGCCATGGAAAATATCATTGAATTTACTACCGAGGAAAGTATCGTTACGGTCACTACCAATAATTTCTTCAACTGAATACAAATTATCTATAGCTTTTAAATTTTGAGCATAAGTATGTTTAAATTCATAATGACGATATTGTATTTTTTCAGTTCTTTTCCCAACTGAATCTTGGCGTTCTTTCACTGTTTCTTGCAAGATTTTAACGTCACCACCTAGCAGTCTCGTAACGGTATACTGACCAGCTTCAGTTGCTTTTGTGCCATCAATAGTTAAATAGCCTGTGTCTGTTTTATCATAATAAACAATATCGTGACCTTTACCTGCAAAAACATCGGCAGAACCAGCAGCTAAGAAAACTTTGTCATCCCCATTACCTAATCTTGATTCAATACGAATTTCGCGATATTGGTTATTCGCAATATCTGCATGCTGGATTAAATTAGAGTAATCATATACAGAACCTTTATCTTTAGTTCCTTTTACAATCCATCGATCAACACCGTTGACTAATAATTCAGTCATATACTGATATTTCCCCGATTGTTTTCTGTGACGAATTTCTTCACCGGGTGTTAATATTGGGTTGATAAATTTAAGTAATGCTGATTTGTCAATATCAGAGATATCTACATTTCCTTTTAATGGATCAAATCTTTTTTTCTCAAATTCATCAGATTTTTTTTCTAAAAGTTTGCCTTCCTTATAATAATCAACATAAGCTTTACCACTAAATACTCTTGCTCCATTTTTAGTGACACTCGCTAATTCACCAATGAGGTCATCCCAATGTTGTTGTGTGATAAGAACAGATAATTCAGTAGAATGTTCTTTACTGTATTTAGATAATAATTTGACGTTATCTTCTAAGAATGCAGAGTGGCGGGCATCATATCCATTTTCAAAATAGTTTTTACCATGTTTTTTCTCCCATTCTGCAATGGTATTAGCCATTTTGTTTGCAACATGTTCAAACATAGACTGTTTTGACGCTTCTAAAATACCAGTAATAATACCTGATACTGCACCGACTAATGCACTGATTGGTGCACCAACAAGACTAGCTGTTGCCGCTGCACTGACACCCGCAGACACAGAATTTAATACTGTGCTAATAGTTGTTAATGCTGCATCAATAGCACCAGTTTCTTTACGGAAAGCAGCAAGTAAGCTATCACCTTCATAACCAAATTTTTTAAAGCGTTCAGAATATTCTTCGATTTTTTGGGCTCGCTTAAATTGATCTGAAATAGCTAAGAATGATAATGGGCTAATTGCTAATGAAACCGCGGAGGCAATTAAACCAAAACTTGCGGTCGAGGTTGATAACCCTTGAGCTGCGCGTTGTGCGATAATATATTGAGAAAAAGCTTTACCTAAATTACCTAATGTTTTTGCTGTCAATTCAAAGCCTGCAGCAACTTTTGTACTCGTATCGGCATTAGCATTACCTAAAATGAAACCTGCTGAAACAGCAGATAAAATACCAGAAATAGTATCTAACCCTGTGCCTATTTTTCCTAAATCAGGTAAGTTTTGTAATTTATTACCAATACCATTTAAATGTTTTGTATTAGATAATATGCTACCTAACTTATTCAATTGTTGTGAAAAAGCATCAATATTATTATTGATACTTGAGGCTGTATCTATGAGTTGATTAATGAGATCGATACTTGCTTTTGCTAGTTCTGTTGAGCTGACATCTTCACCATTTCTTTGTTTTTTTATTAACTCATTTATTTGCATTGACGAAAGTGCAGTCCCTAAAAAGTTTTGAAGGGTTGAAAAAATCCCGCCAACTTTACCTAAGTGACTTCCTAGATTTTCTGCGCTTCCACCAAGTTTATTACCCACGTTTGGATATTTCTGCAACAATTTATCTAATTGTGGTGCAAATATAGCGACTCCTCGTTCTGTTAATCCAAGTAATTTTTCGCCTGTTCCAAAAAATTGTTTGGCTATCTCTGTACTGTCTTTTTCTTCATACTGAACTTCAATACCAAGTTCATCTGCGGCTTTAACTAGATCATTCAGACTTGAACCTTGTCCTTGATAATCTTTAGGTATCAATAAAATAAGCTTATCACCAGCTTTGCGTGCTTGACCTGCTGCTTTTTTTAACGCGTTTTTTGTTGATTGTCCTGCGGACTGTAATTTTTTCGTCGCTGATTGTTTAGCTGATTGAAGCGATGTTTTAATTTGAGTGGTTGTTATTGTTGGCATTATAATTTACCTTTAACTTATCAATGAAAATTTAAAGTCGGGATAGTTTTTAACTTCAGTTATTAATTCATGGTGATATTGTTTAAATATTTTATTTGCCAATTGTTTATCTATTTTACCTCCGTGAAATTCTGACACTTTACCAATCTGAGTTTCAGGATCTACTCTGATTGCCCTAAATAATTCATTAGGAAAGTTTTTTCGCATATATTTATATAGTGCTCCGTTATCCCCAAAAGGGGCTATCCAATCAATGAACCATTTACGATCACCAGAAGTCCAGTCCTCTGCAATTAAAGAAGTCACATCATTTAGATATTTAACTTCATTTTCTAAATTTAAATTAGCCCAGCTACAATATGCGACAGGGAAACCATCTCGAGTTAATAAAGCATATTGGTTAGCTTGTATTGCGGGTAATACATTTATTGCGAATAAAGATACAGGCCAATTTCTATGTAAAGGGGAGCTTGCCCATAACCATACAATATGACCAAGAATATCTAATGAATTATTTCTATTCATTTTTTTTCCATGAAATATGTTTGATTGATAGATTTTGATAATAACTTTTCCGCGATTCTATAAAAAAAATAAAAATGAAAAAATGGAAAATTTTACGATTTAATATTTCTTTAATATAAATTTAATTTTTCTATGAAATAAAAAAATTCACATCGCTATTTGTTAGATGTTTGTTACTTCTGTGTATCTGTTTAACTTTTTTGTTTTCTTAGGATTTTTTTTATTTTATTGTTTTTATTTGATTTGTTTTTTTATTTTTTTTGTTTTTTTACTTTTTGTATTCATTTTTTTAAACTGATTTTGTTTTTTTAATGAATGTGATTTATTTTTTATTGACAGCCTACCTTCTGGTAGGTAAATTTTTTCTTTAAACTTAGGTTATATTATTTTTTATAGAAAGAATTTGGAGTAATTAACTTTTTGAAATCTCTCTAAAATAGAATTGATTTGATGATATGGCTTTATTTCTATAATGATAGAAGAATAATATTCTTATGTAATCGCATTATACCTATAAAACAAGGATTATTAATGACAACATATGATAAGATATTGCATCAGGCGAATATACTTATTCAACAACGCGGTTTTTTAGGGTTTAGTTATGCTGATCTAGAGAAGAGAATAGGTATTAGGAAAGCAAGCATACATCATTATTTTCCGAGCAAAATAGATTTAGGATTAGCATATTGTCAATATAAAAAAGAGGGATTTATCCGACTTGAAGGATCTTTATATAATATACCCTCTGGATTACAACGATTAAAAACGTATTTAAATGCTTTCTCTGATTGTGCAAAGAAAGGAGAAATGTGTGGTGTCTATGCGATGTTATCTGATAGCCATCAATTCCCGTTAGAGTTGCAAGAAGCCGTTAATTTATTGGCTGATTTTGAATTAAATATATTGAAGAATATTTTAATTTTTGGTCAAGAGAATGGTGATATTCGGCTTTTTTCTGCGGCTAATGAGCTAGCTGTAATTGTTTGTTCTTCATTGAAAGGAGCATTAATGCTTAATCGAATACCTCCGCATAATGCTTATTTTGAAACAGTAAAAATATTACTTACGATGCTTGATTCAAAGCAATAGATTTATCGTTATCTCACATCATTATTATCATTTTTAGAGGTTCTAATGAAAAATTTTATTAAACGTTTTATTAATTCAGATTACGATATCGTTTTTCTTCGATTATCCGTCATTGGCATACTCATGTTATTTGGTACTTATAAATGGTTTGATTTTGAGGTAATGGCATTAGAACCTCTTATATCTAAATCTTGGTTGAATATTTTATATACTTTATTTGGTGTGTATGGAGGAAGCTATTTCCTTGGTATAGTAGAAACCCTCACTTTTCTCGCTTTAATTGCAGGCTTTTATAAACCTGTGATTGGTATGATGGGAGATATCATCGTTATTGGTATTGGCGTTATTACTCTCAGTTTATTACCCCAGTTAGGAAAAGTTGATAGTTTTATTATAAAAGATATTCTTCTCATTGGTGCTGGTATCGTTTTACTTAAATATGATTTAAAACGTAACTTAACTATTTGTTAATAAATGTATTAAATATAAAATTATTCTAATTAAATGAATAATTATATTTTATACACTCAAACTTAATAATTATGATGTTAGTTTATCGCGTGATTATTTGTGTTGGTATTTTTGTTAGGGAAATTAAATAGACAATATACGATTTAATAAAAACAAATAGTTAAATATAAATTAAAAACATTTAATATATTTTTAAGTTAAATTATTGACAGGATTTTATTGAAAAAATAAAATCTGCCACCTTATTGTTCTAGTCATTTTTTATTTTCATTTACATTTATATATTATGGGTTTGTGATCATGAAGAAAACATTAATCGCTTCTTTAATTTTTACTTCTTGCGTAGCAAATAGCTATGCCGCAGATGCAACATATAATGCAGGTGATCATAGTAAAGCAGACAGTGATTATGCTACTGCTATTGGTGTATCGGCGAGTGCAACAGGAAATTCATCGTCTGCAATAGGTGCTAATTCATCAGTTAATGGCCATAATTCTGTTGCCATTGGTTCATTTAGTAAAGCTTCAGGTCATTCAAGTTTAGCTAATGGGGCAGCGAGCGAGTCGGCAGAAAATTCTACGGCTGTTGGTGCCGTTGCAAAGGCGACAGGAGAAAACAGTGTCGCTTTAGGGACTTCTACATCATCAAAAGGCCAAGATTCTATTGCTATTGGTGCAGGTGCTCATTCTGATATGGAAGGTGCTATCTCTATTGGATCTGATAGTCAGGCTATGCATATGGGAAGTGTTTCTATTGGCCATGCAAGTACTACTGATAGAGAAGATTCTGTTTCTTTCGGAAATGAAAACACAACAAGACAATTAACGAAAGTTAAAGCAGGTACAATGGATACTGATGCTGTAAATGTAAAACAACTGAAAGATCATACAGCACTAGAAATCACAAATAATAATAAAGTTATTAACCAACGCATGAAGGAAGTTGTGCAATTAGGGCAAAAGGCGGCTAACAACGCTGAAAGAAATGCAAATGACTATACAGATAGTCAGATAAATAAAAATAATATGGAGATTAATCAAAATATTGAAACTTCAAAAAATGAAGCGATGCAAGCTGGACAAAAAGCCGCTAATAATGCAGAAAAAAATGCAAACAATTATACGGATAGTAAAATCACTAAAAATAATATGGTGATTAATCAGAATATTGAAACTTCAAAAAATGAAGCGATACAAGCTGGACAGAAAGCCGCTAATAATGCAGAAAAAAATGCAAATAATTATACGGATAGCAAAATCAATAAAAACAATATGGTGATTAATCAAAATATTGATAATACAAAAAAAGAAATTATTCAACTAGGTGAGAAATCTATTAATAATGTAAAAAAAGAATCAATTGCATATACAGATGCAAAATTTAACCAAATTGATAATAGAATAAATTCATCATTTCAACAGTTGAATGACAAAATCGACGAGAATGCAAAGAAAGCTAATGCGGGAATTGCATCTGTTGCCGCAATGACTAATATTCCTTATGTAAATTATCAAAAATTTAGTGTTGGTGCTGGGCTTGGTAATTATAGAAATGGGAATGCTATTGCTGTAGGCATGCAGTATAAATTAAATGAAAATACACATGTGAGAGCATCTACATCATGGAATAGCTCAGATAGTGCAGTATTTGGTGGTGGTATTGCCATTGGTTGGTAATATACTGTGATAAAATGATTTCTATTTAGAATGATAATTCTAAATTTCATCTTAATTGTAAGAGATTTAATTGTTTTTTGTACACTGCTGTTATGGCAGGTGACTGTTTTTATTATTATTATCTCTATTATTATCTCTATTATTATCTCTATTTTTTCCCAAAAGTTGGGTTTCGATCCAACTTTTGTTTTTTTATATTTATAATTAATAGCGATGATGGGTATTAGGTTTTTCTCTAGTTTAAAAAAGAGAAAATAAGGATGGTATTATATATTTTTAGGAGAACGTAATGGTTAAAAATATTATATTTAGAGACTATGAGAAAGTAATTAAAGCAAAAGCTTTTACTTCATCTTCTGCAGACGAGTTGCATTTTATTGAACATTCTCTTATTTGTATTGATAAATTAGGTTTTATTGCAAAAATTTATCATTCTAATGAAGAAGATTATTTGCCTCTTCTATCTTGGGCTAAAAATAATAATATTCTTCACGAACTTAAATCTGATCAATATCTATTACCTGGTTTTATTGATTTACATGTGCATGCACCACAATGGCCTAACCTTGGTAAAGCATTAGATCTTCCTCTGGATCAATGGTTACAAGAATATACTTTTCCACTTGAAGCTCGTTATTCAGATTTAGAATTTACCCGTAAAACTTATCAGCATCTAGTGCAAACATTATTAGAAAATGGAACAACAACAGCTGTTTATTTTGCGACTATTCACAGAGAGTCGAGTGTAGAATTAGGGCGGATCTGCCTTTCTCTTGGGCAACGAGCTTTAATTGGTAAAGTGGCTATGGATGATCCTAATTCTTGCCCAGATTATTATCGTGATAAATCAGCTAAAAGTGCAATTGAAGAAACACATCTATTTATTGAGGATATAAAAAAATTATCGGGTAATGAGAATAATCAAATATTACCTGTTATTACTCCTCGTTTTATACCTAGTTGTACAACAGAGTTACTCAAAGGATTAGGAGAACTTGCACAAGAAACACATTGTCATGTTCAGACACATTGTTCGGAAAGTGATTGGGAACATAATTATGTATTAGAGCGGTATGGTGTAACAGATGCTCAAGCTTTAAATAATTTTGGCTTAATGACTCGTAAAACTATTTTAGCACATAGTAATTTAATTTCTGATGATGATATCAATATCATTAAATCTAAATCAGCAGGGATCGCACATTGTCCTTTATCTAATTTCTATTTTGCGAATTGTGTTTTTCCTTTGCGTAAGGCACTTAATCGACATGTTCATGTTGGATTAGGAAGTGATATAGCTGCGGGACATAGCCCTTCAATTTTTGATGCTTGTCGTCATTCAATTACAGCAAGTAAGGCGCTTAATGATGGTGTTAATTCACAATTATCAGCAGAACAACGAGGATGTTCTGGTTCTGAAATTACATTTAAAGAAGCTTTTTGGTTAGCAACAGGTGGTGGTGGTGAAGTGCTTGATTTGCCTATTGGCCAATTGAGAGAAGGATATTTATTTGATGCAATGGTTATTGATACCAATGTAACGAGTTCTGATATTCTTATTCGTGAAGAAGACTCTAGCCATGATATTTTACAAAAGCTTATTTATAATACTCAGCGAATTAACATTACGGATATTTGGGTTGGAGGAAAAAAGGTTTATTAATTATCAAAAAAATTAATATAGAGTATATGCAATAAATATATCGATTTTTTATTTAAATAATAATCCCAATTAATCGTTAATTAATTGGGATTGCTATTTATATAGAGTGAAATAGAGTTCTATAAATAATAGTGAAGCATTATTTTTTATTCAACATTTTATAAGGCAAAGCACATAAAGTATTTTTATATTTTATTGTGTTTATTCAGTCCCAAGTAATTTTATTTTTTTACGATATTCGCCAGGAGTACAGTTAAATTCACGTACAAAAGCCTTATGAAATGATGATTCATTGGCATAACCTACTGATTCAGCTATCACCACTATTGGTAATGTTTCACGAGATAAAGTTTGTGCAGCTATTTGTAGTCGTAACATTGTTAATACAGACATCGGTGTAGTGTTAGATATTTTACGAAAGAGTTGTGCAAAACTAGCTCGTGACATATAGCTCTGTTGAGCTAGCTCTTTAATTGTCCATGGGTGTGATGGATTTTCTATCATTTGTGAAATAACTAGACCCAGTCGAGGATGTAATAGCAAATTGAGTAGATTCTTCTCAGTAGTAACTTGAGTTAGCCAATTACGAATTGCAAGTGTGAATAATGTAGAACATTGCTGGCTACACAATGCATCGGACCCTAACATACTCGTATCAGATTCTTGTTGTAAAAAACAGATAACTTCCTTAAGCCAATAGAACTCTAAGCTATTATTTGATGGAGCTAGATATAGCACTTCAGGCAATGTGGTTAAAAAATGACGTGCTGAATATTGTAATCGTAGACTGCCACAAATAATGTGTGTTGGCTCATCTTCTAATTGATTTAAGCAATGAGCGGAATTATGAGGTAATAATACAATCCTTCCCGGTCTTAAGGTAAATGTTTGGCCTGTCGGTGTTTCTATTTTTGCGGCACCTTGAGTGACAGTATGCCAGCGAACCACTGAAAATTCCCCTGTTGTATGATGAATTTTCCAGCTATCACCTAAAAGGCAATTTTTATCGATTGCTCCTTCTAGTATATTCAGAATTAGCAAACGGCTAAGCGTATCCATATAAAGCTCCCGAATATCATATAGGATATGATGTTATATCTTCTTCATTGTATTTTGATTTTTCATTATCATAATATTGAAATTACTATTTTTTCAGTACTTTTTATGTTGACTTCAATATTTTAGACTCTAAGACAAAAATAGTCATTTTATGGAAAATTCGTATTTCTTCTTGTTCAACTATCATAGAGTAAATTAAATAAATATTTACTGATAGGTGGAATTAATATGAATAAATATCAGGCAGTAATTATTGGTTTTGGAAAAGCGGGTAAAACGCTGGCTACCACATTGGCTAAAGCTGGATGGCGCGTTGCTATTATTGAACAGTCAAAGAGTATGTATGGAGGTACTTGTATTAATATCGGCTGTATTCCAACTAAAACATTAGTACATGAAGCGCAATTACATAAAGATTTTTCTTCCGCAATGCAACGTAAAGCTGATGTTGTTAAGTTTTTACGTAATAAAAATTTTCACAATCTTGCTGATATGGATAACATTGATGTTATTGACGGTCGTGCTGAGTTTGTTGATAGCAATACGATACTTATACATCAGTCTAATGGTGAGTTGAAAATAGTGGGTGAGAAGATATTCATTAATACAGGAGCACAAACAGTGCTACCGCCTATTTCTGGATTAACCACAACTCCTGGTGTATATGATAGTACGGGAATACTTGATTTGGACTTTTTACCAACACACTTAGGTATCCTTGGTGGTGGGTATATTGGAGTAGAATTTGCATCTATGTTTGCTAACTTTGGTAGCAAGGTGACAATATTTGAAGCAGCCCCATTATTTTTACCTAGAGAAGATCGAGACATTGCGGATGCTATTGCCAATATTTTGAGTGAACAAGGGGTCGATATTATTCTCAATGCTAATGTGAATAGCATAAATCGAAAGGATGATAAAATTCAGGTTCACATGACTCATGGTTCACAGGATGTTGATATATTGTTGGTTGCTTCTGGTCGTAAACCTGCAATTGAACAATTACAGTTACAAAATGCGGGTGTAGCTGTAAATGAGAATGGCGCTATAATTGTTGATAAACATTTGCATACTACAGTAGATAATATCTGGGCAATGGGGGATGTTACTGGTGGACCTCAATTTACTTATATATCCTTGGATGATTTTCGTATAGTGAAAGATGAATTATTAGGCGATGGCAAACGTAGTACAGATCTACGGCAAAATATCCCTTATTCTGTTTTTATGACACCACCATTATCACGTATAGGAATGACAGAAGAACAAGCTGTGGCAAGTGGCGCTGAAATTGAGATTGCTACTTTGCCTGTTGCTGCGATCCCAAGAGCTAGAGTTATGAATGATACTCGCGGTATATTGAAAGTAATAGTTGATCGCAAAACACGGTATATTCTTGGTGCTTCATTACTATGTATTGAGTCTCATGAAATAATTAATATTATAAAAATAGTAATGGATGCAAAATTACCATTTACTGTGTTACGAGATCAAATATTTACCCATCCTAGTATGAGTGAATCGCTTAATGATTTATTTTCATTAATAAAATAAGAAATATATTTATTTGTTTTGAATTTATATAATTGTTTTTTGATTGTTTACCACCCTCCTAGAGGGTGGTGTTATTAAAGAGTATATTATCAAAGCTATCGGTTATGAGAGAGATATTTATATACTTAAAATTTAATAAATTGATAAAATAATAGAATGTTTCGATATTTTTTGATTTTTTGATTTTTTGATTTTTTGATTTTTTCTTATTTTTTTGCACTATTATTATAGTGTCTTATATGTGTCGGGCGTTTTCATTTTACATAAACCTCAGAAAGCAAAAAACTAGCTCTAAGGCTGGTTTTTCTAAATAGAGGTGTTCGAACTCGGAATCGAACCAAGGACACGGCGATTTTCAAGCTTAAAGCATAAATAAACGTAGGTTATCTGAACTAATTCAGGTGGCTTATATGCAGGTAATTTCAGTTATTTCTACAAAAGGTGGGGAAGGTAAATCCACTTATTCTGCAAATCTCGCAGGAATATGTGCTGATGCAGGGTTAAAACACTACTTATTGATGCAAACAGTGGATCTTAATCATCCAGAACGATTAATTTTCCATACTTGTATTCGTAATCCATATCGAGCTTCATATCAAAAGTCGTCAGGAAGAAGGTATTTCAAAAAGAACACTTCAAAACGAAATGGCAGGCATTCGGAGTATTTTAGCAGTTGCTGGCAGAACAAAGCCTGCCTCACCTCAACATGAAAAGCTAAGTAATCATGCGCTTGGTTTATCAAATGCGAGCCGTGATGGCACGAAAGTAGCTATTAGCGAAAGAAGCACAAAAGGTAGGAGTAGAACCGACAGATCAAGTGTTCAATGTTGGGTGGCTTGATGTGATGAAAATAACAGGAGGAGTATCAAGATTTGACAGTGATTAGGAAAGAAAGTAAAAGGTACAAATAAAAAAACAGCCTTGATTTGAGCAAGACTGTTTAGTTTAAGAGTTTCAACATAAAGTGACAGTGCCAAATTATATTTTTCCACTCTTGTTTGCCCTCTCAGTGATTTAAGTCACTGACGAACAAAAGAAAGATGGTGCCCGAACTCGGAATCGAACCAAGGACACGGGGATTTTCAATCCCCTGCTCTACCGACTGAGCTATTCGGGCAACGGGGCGTATTAAACCCGATATCGCTTTGCTCGTCAACGTTATTTATCACAAAACCGTTTGATTGCTGTTTTTTTAAACTTATTGATTAATAAAACGCTATTTTTCATAAAAAAAGAGCAAAAGTGAAGTTAAAAAGGTTTAGTGGTATACATAACAAATGATGATAGAAATGTGATAAGACGAGCTATCGCATCGTAATTATAGAAAAGCTTCCCCAAACTTATTGAGGAAGCTTTATTTTTTAGACTAATTATTAACTAACGATAGTTACGTTGAGCTGTACTGACCTTCTCAAGATAGCGACGAGATTGGTCGGCAGGGTGCTTATTACGTAATGTGGTATACACTTGCGTTGGTTCTAAGTTGTTAATCATGGCAGCTGCTTGTTTCTTATCGTTATGGAAGATCCGTAACACACTACCTGCACCACCGTTATAAGCCTGTATAACGGCATAGCGGCGGGAAATAGGATCTTTGATATCACCAAGATAGCTGTTTTGTAGTATTGAAATATAAGCAGCACCTGCATCGATATTATTAGCAGGATCAAACAAGTAACTGCGGCTTGGTTGTCCTGATTTACCTTGCATACGGAATACATCTCGACCAGCCGTTGCTGGCATGATCTGCATTAAACCTAGAGCATCAGAACTACTCACGGCATATGGGTTAAAACTTGATTCAATTTGCATAATAGCTAGGATAAGCGAAGGCTCAACACCATATTTAGCTGCCGCTTGTTGAACTAACGGTAAATATTTATGAGCACGTTTATCAAGGTGGTTAGGAACAAGATTAATGGTGACATACCAAATTGTATTTATACCAGATTGGCGTTTTTGTAATTTATTAGCAATCAGGTAATCAGCAAACTTATTGGCTCTCCATTCCCAGCGTATAGGTTGCCCTGTATTATCAAGAACCTGCCCAGATAAAAAAGGTTCTGTACTGTGAGGGATGTTATTGACATCAGAATAGAGATCGATAGAGCCTGGATCTTCGCCCATCAATAACGTTGTGACAATCGCTTTATGTAATTGAAATTGAGGAGCATCACCACCTAATGTTTCTATCGTGATGGTACCCGCTTCAAAGTTAATATGACTACGGGTTTTATAAGCGTCAGTATATTTTACGTAGTCTTTAGGACCGGCTATTAAAACTTCCTTCATACCCCAAATCATTTCGATATTATTGGCAAATTGTCCCATAAGAATATCGAACGCATTGGTGTCCTTTGCATAATCAGGTTCAAATGTCTTAGAGGGTTGGCTACTACATGAAATGAGTAGTGGGGCGATAATTAGCAAGAGAAGGATTTTTTTCATGGTCAATTGAATCGCTATGGTGAATAAAATACCAGAGCCTTAAAGACTCTGGAAAAGTGAATATTATTTTTCAGGTGGAGTGTAGCCGTCAATATGAACATCATGGCCTTCAAATAAAAATCGTACCATTTCTTGTTCTAATAGTTTGCGATCATCAGGGTTCATGGTGTTAAGTTTTTTCTCATTGATAAGCATGGTCTGTTTTGCCATCCATTGGCCCCATGCTTCTTTTGATATCTCATTGAAAATGCGCTTTCCAATTTCTCCTGGGTACAACTGAAAATCAAGTCCATCAGCTTCTTTGTTTAGGAAAGTACAAAAAATAGTTCTGCTCATAATAAATCCTCAATATCGCAGGGATTAGCTTAGGCTAATTGTCTAAGTAAATTCTCTACAGGTGCTGCTAACCCTATGTTTGCAGGAGCCTGTAAGTTATACCAAAGTCCTTTTTGCTCCTCCATCATAGAGGTAAACGCTGAGAGTTTTACGCAAATTGGCACAATATCTAAATGAAAGTGGCTAAAAGTATGCCTAAATGAAATTAGTTGTTCTGATTCATTATTATCGAGCCCATGCTCAGTTAACCACTGTTCTAAAAGCGCTTTTGTTTCAAATTGAGGAAAGGCAAATAATCCCCCCCATATTCCTGCTGGCGGTCTTTTATCTAACCAAACCAGATTATCATATTGTAAAATAAGAAAATAAGTTATTTTCTCTGGGATAACTTTTTTAGGTTTTTTCCCAGGATAATCCGCCCAATTGTTTTGAGCATAAGCGATACAACCTGTATTTAGTGGACATAGTTCACATTTAGGTTTGCTTCTAGTACAAACCATTGCACCTAAATCCATCATTGCCTGATTAAAATACTCGACACCTACAGTTGGGGTAACGTTTTCGCTGATCTCCCACAATTTTTTTTCAACTTCTTTTTTACCCGGCCAGCCTTCAACGGCATAACAACGAGCTAAAACACGTTTCACATTACCATCAAGGATTGGGTAAGGTTTTTTCAGTGATAACGATAAAATAGCACCAGCAGTTGAACGCCCAACACCCGGTAAAGCACAAACGTCCTCAAAGGTATCAGGAAACTGTCCTTGATGTTTATCTACAATGTGTTGTGCTGCTTTATGTAAGTTTCTGGCTCTTGCGTAATAACCAAGGCCCGTCCATAAATGAAGCACTTCATCTAATGGTGCTTTAGCTAACGTAGCGACATCAGGAAAGCGTGAAATAAAACGCTCAAAATAAGGAATAACCGTTGCAACTTGGGTTTGTTGTAACATTACCTCAGATAACCAAACGTGATAAGGCGTTTTTTCTTGCTGCCAAGGGAGCGTTTTACGCCCATATTTGTGATACCAATTAAGTACGACTTGCGAAAATTGCAGTGCTTCCATCATGTTTTATTTTATTAACTCATGTTCTGATTAAGATAAGATTGCACCACAGAGAGAATAAACTGTAAACACTCTTAATATTTATCTTATAGAGTGATGCTTCTATAAACGACTCTTGCTAAACTTAGTGATCTTTGGATAATGTCGGTTAAGTTGCACTATAGCGACATTATCACGGTTTTAAGTAAATAATTGGCCTAACGACTGACAGTATTAGACATGATCAAAAATGTAATTTCTCCGGAATTCAATGAAGAAGGGCGTGCCTTACGACGCGTTCGTAGTTTTGTTCGTAGACAAGGCCGTTTAACGCCTCGTCAAGAGCAAGCATTAGAAACACAGTGGCCTGTCTTTGGTATTGAATATCAACCGGAACCCATCGACTTCAGTCAGGTTTTTGGACGCGAAGCGCCTGTAATTTTAGAAATTGGCTTCGGCATGGGCGCATCGCTCGTGACTATGGCAAAAAATACACCAGAAAATGATTATTTCGGTATTGAAGTACACGCACCGGGTGTGGGTGCTTGTCTGGCAAGTGCTGAAGAAGAACAAGTAACTAATTTGCGAGTCATGTGTCATGATGCGATTGAAGTACTCAATCACATGATCCCAGATAATAGCTTAAAAATGGTTCAGTTATTCTTTCCTGATCCGTGGCATAAAGCGCGTCATAATAAACGCCGTATTGTTCAAGTGCCTTTTGCAGAATTAATTTTAAAAAAATTAACGTTAGACGGTGTTTTTCATATGGCGACAGATTGGGAACCATATGCAGAACATATGTTTGAAGTGATGACAAGTGTTGAAGGTTATCAGAATTTGTCAGAAACTCAGGATTATGTACCACGACCAGCAACACGCCCAGTGACTAAGTTTGAGAAGCGTGGTCATCGTTTGGGGCATGGTGTATGGGATCTTATGTTTAAGAGGGTAAAATAATGGCTAAACAACGTAGTCGCCGTTTACGCAAAAAAATGCGTATCGATGAATTTCAGGAATTAGGTTTTTCAGTTAAATGGACTTTCCCAGAAAATACCCCTATTGAGGAAGTGGATCGCTTTGTTGATGAACTGATCCTCAAAGTCATTGAGCCAAACGAGCTGGCATTTGATGCAAGTGGTTACCTGAGCTGGGAAGGCCTAATCTGCTTACAACAAATTGGTAAATGTACAGAAGAGCATCGCCAATTAGTCGAAAACTTCCTAAAAGAGAATAAAATGCAAGATGTACAGACCTCTGAACTATTTGATGTTTGGTGGGACTGATAGAAAGTTATACATTTAGCAAATAATTACAAGGGCATCCAAAAGGATGCCCTTGTCTGTCTGGGGAAGGGACTGTGACTACAACGTTATCTAACGCATTACTGTCAGATATTTTGCAACAAATTCGCCCATTAATCGGGCAAGGAAAAGTCGCGGATTATATCCCCGCGTTAGCCCAAGTATTGCCAGAACAGCTTGCTATGGCTGTTTATACGGTGGATGGTGAACTCTATCAATCGGGTATGGCAGACAAACGTTTTTCTATTCAATCTATTTCTAAAGTACTTAGTTTGACACTCGCCTTAACTCGTTATGAAGAAAATGAAATTTGGCAACGAGTAGGAAAAGAGCCTTCAGGTCTGCCTTTTAATTCCTTAATACAATTAGAGATGGAAAAAGGGATACCTCGGAATCCTTTTATTAATGCAGGTGCTATTGTTATCACTGATATGTTGCAGTCTCGATTAAGTGCACCAAAGCAAAGAATGTTAGAAGTTATTCGCTTTTTAACGGATGCTCCTGATATTTGTTATAACTCAGTGGTTGCAAAATCAGAGATGGAACATCTTAATCGAAATGCATCAATTGCTTATCTGATGAAATCTTTTGGTAATTTTGAGAATGATGTTATTACGGTGCTGGAGACTTATTTTCACTATTGTTCAATAGAAATGAGTTGTACTGAATTAGTGCGATGTTTTAGTTATTTAGCTAATCAGGGGGCAAGTGTTGGGAATAAAAATCAGATTATTACGCCAAGACAAACCCGCCAAATAAATGCGTTAATGTTAACTTGTGGTATGTACGATGGTGCCGGTGAATTTGCATTTCGTATTGGGATCCCAGGAAAATCAGGTGTTGGAGGTGGCATTATTGCTGTCGTTCCTGATGCTTTTACCGTTGCAGTTTGGTCACCAGAGCTGGATAAATCAGGTAACTCATTAGCAGGTTGTGCAGCACTTGAATTATTAGCAAACAAAGTTGGGCGTTCGATTTTTTAGCCATGTTTTCAGGAGAGTTGTTATGAATTTAAGAAATGTTGCTGTTGCACTGTTTTTTGTTGCAGGCTCTGCCAATGCATCTCCCAGTTTTGATTGTGCTGTAATGCCAAAAGATGATTTACGCATAACCTCTGAATTTGTTGAAGTCGCTGGTTCAAATGGTTTAATGGTAATTTATCCTGACGGGTCATTATTTCAAAATGAAAAAAGCGCCACATTGACACCACAGCAACAAGAATTAGCCAAAAAATATCAAGCTACAGTAAGACGAGACGTACCTTGGTTAAGAACTGAAACAGGGGCAAAACTGCAAGATTCTCGCAAAGTACTTGATAAAGTAGTAATCGAAGCTTTTGGTAAAGAAAGCAATATCCTCAATAGATTAAGTAGGTTAGAAAAAGATCTTAATCAACAAATGGATAGAGTGGTTAGCATAGAACCAAATAACATCACCTTTCATGCTCAAGCGATTAAAGAAGTTGAAGCTAAAGGCCGTGAAATCGTAGAGAGTAGCCTTGGTGGTATGTTGCAAGACAGCATTAATGAATTGGGGAAAAAACAGTTATTAGCAGCTGCTGGTGGTGACAGTAAAAAAGCATTAGGTGGGTTATTAGGAAGCTTAGATGGTTTCCAAAAGATTATAGATCAGGAGTGGAAGCAACAAGAAGCAGCGTTTACTCAATTTGGTCAGCAAGCTTGTAGTAAGATAACTCAAATGGAAAATCAGCGAGTTGAATTAATTAATGCATTAAAGAAGTAGCTGCTCCATTTCTCTAATGATTGAGTTATTAACCAGATAGTTAATAAGCTTTATAAATGACGAATTCACAATAATTGAAAATAACAATGAAAATCATTCTTATTCAATTGACTTGTGAAGGGAGCTGTTTAGAATGCCCTGTTTGAGTATTCCACTTAAACAGGGCAAAAATTAATGAAGAAGATCCTTCCTTTAGTTATCGCATCTATCCTTTCTGTAACGAGCTTCTCTGTGTTAAGCAAAACGCCAATTGAATATCAACCTAACCAAGTTATTAGTCAGCAGAGTGACAAGATGGTGATTAAACATCAGTTGGGTGAAACAACGGTCGCTAAGAACCCATCAAAAGTGGTTCTATTTGATTTTGGTCTCTATGATTCTTTAGTTCAGTTAGGTTTAGCCGATAAAGTGGTCGGGTTACCGTTAGGTAATGCGCCTGCTTATATTAAAGGAAGTATTGCAAGTAATGTTGCTAATGTCGGTGGCATGAAAGCACCTGACTTAGAAAAACTAGCTGAAATTAAACCTGATTTAATCATTATTACTGGTCGACAAGGTGCCTCTTATGAGGCTTTAGCGAAAATTGCACCTACTGTTAATTTAGGTACTAATAGCGCTAATTATCTCAATTCAGTTGAGTCGAATATCAAATTATTAGGTGAGTTATTTGATAAACAGCAAGCGACTCAAGAACAAATAGCTAAATTAAATGCCGTTATTGAGCAAGCTCAGAAAAAAGCCACTGGATCTGATAAAAAAGTATTAGTGTTATTACACAATGCTGGCAATTTAATGCCTAATAATCAAAGTGTTGTTTATGATGTTGTTAAAGCAAAAAGAGCAGAATTACCACCTGTTGCCGAGGAAGATAAAGGTAAACGTCGTGTAGTTACATCAGAAATGATCGCAAAAGCTAATCCAGATGTTATTTTTATTGTGGATCGTAGCGAAGCGATTGGCGCGGATAAATTAGAAAAAAACGCATTTGAAGATGATGCTATAAAAACAACTTCAGCCTATAAAAATGGAGATATCGTTTATCTGCAAGCTGATCTTTGGTATCTCTCTGGTGGTGGTTTAGATAGTTTAACTAAACAAATTGAAGCAGTAGAGAGTGCGCTTTAATTGATTAATTTTTAAGGTTTGTTATTAAAGAGAAATGCCCAACTGA
Source organism: Proteus sp. G2673 (assembly GCF_009915125.1). Taxonomy (NCBI): domain Bacteria; kingdom Pseudomonadati; phylum Pseudomonadota; class Gammaproteobacteria; order Enterobacterales; family Morganellaceae; genus Proteus; species Proteus sp. G2673. Next base: position 456,129 of record NZ_JAABLT010000024.1, read on the forward strand.
GAATAACAGTATGGGCATTTTTCAAGCGAACTATTTGAAATCGGTAATATTATAGAAATAGTTCAAGCAATGAGTTGAGGAATAGCTTGCCATGAGGCGTAATTTGCCAGTGTGTGTCTGTTTCACTGATATAACCTAAAGCCAAAGCTTCATCTATCTGATGGCGAATAACCTCTTCAGAAAGCCCAGTATAATCGCTGAAATCCTGTCTTGGAAATGCTTCTAATAGACGAAAACGGTTCATAAAAAATTCAAATGGACGGTCATCATTATCAACAAAATGTTGCTGGTCAAGATAACGGCCTTCCATAAAACCTTTAGGGTGCTTGGTTTTTACTGTTCGCATGATGCGACCATCTTCAAAGCTTATTTTTCCATGAGCACCACAACCGATACCTAAATAATCCCCAAAACGCCAATAGTTTAAATTGTGTTCACACTGAAAGCCCGGTTTGCAATATGCCGATGTTTCATATTGTTGATATCCTGCGGCTGTCAATAATTTATCGCCTTCTGAAAAAATATCCCACAGCATATCGTCATCAGGTAATTTAGGCGGACGGGAACCAAATTGTGTGTTGGGTTCAATGGTTAATTGATACCAAGACAAATGGGGTGGCGATAATTCTATTGCTTGCTGTAAATCCGAAAGCGCTTGAGATAATGATTGGTCTGGTAAACCATGCATTAAATCTAAATTAAAGCTCCGTAAGCCTAATTTTTTGGCTAAACGAGCCGCATTTTTAGCTTCATCTGCATCATGAATGCGCCCTAAGCGAATAAGTTTATCATTACCGAAACTTTGCACACCAATAGAAATACGATTTACGCCAGCACGTTGGAATCCAGCAAAGCGCTCAGCTTCTACGGTTCCTGGATTCGCTTCCATGGTAATTTCTGCATTCGGGCTAACAGCTAGGCGTTCTTTAACGCCATAAAGCAAATCAGCCATTGATTCAGCACTTAATAAACTTGGTGTTCCACCACCAATAAATATTGTTTGAACTTCACGAGAACCAACATGAATAAGATCAGCATCTAAATCATTGAGTAAATGTTGCACATATTCCTGATGCGGTACTTCACCCTTTAAGGTGTGTGAGTTGAAATCACAATAAGGGCATTTTTGTACGCACCAAGGAATATGAATATATAAACTTAATGGGGGCAACTTAAGCATTCTTAAGGGCATCCAACATTAATTTAAGTGCTTTACCACGATGCGAATGCTGATTTTTTTGCTCTTTAGTTAATTGCGCAGCAGTGCAATTTAATTCAGGAACAAAGAAAATAGGATCGTAGCCAAATCCTCCTTCACCGTGCATTTCAGTGCTTAATACGCCGTGCCAAATACCGTGGAAAATCAGCGGAGTGGGGTCGTTCTCATGGCGCATATAAACCAATACACAGTTAAATTGTGCTTGGCGTTTTTCAGCAGGAATATCTTTCATTGCATTAAGCAATTTATCCAGATTTTGCTGATCGCTTGCATCAATACCTGCATAGCGTGCTGAGTAAATACCCGGAGCACCGCCTAACGCATCTACCGAAATACCTGAGTCATCAGCAATTGCTGGAAGACCTGTCACTTTTGCCGCATGACGTGCTTTAATCAGTGCATTTTCAACAAAGGTTAAGCCAGTTTCTTCAACTGAATCAACACCAAGTTCTGTTTGAGCAACAATATCTAAACCAAAATCAGAAAGCAAAGAGGCTAGCTCTTTGACCTTTCCCGGATTTCCTGTTGCGAGAACAACTTTTTGCATGAGTGTCATCCTCAGTAAAGCGTTACGCTAAGTAACCATTGTAAAACGTCTACGCGCAGATAATTTAGAGCGTAAAGCACAAGAATAACAATCATTGCAGAGAAATCTAAACCGCCCATTGCCGGAATGATACGACGAATGGGTGCCATTAAAGGTTCTGTTAATTGAAATAAAAGATGATCAATTGGGTTACGTCCTTGGCTTACCCAGCTAAGAATTGCGCGGATAATGATCAACCAAAAAATCATCTTACCTGCTGCTGTGAGCAGTTCAATAAAGGCAAATGGGAACATTAAAGAGAAAGGAATTGATGTTCCTGATAAGTAAGATGGAATAATAATACCAAGCAGAATGAGTATATAGGCTAATAAGACTGAAGCAGTATCAATAGGGCCAATAGAAGGAATAACGCTTCTTAATGGGCGAACAATTGGTTGTGTGATCTTGACGATAAATTGTGAAAAAGGATTATAAAAATCAGCTCTGACACATTGCATCCAAACACGTAATAGAAGGACGGATGTGTAGAGTTGAAGAAGAGTCAGAATGACGAAATTTAAAAAATTCATTAGTTGGCCCTGATGAAATTAAAATTGTTTTTCCATTTCTTGCGCACGTTTAATCGCAGCTTGCATGGCAGAAGCGACGTTTTCAGGTAATTTACCTTCATAAAACTGCATAAGTGCAGCCGCTGTCGTTCCACCTTTTGATGTTACCTGTTCGCGTAAAGTTGAGAAAGGTAACATATGTTGTTTTTCAGCTAAGGCAGTAGAACCACTTGCTGCTTGTTGCACGATGGCTCTTGCTACATCAGGTGAAAAACCTAAACGTTCAGCTTCTTGTTGCATTGATTCCATAAACAAGAAGAAATAAGCAGGTGCACTACCAGCAACGGCGATAATATCATTGATGGCAGATTCTTGCTCTACCCAAACAGTTGTTCCGACACTTTTCATTAATTCGTCGGCAAACTGTTTATCTTGAGATGAAAGTGAATTGTGCGCGAACATACCACTTAAGCCTTTACCTACCAGTGCTGGAGTATTTGGCATAATACGAACGAGTTGTAATTGAGTTGCAAAATAGTCGTTATATCGTGTAGCAGGAATACCAGCCGCGATAGTGAGGACTAACTTTTTACTCATTGCGATATTTTGTAAGGGCTTACAAACTTCTTCCATCATTTGTGGTTTTACTGCCAGTACAATAACATCTGCTTTTTGAACAGCATCAATATTGTCATTAGTACTATGAATGCCGAACTCTTTTTCTAAAGGTTCACGGCGAACGGAAGAAGGTGAACTGACGGTTATCTTATGTGCAGGATATCCACCTTGAACCAACCCTGCAATAATGGCCTGAGCCATATTTCCAGCGCCAATAAAAGCGATGTTACGATGTTCCATATAAACCTCTATTTTTACTTAGTCGCGTAATTCCTTGCGCCAAAAATTGCTGTACCAATACGAACGAGTGTTGAACCACAAGCAATAGCTGCTTCCATATCACTCGTCATTCCCATAGATAACGTATCGATATCGGGATATTGAGATTGTAATTGCTTAAATGCAAGATGCATTTTTTCTAACACTTCAACTTGTTTGTCATACTTGCTTTCAGGTGCTGGGATAGCCATTAATCCGCGTAATTTAATGCCTGAAAGAATAGAAATTTGTGCCGCTAACCCATCAAGTTCAGTGAGACTAATCCCTGATTTGCTGTTTTCATCACTGATATTGATTTGAATAAGTACATTTAATGGTGGCAATGAAGCCGGACGTTGATCACTTAATCTTTGCGCGATTTTTAATCTATCAATGGTATGGCACCAATCAAAATTCTCAGCAACAAGGCGTGTTTTATTTGACTGTAAAGGGCCAATAAAGTGCCAAACTAAGGTGTGGTTATCAGCAAAATAATGGATTTTATCAACGCCTTCTTGGACATAATTTTCACCAAATTCAGTTTGTCCACACGCGATTGCTTTTTCGATGTCGCTCGCAGGTTTTGTTTTGCTCACTGCAAGTAGTGTTATTTCTTCTGAAGAACGGCCGCATTTCTGCGCTACTGTGTCAATGTGAGACCTGACATTGACGAGATTCTGTTTAATAGTATTCATGGCAACTCAGGAGATAATAAGATGAAAATGGAAAATTTAATTGCGTATAGTGTAAAGCATAACGCGTCTGATCTGCATCTTTGTTGTGGCGATGTACCACGATTACGGATCAATGGAATACTTTATCAACAAAATCAATGTAAACCTATCACTTCAGATAGTTTACTAACGTGGTTCAGGCCTTTTTTAAGTGATGTTCAAAAGCAAACTTTTGAAAATGAAGGGCAGGTTGATACCGCGCTTACACTGTCTTGTGGACAACGACTGCGTGTTAATTTATTTCGTCAACAAAAAGGTGTTTCTGCAGTATTAAGAATAATTGAAACACAAATTCCTTCTTTAGATAAACTTCGAGTACCTAAGTCGGTTTCAACATTATTAGATAATTATTCTCATGGGCTTATTTTAGTTACTGGGGCTACAGGCAGTGGCAAGTCATCAACATTAGCCGCGATGATCAATCATTTAAATCAATATCAACGTCAGCATATTTTGACATTAGAAGATCCAATCGAATTTATACATAGCAATAAACAAAGTGTTGTTCAGCAACGAGAGATTGGACGTGATGTGCAAAATAGCGCAAGTGCAATAAAGAGTGCTTTACGTCAAGATCCAGACGTTATTATGCTAGGTGAGTTAAGAGATGTACAAAGCATTAAGTTGGCATTAACGGCAGCAGAAACAGGACATTTGGTGTTAGCAACATTGCATACCCAAGGGGCGGTACAAACGCTTGAGCGCGTGACTAATGTATTTACAGGTAATGAGCGACAATGGATTTCATCACAATTAGCGTGCAGTTTGAGGGCGATAATTTCACAAGAGTTGGTGCCTTCAACTGATGGTGGGCGAGTGGCATTATTTGAAATAATGCAGGTTACGCAAGGCATTTCACATCTTATTAGAGAAGGGAAATATCACCAGGTAACAACATTAATGCAAACGGGTAGTGAATATGGCATGCAAACCTTCATGTTAAGTCGCCAACAACGTCAACATGAAGGATTAATTCAACGAGATTAATTGATTAAGAGCGAGATTAATAAGAACAGTCGTTTTACATGACTGGCACTTGTTAGCATTGCTGTTCAAACCAGCTTTCAAGAATAATAACGGCAGACGCTGCATCTACACTGCCTTTATCTAAGGAACGGTATCCACCTCGTTCAAAAAGATGAGCGCGAGCTTCTACGGTGCTAAGGCGTTCATCATGCAATGCAATTTGTACCCCAAACCGACCATGAAGGCGATTAGCAAACTTTTTGGCTTGAGCTGTGACTAACTGTTCGGTGCCATCCATATTAAGAGGTAAGCCGACAACCACTAAGTCAGGTTGCCACTCTTTTATGATTTTTTCAATTTGAGCCCAATCAGGAATACCATCTTTTGCTTTAAATGAAGCTAAAGGTCTTGCTGTTCCTGTAATTTCTTGACCGATAGCGACGCCAATACTTTTAGTACCGAAATCGAATCCCATTACCGTTTTGTTTGACATTATGCGTGACCCGCTATCGGTGAAATGGTGTGGATATTAATTCCAATTAATTCAGCGGCTTTATGCCAACGTTCAGCAATAGGAGTATCAAAAATAATTTGAGGTGAGGCTTCAACGGTTAGCCAGCTATTTTCTAAAATTTCTTTCTCTAATTGGCCTTGTTCCCAACTAGAATAACCTAGAGAGACCAATGTTTTTTCTGGTTGTCTTGCTGTGCCCAAGGTTTCTAATACATCTTTGGATGTTGTGATCATGGTGCTATCACTGATTTTTATGCTAGAGCTAAAACCGGACACTGGAGTATGTAAGATAAAACCATGCTCTTCTGCAACTGGGCCTCCTGACATCACAGGTTTTTGTAAGCTAATCGCTTCGTCTCTGTCCGTTGAAAAAATTTCCAGTTGATCTAATACGCCTTCCACTGAGATATCTTCGATAGGTTTATTAATAATTAAGCCCATCGCACCGTTTTCATTATGTTCGCAAACATAGACGACCGAACGCTCAAATAACGGATCGCTCAATGAAGGCATAGCAATAAGAAAATGGTTAAGTAAATTCATAATAGTAATACTGTTCCCTGATTATTTTTAGTAAAAAACCTAGCCCTTTTATACATTGTATTTCTTAATGTACACCACTTATTTATATGTAGGGGCTAGGTTCAGACTTTTAAACCCTTTAATGAGAGTGTCTAAAAGTTAGTTTTTTTTGTTTAAGCGTACTTCAATCGCATCCATTAGCATGCCTGTTATAGATACATCAGGATAAGCCGCTTCAATTTCACGCGCACAAGTTGGGCTTGTGACGTTAATTTCAGTCAAGCGATCGCCAATAACATCTAAGCCAACAAAAATAAGGCCCTTTTGCTTAAGAATAGGTGCAACTTGACGGGCTATTGCCCAATCACTTTCTGTTAATGGACGTGCTTCACCTCGGCCACCAGCCGCTAAGTTGCCTCGTGTTTCACCTTTTGCAGGAATTCGAGCTAAGCAATAAGGCACAGGTTCGCCATCAACAACAAGAATACGTTTGTCGCCGTTAACAATTTCAGGTAGGAAATTTTGTGCCATACAAAAACGATGACCATGTTCGGTCAATGTTTCAATAATAACACCTACATTTGGATCATCTTTTTTCAAGCGGAAGATTGATGCTCCACCCATACCATCTAGTGGTTTGAAAATAACATCACCGTGTTTTTCATGGAAAGCACGTAAATGTTTAGCTTCACGAGTGACTAATGTGTCGGGTGTTAATGTTGGGAACCATGCAGTAAAGAGTTTTTCATTACAGTCACGTAAACTTTGAGGCTTATTAACTATCAGTGTTCCCATATCTTCAGCGCGTTCTAAAATATAGGTTGCGTAGATAAATTCGGTATCAAAAGGCGGATCTTTACGCATTAAAATGGTATCTAGTTCACCCAAAGCAATATCTTGCTCTTGACCAAACTCAAACCATTTTTCTGGGTTTTCTTCTACGCTGAGTAAACGAGTGTGAGCGCGTGCTTCACCTTGGTGTAGGTAAAGATCGTTCATCTCCATATAATGAATTTCCCAGCCACGACGTTGTGCTTCTAACAGCATGGCAAAGCTGGTGTCTTTTTTGATTTTGATGGATGAAATTGGGTCCATCACAATACCTAATTTAATCATTACTTCTCCTTTATCCCAGATCGCCGAACCGAACCTGTAAAGCGGTGATTGCGGTGAGTGCTGTTGTTTCAGTTCTTAATACACGAGGACCTAATAAAATATCAGTAAAATTGTGCTCTGCTGTCATAGCGATTTCTTCAGGGGAAAGTCCCCCCTCAGGGCCAATCAACAAGCGCACTTTTTTAACAGGTAAGGGTAAGGTATTAATACTTTGGTTAGCCCGAGGATGTAAATTGAGTTTTAAACTACCATCATCTTGAGCACACCATTCTTCTAATGACATCACTGGCATTAATTGTGGGATGCTATTTCTACCACATTGCTCGCATGCCGAGATAATAATTTTTTGCCATTGCTGATGTTTTTTCTCTAAACGGCTAGGGTCAAGTTTAACACCACAGCGTTCTGAGATCAGTGGTGTGATCGTATTAACCCCTAACTCAACTGATTTTTGAATAGTAAACTCCATTTTCTCGCCTCGTGAAAGCACTTGCCCTAAATGGAGGTCGAGAGGGGATTCTTTATCATCAACAATGCCTACATTAACTTGCACTGTGACTGACTTTTTTGTGCTTTCTATGATTTCAGCATCAAATACCTGATTTGAACCATCGAATAGAGCCAGTTTTTGCCCACTAGACATTCTTAATACACGCCCAACATGATTAGATGCTTCTTCACCTAATACTGTTTGAGTACCTGCTGTGAGTGGTTCTGGATGATAAATGCGAGGAATACGCATAACGTGAAACCCTTACGTAAAAGATGGTTAACCGTGATAAATAAAATATGTGATATGCATCATACGCATGACATTATGGCATGCAAGTTATCACTTTGCTTTTGTTGTTATTATAGCGTGGATCTTATTGCGTGTTTTGTCGCAAAATTTCATGTTTTCATCGTTATTATAAAGAAAATTCTCGGTATCAAATAAATCCTCTTATACAGTCATTTAACAAGGATAACGAGGTATCTAAGGAGTAGATATTTATGCCATTAAGCCGTTGTTGTTTTATAAAAATACCTTTACTTTCTTTTTTGCATGATTTTTTTGTTTTTATTAAGTTTTGTCTGCCTTTTTCACTATTATTTCTGTTACCTAAAACCCGCCGTAAACAACTTGCTATAAGCTATATTATTGTTTGTTTATATTGGTTTGTTTCAATTAATTCGCTTTCATTATTGATATTATTTTCTATATTAAGCTTTTATTTGTTAATACTCTCTTTCTTTGATGCGGACTATTTTCTTCTGCCTAATACATTGACTTATTGGTTAATATTTTTAGGGTTGTTGTGTAATTATACTGCATATGGATTAGTGCCTTTCGATCATGCTTTTTATGGTTTTTTAGGTGGTGTAGGGCTTTTTTATGGCATCTATCTGTGGGGATATTTTATCTGCCAAAAATGTGTTTTAGGTTTTGGTGATGTGAAATTATTTGGGGCTATTGGTGCATGGTGTGGATTAGAAAAGTTGCCCTATATTCTTTTATTAGGTTCTTTTTTAGGATTAAGTATTTATTGTGCGGTATTTATCACAACAAAAGATCGTATAAAAAAAGTGGCATTTGGTTCTTGCCTTTCATTTTCAACATTAATGGTATTAAGTTTCTACTTTTCGTCTTATCACTCCTTTAATTAATTGGTTTCAATCTTCTTGGTTAGAAAATTATAACAAAGCCACCAAAGAGTAAGAATAGAAATAAAGAAGGCAGTGTGCGGAAATTAATCAGCACACTGAAAAGGAGATCATAGATTTTCTGTTATAAATTGTTGCCAACGTTTTGTATCGCCTAAATATTTTTCAACTGGTATTAGGTGATAACCTTGAGCATCTTCAATAAATAACGTAGGAAAACCGTGGCCATTAACTTGAGCCATTAATTGCTGTGTCTGGCTTAAATGTTGTTGAATTTGTGTTTCACTAATTTCAGATAGTAAGGATGCAAATTGTTCAACATCAAAGCCAAGTTTTTTCACAATAAATAACAGTGTGTCTTTATCACTGATATTTAAGCCATCAAGGTAATAGGCTTCTTGTAGTGCTTTTAATAAATAAACATCTCGCTTTCCCATTCTTTCAGCAACAAGAATGGCTGAAATAGGTAGCAGTGAGTTTAATACCATTTCAGTGTTGCCAAGAGTGTCTCGGTATGCGTGACTAAAAACTTGACCTGATAACTGGCTAATGCGTTCATCAATAGGTGTGACGTGCTCTTTCCACGATTGACCACCCGTTACGGCTCTTGTAGGTGTAAATAATCCACCACCATGTAACTTAATGGAATTTGGAAATGCATTGCTTACGACTTCAATCAGAGGCGCAATGCCGTAGCACCAACCACACAGAGGATCATAAACATAGTGCAATATTTTAGTACCTTGGGTATTACCTGTATTGCTTGCTACTGAGGCCACTGCATCTCTCCTTTTAGTACTTTTGCACTAAGTTCTAGGCTTGATTTATCAGCTAAATTCTGATGATTTTTTTCCATAGCTGCAATAAATTCATCTGAATTTTTCGTCTTTTCAAGATTTTTCTCAGCTTCAATTAGGTAATTCATTGTAAAGTCAACAGCTTGTAGATTGTACGTTGCTTTTGGTAAATAGTGACCAGGAATAACCGTTTTTGGGGATAGTGATTTTATTTGTTGTAACGCACTAATCCAATGTTGGCGTTCTTCCACAGTTTGAGTGTCTGCCAGCCAAACATGAATATTTTCAGAAACTAAAACACCGCCCATTACTGCATTAAGTTTTGGAACATAAAGGTATGTTCTATCTGGAGATTGTCCGTCTAACCCTTTGACTGAAATGGTTTCACCTTCTAGCGGAAAACTATCACCTTTTAGTACTTCGGGAAGGATGATTTTCTGAGGCGCATTTTCTTTAAGTACAGGCCCCCAGTAGGCAAGTTTTCCTGCTTGAGTTTCATTAATGGCTTTAATTGTGGGTTCTGTAGCAATCACTTTGGCATTTGGAAATGCATCAGTAATGACATCTAACCCAAAATAAAAATCGGGATCAGAATGGCTGATATAGATATAAGTCAGGTTTTTTCCAGAGGCTTTTATCTTATCAACTAACGCTTGTGCATCATTTTTTTGAAACTGTGCATCAATTAAAACAGCATCTTTATCACCATAAATTATTTCAGATGAAACAGGAAAAACACTCGCTTCTCCTGGGTTATAAATATCTAATGTTAAATCAGTTGCTAGTGTTGATGTTGCGAAGAACGCAGTAGTTGCAAGTGTTAAAGGCAGTAATTTTTTCATCTTTTGTTTTCTCCATAATGTTGTTGCTGACTATAATATGTTGCATAAAACAAGAGAAAAACCCTATTTTAGGCAATTAATTGTTGCGTAAATCGAGTAAATAGAATGGATAAAATAAAAGCATCAGAAGTGTTTGTAACCATTGTGAAACAGGGGAGTATGATAAAAGCGGCTGATTATCTAGGTATGTCTAGAGCCATGGTGACGCGTTATTTAAATGAAATGGAAGAGTGGGCTGGCGTGCGCTTATTGCATAGAACGACACGTAAACAAAGCTTAACATCAGTTGGTGAAATGGTTTATGAGCAGAGTTTACAGCTATTAGAAATGGCTGAACGTATTCCTGCCAATATTCCGAAAGAACGTCATCAAATCAGTGGGCTTGTTCGTATTACCAGTTCACAATCGTTAGCAAATAGTATTTTGTCAGTGGCGATATGTGAGTTTATGCAACGTTATCCTTTAATTGCGGTTGATTTACAAATTACTAATCAAACCGTGAATTTGGTGGAAGAGCGTATTGATATTGCCTTACGTATTACCAATCATCTTGAACCTAATTTAATCGCACGCTCACTAGCGACATGTCTTTCGGTGGTGTGTGCTCATAAAGATTACTTAGCAAAAAAAGGTATACCTCAAACGCCAGATGAACTGGCTCAGCATCAATGTTTAACTTACCGATTTTTTGGTCGTAGTTTGTGGGAGTTTAATTTGGGGGATGAACGTTATTCTGTGCCTGTTGGCGGTAATTTAAGTGCAAATGAATCGGTTGTTTTATTGCAAGCCACGTTAAAAGGAGCGGGCATATCGCTACAACCTTATTATTCTGCCAAACCTTATCTTGATAATGGAGACTTAGAACAAGTCTTGTCTGACTATCAAGCTCAACCCATGGGAATTTATGCGGTTTTAGCGAGCCGGCAAAATATGCCTGCCGCTGTTAGAGCATTGTTGGATTTCTTAGTTGAATGGTTTTCATCATCACCTTATTGGTTCGCTTTATCGGGCAAAAGCTTGAGTTAGTTGTTTGGGGTAATCTGATAATGCCTCTTTCATTACATCAATAAAATAGGAAACAAGTTGTGATGAAGGGCGATGTGATGGAGTAATTAAGCTGATGGTAAAGGGAATAGAAAAACTTAAAGGGCGAAGACAAATAGATTTATCTATGTAATCAAGTGCGGTGATAGGGTTAACTATTGAAATGCCGATATTCTCGCTTACCATGGCACAAATAGAGGCTGCACTTTGCGTTTCCATCACGAGTTGTCGCCCAATTCCATCTTTAATAAATACGGTGTCAATTAATTGTCGGTAGCTATCATTGGCAGACAAGCTAATAAAGCGCTGACTTTGAAAATCCGCAGGGTATAACAATCGCTTTTTACATAATGGGTGAGATTTAGGTAACACAGCGACTTCATTGAGTGTAAGTATGGTTTCTTGTTGAGTTCCTGCTGGTGTTTGTGTGTGTTCAGTCAATCCTAAATCATAATGTTGAGCGGATAACCACTCTTCTAATAAAGGGGATTCTTGAGGAACGATGGTCAAGTTGACATCAGGATATGTATCTAGAAATTGTCGACATATTGAAGGTAATAATGATTGAGCAAATGCGGGCAAGCAGGTGATATTCAATTCTGCTTGGTTAAAATAGCGAATGTTTTCAGCTGCGTTAATTATTCTATCTAAGCCATAATAAGAACGTTGTACTTCCTCAAAAAAGCGTAATCCTTCAGTCGTGGGTTGTAAACGGCCTTTTATTCTATCAAATAATTTAAATGCTAATAGATGCTCGAGACGAGATAATTCTCTACTGACAGTGGGTTGTGATGTTTTCAGTAACTCTGCGGCTTCAGTAAGATTTTGAGTAGTCATCACAGCATGAAAAATTTCAATATGCCGCCAATTAAAAGGAGTTTTCATGGCCTATTCCTATATCATAAATGAATAGAGTGTAGCTTATTTGATATTTTTATTCCCTTTTAAGTTAATAAATAATGATTTTATTCACCTGTGATTTTTATGAGTAGATAATATGACAACATCAATAACTATGGCTCAATACCAATTAGCACAAACTTATGGAACGCCATTATGGATTTATCAAGGCGATACAATTTCTCAGCGTATTGCTCAGCTTAACTCTTTTGATGTGGTTCGTTTTGCTCAAAAAGCATGTTCCAATATTCATATCTTACGCTTAATGAAAGCACAGGGTGTGAAAGTTGATTCTGTTTCATTAGGGGAGATTGAGCGTGCTTTAGTTGCGGGTTATCAAAGTGGTAGAGAAAAAAGTGAGATTGTTTTTACGGCTGATTTACTTGATGAAAGAACCATTGAACGTGTTGTTGAATTAGATATTCCTGTTAATGCAGGCTCTATTGATATGCTTCGTCAATTAGGTAAACACAATCAAGGGCATGCGGTTTGGATTAGAATTAATCCCGGCTTTGGGCATGGTCATAGCCAAAAAACCAATACTGGTGGTGAAAATAGTAAGCATGGTATTTGGTATGAAGATGTGCCTGAAGCGTTAGCTGTGATCCAACAATACAATCTAACTCTAGTTGGTTTTCATATGCATATTGGCTCTGGTGTTGATTATCACCATCTTTCTAGTGTCTGTGATGCGATGGTAGAGCAAGTGCTTACCTCTCAAGTTGATATTCAAGCTATTTCGGCAGGAGGCGGATTATCAACGCCTTATCAAGAAGGGGATGCGACGGTCGATTTGGATCACTATTTTTCTTTATGGGATAAGGCTCGCCAACGTATTGCACAACATTTAGGGCATTCAATTGAGTTAGAAATTGAGCCGGGGCGTTTCTTAGTGGCTGAATCAGGTGTATTGATTTCACAAGTGAGAGCCGTTAAATCAATGGGAAGTCGTCATTATGTGCTGGTGGATGCTGGATTTAGTGATTTAATGCGCCCAGCAATGTATGGCAGTTATCATCAAATTTCAGTTTTAGATAGCCATGGTCAAATTAAACCAATGACAGAATTACAAGAAACGATTGTGGCAGGTCCTTTGTGTGAGTCTGGAGATGTTTTTACTCAGCAAGAGGGAGGTATGGTTGTTCCTCGTTTATTGCCTCAAGCACAGGTAGGTGATTATTTAGTGATTCATGATACAGGGGCTTATGGTGCTTCAATGTCATCAAATTATAATAGTCGACCACTTATTCCTGAAGTATTGATAACAGAGGGTGTTCCTCAATTAATTCGTCGTCGCCAAACAATAGAAGAGTTATTAGCATTAGAGTTAGATCTTTAATTCATTTTTTGCTTCTCAATAATTTGGTTTGGATAAAAACACCTCATGACTAAAAGTGATGAGGTGTTTGTGTTTTATCAGTGGAGATATTTCCCTTTATATCTGTTGTTAAGCAGCTTTGTCTGTTTTGATTAGGTCAGTTTTCGGCTTTTTTGCAGGCACCGCCAATGCATCAAAGTCAAATTCATCAACATTGATACTCCGTAAGCGACTCTGCTCTGCTTTGCGTAAGATATCAGCTTCTTCTTGAGTTACTCTTTTATCAGCCAGTGCTTTGTCTGCTAATTTATCTAATTGAGTAAAACTGAATTTTTTCTCGTAGAGGCGACAAATGCGGTCGAAAATAGGTTCTGCTGCCAAAATATCAAGCAATGCTTCTTCCATTAAACCATGTGGATTATGTTCACTTGGTGTTAAGAATTGGCCTCTACCAATACGATCGCGAGTTTCAGATGGTTGTTGAATAATTTGAGCCACTTTACTGTCTAGTTTATCGGATGGCAGTTTTTGCGCTTTACCTAGAGGGAAAATAATAGCGCGCATAGTACCTGCAATCATTCGGCTCGGGAAATTACGTAACAGTTCATCAATTGCATTTTCAGCTTGGTATAGACACTCTTTCACACTCCAATGCACTAATGGCAAATCGGCAGTATGACGACCTTCATCTTCATAGCGTTTTAAGACCGCAGAAGCGAGGAAGATATGGCTTAAAATATCACCCAAACGAGCAGAAATACGCTCACGACGTTTTAAACTTCCACCTAAAACTCCCATTGAAACATCAGATAATAGCGCCATATTGGCACTCAAACGGTTAATTTGTTGATAATAACGACGGGTTTCATCATTAGTGGGTGAATTACTTAATCGACCATGAGTGATACCTAACCACAAACTACGCAGGGTATTACTTACCACATGACCGATATGACCAAATAAAGCACGGTCAAAATCATGTAGGTTATTATCTCGTGCGGCTGCAATTTCATCTAATACATAAGGATGGCAACGGATAGCACCTTGACCATAAATTATCATACTACGAGTTAAAATATTGGCACCTTCAACAGTGATTGCAATAGGGGAACCTTGGTAAGAGCGAGCAACAAAGTTTGAAGGGCCAAGGCAGATCCCTTTACCACCAACAATATCCATTGCGTCGATAATGCCTCGTTGCGCTCTATGAGTACAATGATATTTGACTATGGCGGATAATACGGCAGGTTTTTCACCTAACATGATACCTGTGGTAATTAAAGTGGATGCGGCATCTAATAGATAAGCATTTCCAGCAAGGCGAGCTAATGGCTCTTCAATACCTTCCATTTTACCAATAGGAATTTTAAATTGACGACGGACACGAGAATAAGCCCCTGTTGCCATTGCTGCACTTTTTAATCCACCAGTAGAGTTTGATGGTAATGTTATGCCACGTCCAACAGAGAGACATTCCACTAGCATTCTCCACCCTTGCCCTGCCATTTTTGGTCCACCAATAATGTAATCGATAGGAACAAAAACATCTTTACCGCGAGTCGGTCCATTCATAAATGGCACGTTTAATGGGAAATGACGATGACCGATTTCAACACCTTTGACATCAGTTGGAATTAACGCGCAGGTAATACCTGGATTTTCGTCATTGCTTAATAGATGGTCAGGATCACGCAATTTAAACGCTAGTCCTAATACGGTCGCGATAGGAGCAAGCGTGATATAGCGTTTATTCCAATTTAAGCGAATACCTAATATTTGCTCACCTTGCCATTCACCCATACAGACAACGCCACTGTCAGGGATAGCACCAGCATCAGAACCAGCTTCAGGGCTTGTTAAGGCAAAGCAAGGAATTTCATCCCCTTTGGCTAAACCAGGTAAATAGCGTTTTTTCTGTTCATCTGTGCCGTAGTGTTGTAATAGTTCACCAGGGCCTAAAGAGTTAGGTACACCAACTGTGATGGCTAAAATACCAGATACCCCAGCTAATTTTTGCAATACACGAGATTGTGCATAGGCAGAAAACTCTAATCCGCCGTACTCCTTTTTAATGATCATCGCAAAGAAGCGATTATCTTTGAGGTATTGCCAAATTTCAGGAGGTAAGTCAGCGAGTTCATGAGTGATCTCAAAGTCATTTGTCATGCGACAAACTTCTTCTACTGGGCCATCAAGAAAAGCTTGTTCTTCAGCCGTTAGCTGTGGTTTAGGGTAATTATGAAGTTGTTTCCAATCTGGAGCACCACGGAAAAGTTCACCTTCCCACCATGTTGTTCCTGCATCAATGGCTTCTTGTTCTGTTTTAGACATAGAAGGCATGACTTTTTGAAATGCTTTAAGTGCGGGTACTGAGATATAGGCTCTACGAATAGAAGGGATAGTAAAGGGTAATAAAACCAATGCAACGGGAAGGAGTAACCAGTAACTCCAAATATTGGTGAGACCCATAACTAATGTATAAGCAATAAGCGCGAAACTACTTACTGCGATACTGAATTTGCGATAACTAAGTACGCCAATAAGAACAATAAAAAGTACGATACTGAGTAGTGTCATAATAAACTCCTGCATTTACCAAGAGATCAGAGGTCAGACCTGTTGTTTGTTATTTAGATCTAATTCAGTCACCAACTTTTATCAATATATTTACATTCTAATTACAATATAGCTCACAATTTATTCGTAAATGAGAGAAGTTAGCATTTGTCGATCATAGGTATCTTCTTTCATGACATTTAATCCGTTACACTGAGAAACAGAAAATTTCGATTACCCTTTCTGGAGTAAAAATCCTATGTACCAAGATCTTATCCGTGGTGAGTTAACAGAAGCAGCAGATACCCTTTCTCGCTTTCTTCAAGATGATGCAAACATTGAAGCTATTCAAAAAGCGGCTGTATTATTAGCAGATTCTTTTAAAGCTGGTGGCAAAGTATTATCTTGTGGTAATGGTGGTTCTCATTGTGACGCCATGCACTTTGCAGAAGAATTAACTGGACGTTACCGCGAAAATCGCCCTGGCTATCCTGCTATTGCTATCTCAGATGTAAGCCATATTTCATGTGTAAGTAATGATTTTGGCTATGAATATATCTTCTCTCGTTATGTTGAAGCTGTGGGTAAAGAAGGTGACGTTCTGCTAGGTATTTCAACCTCAGGTAATTCAGGCAATATCATCAAAGCAATTAGTGCTGCACGAGAAAAAGGCATGAAAGTCATTACTCTGACAGGTAAAGACGGTGGCAAAATGGACGGTACAGCGGATATTGAAATTCGCGTTCCTCATTTTGGTTATGCTGATCGCATTCAAGAAATCCATATCAAAGTTATCCATATTCTGATCCAATTAATTGAAAAAGAAATGGAAAAATAATTTGTTGATATTGCTATAAATTAGTAATAAACATCGGCAAGAAGGAGTGAGCGATGTGTGAATTGTTAGGCATGAGTGCAAATGTACCGACAGATATTAATTTCAGTCTAAGTGGGTTAATTCCAAGAGGGGGCAAAACCGGGCCTCATAAAGATGGTTGGGGAATTACTTTCTACGAAGGATTAGGATGCCGTACATTTAAAGATCCTCAAGCTAGCGCAATTTCGCCAGTCGCTCGCTTCGTGCAAGAATATCCAATTAAATCAGAGGCAGTGGTCGCTCATATTCGTCAAGCGAATCGAGGGAATGTCTCTTTAGAAAATACCCATCCTTTTACCCGTGAATTATGGGGAAAAAATTGGACTTATGCGCATAATGGTCAACTAAAAGGTTATCAATCTCTTGAAACAGGGCGCTTTAGAGCCATCGGTCAAACAGACAGTGAAAAAGCTTTTTGCTGGATCTTAAATCAGCTCGAGAATCGTTATAAACGAACCCCTGTGAATTGGCCTGCTGTATTTCGTTTTATTGCTGTTTTAGCCTCTCAATTAAAGCAAAAAGGGGTTTTTAATATGCTGTTGTCAGATGGCCGATTTGTAATGGCATATTGTTCAACGAATTTACACTGGATCACACGTAAAGCGCCTTTCGGCAAAGCCAAATTACTTGATCAAGATGTAGAAATCGATTTCCAGCAACACACACAATCCGATGATGTTGTTTCTGTTATTTCAACATTACCATTAACTGGAAATGAGTCTTGGCAGCGTATTCCTGCAGGTGAGTTTGTCTTATTTGATCGTGGTGTTCGTATTCTGTAACCATCTGTTTTCACTATTTTGCGATAAGTTAATTACAGGGGTTACACTATTAGGTGAAGCCAAAGTGCTATTAACGAAATAACGCCCATCTTGAACAGTAATAGATGGGATTTTTTTGTATGCTTCAACATATTGGTAGGCAGGCATAAGTTGTTGCCAAAAATCCATATCTTTTGAATACTGGTGTTTTTTCATATTTTCAGCAGTCATTTTAAATGGAAAAATATGAATGTTAATCGTAGATTGACCTCTTTGTAGCGCCAATTCAGCATACTGATAAATTTCATCCATCACAGGATCTGTCATTGCATAGCAACCTACTGATTTACATGCACCGTGGATCATTAAAAAATCGCCAGTGTATCCTTTTGATTTATCATATTGATTAGGAAATCCTAGGTTAATAGCTCGGTAAAATCGACTGTTCGGATTTAATTGTGAGAAATTAACCTGATAAAAGCCCTCAGGGCTTTTTAAATCACCTTGAAACTTTTTAGGTCCAAGACCTCCAGAATAGCTACAAATAGGGTAGGTACGTACTTTTTCTAATTGTCCATCTAATTTTTCCGTATACAGTTCAAGTAAACTTTCTTCTTTGAAAATCTGAATATAGATGGGCTGACCTGTACTTTTTTTAACAGGTTTCATTAGAAAACTTAAACTGTTATCGGCGTTAACTAATAAGGAAATTAACATTAATGTTAAAAAACTGATTAGTTGTTTTGCGTGACTGGTCATGGTTTTATCAGAAAAATAGCTTAAAATTTGTTGATAAAGTAGATCGTAGATTGCTATGAAGCAATAAATTTGTAAATTAAAATCTGATATAGTTTCTTTTCTTTTACAAAATATTCTGTATGAAATTTAATCGCTAGTCGAAAAAGATGATATTTTAATTCGGTTTATACGAGTTGTTAACGTTTCAGTCAAAATAATATTCCCATTTGCTTGAGCTAAATCACTCGAATAGTCAGACAGGTTCAGGCTGAGATGATAAAATTCAGTTCGGCGGAATAAGAGAAAATAGTAACAATTATCGGAGATAAATAACTTAGGGTTCAAAAACACCTTAAGATGTTTTTATTACAGAGTCGCTACATTTTCGGGGTGAATTTGTAGCTTAGGGTTTAACTGATAAACTTGTGCAAATCTTATGATTAAAATTAAAAAAGGACTCGACCTCCCAATTGCAGGAGCGCCTGCCCAAGTGATAGAAGACGGACCCGCGATTCGACGCGTAGCATTGCTAGGTGAAGAATATGTCGGTATGCGTCCTTCTATGATGGTTTCGGAAGGTGAGCATGTAAAAAAAGGGCAAATTCTTTTTGAAGATAAAAAGAATGCCGGTGTTGTTTTCACCAGCCCAGCTTGTGGTAAAGTCGTTGAAATTAACCGCGGCGAACGCCGTGTGTTCCAATCTATCGTTATCGAAATTGATGGCGATGAAGAAATCACCTTTAACCGTTATGATAGCTCAACGCTTTCAGACCTGACCCGCGAACAAGTCGAAACTAACCTTGTTAATTCGGGAATGTGGACTGCGTTAAGGACACGTCCTTATAGTCGTACTCCGCATTTAGGCACAACACCTGTCGCCATTTTTGTCTCTGCGATGGATACTAATCCACTAGCAGCCGATCCTATGGTTATTATAGAGCAAAATGAGAAGGCATTTAATGATGGCCTTGTTGTTTTAACTCGTTTAACCGAAGGTAAAGTCTATGTTTGTCATGGTGAAAAATCGCCGACAAAATTAAATGACGGACAAATTAGCTATAACCAATTTGCAGGCCCACATCCTGCAGGATTAGTCGGTACGCATATCCATTTCTTAGAACCTGTGAGTACTAAGAAAATGGTTTGGCATTTAAATTATCAAGATGTCATTGCTATTGGTTATCTGTTTACAACAGGTTCTTTATATACAGAACGTGTTGTTGCATTAGCCGGCCCTCAAGTAAAAGCACCTCGTTTAGTGCGTACTTATTTAGGGGCTGATCTCTATGAGTTAACGAAAGATCAATTAGTTGATGGTGAGAATCGCATTATTTCTGGCTCTGTATTATGGGGATGGAAATCTGATAAGGCTCATCACTATTTAGGTCGTTTCCATAACCAAGTTTCTGTATTGCGTGAAGGTCGTGATAAAGAGTTATTTGGTTGGGGTATGCCAGGTAGCGATAAATTTTCTATCACGCGTACAACTATCGGTCACTTCTTAAAAAATAAACGCTTTGCATTTACAACCACAATGAATGGTGGTGAACGTTCGATGGTACCAATTGGTAACTATGAGCGAGTGATGCCTTTAGACATTATGGCAACGCATTTATTACGTGATTTAATTGTAGGTGATACTGACAGTTCTCAAGCTTTAGGTTGTTTGGAATTGGATGAAGAAGATTTGGGATTATGTACTTATGTTTGCCCAAGCAAATATGAGTATGGCCCAGCACTGCGCCAAGTATTGACCAAAATTGAGCAGGAAGGGTAACTCATGGGTTTGAAAAATTTATTTGAAAAAGTAGAGCACCATTTTGAGCCCGGTGGCAAATTAGCAAAATGGTATGTGCTTTATGAAGCAGTTACCACGGTATTTTATACGCCAGGTACTGTCACGCGTAATGGTGGTCATGTTCGTGACACTATTGACCTAAAACGCATGATGATCTTAGTTTGGTTGTCCGTTTTCCCTGCAATGTTTTGGGGAATGTATAATGTCGGTCATCAAGCGATCCCTGCACTTAATCAGTTATATAGCGGTGCTGAATTACAGCAAATAATTGCTTCAGATTGGCACTATCGTCTTGCTGAATTCCTCGGCGCATCATTAACAACAGATGCTGGATGGGCAAGTAAGATGCTACTTGGTGCAACTTACTTTTTACCTATTTATCTTGTTGTTTTTGTGGTTGGTGGATTTTGGGAAGTTCTTTTTGCCTTTATTCGTGGTCATGAAATTAACGAAGGTTTCTTTGTTACATCAATCTTATTTGCCTTGATCGTACCGCCAACATTACCACTTTGGCAGGCTGCATTAGGTATTACGTTTGGTGTGGTTATTGCGAAAGAAATCTTTGGTGGTACAGGACGTAACTTCTTAAACCCAGCATTAGCAGGTCGTGCATTCCTGTTTTTTGCATATCCTGCTCAAATTTCAGGTGATCTAGTTTGGACTGCGGCAGATGGCTTCTCAGGTGCGACACCATTATCACAATGGTCTGTATCGGGTGAAAGTGCATTATTAAATACCGTCACTCAACAACCTATCTCTTGGATGGATGCTTTCCTTGGAAATATTCCAGGATCGATCGGTGAAGTTTCAACATTGATGATTTTAATCGGCGGTGCTGTCATTCTTTTTGCCCGAATTGCTTCATGGCGTATTGTTGCTGGGGTAATGGTGGGCATGATTGTAATGTCATACCTATTTAATTTTATCGGTTCAGATACCAATCCTCTCTTCTCAATGCCTTGGCACTGGCACTTAGTATTAGGTGGTTTTGCTTTCGGTATGATGTTTATGGCAACAGATCCAGTATCTGCATCGTTTACCGATAAAGGTAAATGGGCATACGGTATTTTGATTGGCGTAATGGCTGTGCTTATTCGTGTCGTCAATCCGGCTTACCCAGAAGGTATGATGCTGGCAATCTTATTCGCAAACTTATTTGCACCACTGTTCGATTACGTGGTTGTTCAGGCGAATATTAAGCGGAGAAAAGCTCGTGGCTAAAGAGAAAAACAAAGATAGCGTCGCAAGAACGTTCCTCGTTGTATTTATTCTATGTCTTGTGTGTTCTGTGGTAGTAGCAGGAGCTGCTGTTGGGCTTAAGTCTAAACAAGAAGAACAGAAACTTCTTGATAAACAACGTAATATTCTTGATGTTGCGGGTCTGCTTGTACCGAAAATGAGTGCGACAGATGTACTGAAAGTGTATGACACTCGAATTAAAGCAAAAATTGTTAATTTTCAGACAGGTGAGCTGACTGATAGTAAAGGCAATTTTGATTTAAATGCTGAATTACGTAGCGATGAAACATCTATTGCGTTATCGCCAGCTGAAGATATTGCTAAAATTCGTCGTCGTGCCAATACCGCTGAAGTTTACTTCGTTCTCGATGCTCAAGGTAAAACAACGGAAGTTGTGCTACCTGTATATGGTTCAGGTTTATGGTCTGTCATGTACGCTTTCGTAGCTGTAGATATTGATGGAGTAACAGCGAAAGGGATTACTTATTATTCACATGGTGAAACACCAGGGTTAGGCGGTGAAGTCGATAACCCACAGTGGAAAGCACAATGGAAAGGTAAGCGTTTACTGACTGAAGAAGGTATTCCCGCGATTAAGATTGTGCGTGGTGGCGCATCTGACAGTCCTTATGGTATTGATGGGCTTTCTGGAGCAACATTGACCTCAAATGGTATCCAGCATATGTTCGATTTCTGGTTAGGTGAAAAAGGTTTCGGCCCATTCCTGAAAAAAGTTCGTGAAGGAGAGATCAATGGCTGATACAAAAGAAATTAAACGAGTTTTACTTGGGCCATTGTTAGATAACAACCCGATTGCCTTACAGGTGTTAGGTGTGTGTTCTGCATTGGCGGTAACAACAAAACTTGAAACTGCATTAGTGATGACAATTGCGGTGACTTTAGTTACTGCATTTTCAAACTTTTTTATCTCACTAATCCGTAATTACATACCAAGTAGTGTTCGTATTATTGTTCAAATGGCGATTATTGCTTCATTAGTTATCGTTGTTGACCAAGTTTTACAAGCTTATGCCTATGAGATTTCTAAGCAACTCTCTGTTTTCGTTGGCCTTATCATTACTAACTGTATTGTAATGGGGCGTGCTGAAGCTTACGCAATGAAATCGCCTCCTATTGAAAGTTTTATGGATGGTATTGGTAACGGCTTAGGCTATGGCGTTATCTTGATCCTTGTTGGTTTTTTACGTGAGCTCTTTGGTTCAGGTAAATTATTCGGCATTACCGTGATGGAATCTATTCAGAATGGTGGCTGGTATCAGCCTAATGGTTTATTCCTGTTAGCTCCAAGTGCATTCTTTATCATTGGCTTGCTAATTTGGGGATTACGTACATTAAAACCTGCACAGGTTGAAGAGGACTAATCGCCATGGAACATTATATAAGCCTATTTGTTCGTGCTGTTTTTATTGAGAATATGGCGCTCGCATTCTTCTTAGGGATGTGTACATTTCTCGCTGTTTCTAAAAATGTAAAAACAGCTTTTGGATTAGGTATCGCTGTTACCGTTGTTCTAGGTCTTTCTGTACCGTTGAATAACTTGGTTTACAACTATGTGTTACGTGATAATGCATTAATGGAAGGTGTTGATTTAAGTTTCTTAAACTTTATCACTTTCATTGGTGTGATTGCAGCACTGGTACAAATCCTAGAAATGATTTTAGATCGTTATTTCCCAGCGCTGTATAACGCACTAGGGATCTTCTTGCCACTTATTACCGTTAACTGCGCCATCTTCGGTGGTGTGTCATTTATGGCACAACGTGACTATAACTTTAGCGAGTCTATTGTTTATGGTTTCGGTTCCGGAATTGGTTGGATGTTAGCCATCGTATTACTGGCTTCTATCCGTGAGAAAATGAAGTACGCGGATGTACCGGCAGGTATGAAAGGGTTAGGCGTTACTTTTGTCACCACAGGGTTGATGGCATTAGGTTTCATGTCCTTCTCTGGTGTTCAGCTATAAAGGGTGAGAAGAACTCATGGATATAATTATTCTAGGTGTCGTGATGTTTACCCTGATTGTATTGGTATTAACAGCGTTGATTTTGTTCGCAAAATCAAAACTGGTCAATACAGGGGATATTTCTGTTGAGGTCAATGGAGACCCAGACAAAAGTTTTAATGCACCAGCAGGTGATAAATTACTTAACGTATTATCAAATGAAGGTATTTTTATTTCATCAGCTTGCGGTGGTGGTGGCTCTTGTGGTCAGTGTCGCGTTAAAGTGCTGGAAGGTGGTGGTGATATTTTACCGACAGAACTTTCACATATTAACAAACGTGAAGCTAAAGAAGGTTGTCGTTTAGCGTGTCAGGTAAACGTAAAAAATAACCTGAAATTAGAATTACCAGAAGAAATCTTCGGTGTTAAAAAGTGGGAATGTGAAGTTATCTCAAATGATAATAAAGCCACTTTCATTAAAGAATTAGTGTTAAAAATCCCTGAAGGTGAGGTTGTACCTTTCCGTGCTGGTGGATTTATTCAAATCGAATGTCCTCCTCATACGGTACGTTATGAAGATTTTGATGTACCAGAAGAGTATCGTGAAGATTGGGATAAATTTAATTTGTTCCGTTATGTTTCTGAAGTAAAAGAAACCACAGTACGTGCTTATTCAATGGCAAACTACCCAGAAGAGCATGGCATTATCATGTTAAACGTGCGTATTGCAACACCTCCGCCACGTAATCCTGATGTGCCACCAGGAATTATGTCATCGTATATTTGGTCGTTAAAACCGGGTGATAAGGTGACAATTTCAGGGCCATTTGGTGAATTCTTCGCTAAAGAAACTGATGCAGAGATGATCTTTATTGGTGGTGGTGCAGGTATGGCACCAATGCGCTCACACATTTTTGATCAGTTAAAACGCTTACATTCTAAACGTAAAATCAGCTTCTGGTATGGTGCTCGTTCTGTGCGTGAAATGTTCTACACTGAAGACTTCGATATGCTTGCAAAAGAAAACGAAAACTTCACATGGCATGTCGCACTTTCAGACGCCTTACCTGAAGATAACTGGACGGGATATACTGGATTTATTCACAATGTGTTGTTTGAGAATTACCTCAAAAATCATCCAGCACCAGAAGATTGTGAATTCTATATGTGTGGACCGCCAGTGATGAACGCAGCTGTTATTAAAATGCTCAAAGATTTAGGCGTTGAAGATGAAAACATTATGCTGGATGACTTTGGCGGTTGATCCTAACCTCCGATCAAGCATAAATGAATGAAATGACAAGCGCCCACTTATGTGGGCGCTCATGATCAGAAGAGAGAGTTATGTTAAAAAGAAAGATGATAAATTGGATAGTGATGCTGTCCGCATTAGTTCTATTATCTGCATGTGGTGAAAAGCAGCAGGTATTAGAAGGCGAAACCATGGGAACTTATTACTCGATTAAATATGTTCCTGACAGTAACTCCCCTCCACAAAACGTCTTACAAACAGAAATTGATCGTATTCTTGAAGAAGTTAACGATCAAATGTCAACATATCGTCCTCATTCTGAATTGAGTCGTTTCAATCAAAGCCGTGAAATTAATACCCCATTTCCCGTTTCGCCTGCTACCGCTAAAGTTGTGAGTGAAGCCATTCGTATTAATAAAATGACTGATGGTGCTTTAGATGTGACTGTTGGGCCGTTAGTCAATTTATGGGGATTTGGCCCAGAGGGTCGATTTACTCACCAGCCTTCTGAAGATGAATTATCAAAGCGTAAGCAGTGGATTGGCATTGATTACTTATCTGTTGAAGGAAATACACTGATCAAGAAGATCCCTGAGCTTTATGTCGATCTCTCTTCTATTGCTAAAGGATATGGTGTTGATGCTGTTGCTGAGTATTTAATATCACAGAATATCACTAACTATATGGTTGATATTGGTGGTGAAGTAAGAACACAAGGTGTAAATGGTAATGACAAGCCTTGGCGTATAGCGATTGAGAAACCAGCTAATGATGGTACAAAACAGAGTGTTCAGTTAATTATTGAACCGGGTGATAATTCAATTGCAACCTCTGGTGATTACCGTAACTATTTTGAAGAAAACGGTATCCGTTATTCCCATACTATTGACCCAACCACAGGCCATCCTATTAAACATAATCTTGTTTCTATCACTGTGATTGTACCAACTTGTATGAGTGCTGATGGTCTTTCGACAGGATTGAATGTGTTAGGACCTGAAAAAGGGTTAGAAGTAGCAAATAAACTAAATATTCCTGTCTTTATGATAGTGAAAACTGAAAATGGGTTTGAAGAGCGTTATAGTAAAGCATTCGCCCCATTCTTAAAAAAATAGAATTTAAGGAGAGAAGGTTATGTTAAAAATATTTCTTTTTGCCTTCATCTTATTCTTGATTGCCTTCTTTGGAATGGCGTTAGGATATATTGTAAAGCGTAAAAGCCTTCAAGGCAGTTGCGGTGGTTTAGGGGCTATGGGTATAGAAAAAGAGTGTGATTGCCCTGAACCTTGTGATGCACGTAAAAAACGTATGGCAAAAGAGTCTGCACGAGAAGAGTTACTGAAAAAGAATCGAATTCTTTAATAATAAAAAATATATTTAGATAAAAAAAGAGTGATGAGATTTATATCTATCACTCTTTTTTATTTCACTCATTCTGTAAATACGAAAACGCTAAAAGGTTTTTAATAAAATAGAAGTAGGATAATAAAAAGCAACACCTATTAATAAAGGTTTACTTCCATGGATAAGGGTTTTGCCCCTCCCATTCTAAAACTTCTTTTTTGGCTTCTTCGTAGGTATAGCCATAATGTTCTTGAAGTTTACCAATCAATTGCTCTCTAGTGCCTTCGATAACATCAAGTTCATCATGCGTGATTTTTCCCCACTTTTCTTTTACTTTTCCTTTGAATAAATTCCAGTCACCAGAGATTTTATTGTTTAACATTTTATTCCTCCTTACTTATTTCTATCGGATGATATTATTAAATGTAGAAGAGAATAACGTGAAGATAAAAGTGTAAACCTAAATAGGATTATTTATCCTTTTCTAAATATTTTCATTTTTGCTGGAGAGTCGACCATAACAGCATCAGCACCTAATTCTGTGGCTTGAGTATAATCTTTCTCTGTATTGATCCCGAAAAGAACAATATGAGCATTGCCACCAGCACGAAAACAAGACATGGCATCCTTATCCCAACTCAGAATAGATTTTGAGCGAGCTTCACCTAGTGTGTACTTCTCAACGACCTCTACTTTGCGGTGAAGCTCAAGTCCATACCAACGAGTAATATCTAAATTTTCAGGTAGCAGGCAAACATGGCTCATTGTGATATTGGCTAAAATATCACGAGTAATATCACGACTTTCAAAACGCTCTACATTAGTCGGGAGTGCTTCAAGAAAGGCGGTATTAGTAGAATAAACACGGGTTCTATCAAGTGCATTATGTTTACTGAGAACTGTAGCTAACGCTTCACCTTGAATAACGGGATCAGCATCTGGTGATTTTAAATCAAGATAAAACTGTGTTGTGGGGAATTGAGTTAAGATCTCATCCAATGTCGGAATAGTGACACCTTTATTTCGATAAGGAAATTGTTGTGCTTCACCAAATTTATAGCCCGCATCCCATTGTTTAAGCTGTTGTGCAGTAAAGTCAGAAATACTACCTTGCCCATTTGTTAAGCTTTTTAAGTCGTTAGGGCGGTAAAGAACAGGAATATTATCTTTCGATAATTGAATAGTGATCCAAATTGCATCAGCTTGATTAGAGAGTGCTGTTTTTATAGCAATTTCAGTATTTTCTGGGGCATCAGCTGTGCCACCACGATGTGCGATAATTTTAGGAGATGCCATAAGAATTACAGAATAACAAAAGAGAGAAATAGCGATGAATAATTTGATCATGAAAAATTATTTCCTTGTTTTATATATAGTTACAAAACAATATTTAAAATTAATGTAATTAGTCAACGAGCAAAAACAATTTATCACCACTTTGTGACAATTCTATAAATAAACAGACTAATTCAGATTTTTATGAGAATTACACCTCAATAGAGGGAGATGAGAAGGAATAAAAATTGTAGTTAATATTTATTTACTGTATATTTAAACAGTAAATAAGGTGAGGTTATTGTATGCGTAAAATTATTCATGTTGATATGGATTGTTTTTATGCTGCGATTGAAATGCGAGATAATCCAGCACTAAAAGAGATCCCCATTGCAGTTGGAGGTAATGCTTCTAGCCGAGGAGTGATCTGTACGGCGAATTATCCTGCCCGTCGTTTTGGTGTCCGTAGTGCTATGTCAACGGCAACAGCCTTGAAGTTATGTCCCCAATTAAAAGTTTTACCTGGTAGAATGGCTCTCTATAAAGAGACATCAGCAAAGATCCGCCAAATTTTTTCTCGTTATACTCATCTTATTGAACCTCTTTCACTCGATGAAGCTTATCTTGATGTCTCTGACAGTAAGCATTGTTACGGTTCGGCAACATTGATAGCTCAAGAGATTCGCCAACAAATTTTTGATGAGTTAAATCTCACTGCATCCGCAGGCATTGCACCAATTAAATTTCTGGCGAAAATTGCTTCTGATATTAATAAGCCTAACGGGCAATTTGTTATTACTCCTGAGCAAGTTGATGATTTCATTATGAAATTACCGCTTAATAAAATACCAGGTGTAGGTAAGGTAACATTTGCTCGCTTGCAAGAAATGGGGCTAGAAACTTGTGCTGATATTCGCCGTACCGATGTTATTTCTTTGGTAAAAGCATTGGGGAAATTTGGTCAAAATTTATGGGAGCGCAGTCATGGTATCGATGAGCGTGAAATAACCCCTGATAGACTTAGAAAATCAGTGGGAGTTGAACGTACTTTTGCTTCAGATATTAATTCTTGGGATGATTGCTTGGCATTACTCGATGGATTATATAGTGAATTAGAAAGGCGACTGACAAAAGTGAAACCTGATTTAAGGATAGCAAGACAAGGCGTTAAACTAAAATTTGATGATTTTCAATTAACGACACAAGAACATACTCATCCTATTTTAGAAAAAGCTGATTTAATAAATATTGCCTACCAAGCATGGCATGAACGCCGAAATGGTCGAGGTGTGCGATTAATCGGATTTCATGTCACTTTGCAAGATCCACAACTAGAACGACAACTTCTTTTAGCATTATAAGAATAAAAAAACCATAGCCGATCAATAGATAGGCTATGGGTAACGCAATTAATTTATGTGGTTAATCTATGTAGTTAATCTATATAGTATTACCAGCGATAATTCATTGTTGCTGTCATTGTTCTGCCGATCCCATAAAAACATGCGGTATCACCAGCACAAGATGCAACATAATGTTTGTTCGCAATGTTATTCATATTAAGCTGAATTTCAGCCCCTTTTAAAGAAGGTGATAACTCACCTAATGAATAACCTATCATCGCATCATATAAGGTTACCGCAGGGACACTGATTGTATTTTTGGTATCACCTTGAGATACACCTACATATCTCACACCAAAGCCTGCTTTAGCTCCATTAAATAGCCCAGAGATTTCATCATATTGACCCCAGAATGATGCCATATGCTTAGGAACTCTAGGTAACTCTTTTCCTTGTGTTCCTGCAATAATGGTTTTTCTGACCTCTGTATCGGTATAAGCATAGCTACTAATGAAGGAAATATTTTCAGTTAGTTGGCTATTAATTTGTGCTTCGACACCACGACTTCTAATTTCACCCACGGGTTCAAAATACGCTTTTTCAGCATTATAGTTGGTAACATTGCGTTGTTGTAATTGATAAACAGAGAGTGTTGCCAATGTTTGTTCATTAGGTGTGAGGTATTTAATTCCTGCTTCTAATTGACGACCTTCGCTAGGCTCAAAAGGGGCACTTCCTGGTGCTCGGCGAGTTTGTAAATTAGGCTCAAAAGAGGTGCTGTAACTTATATAAGGTGAAATACCATTATCAAAAGCATATAAAATACCAGCACGACCCGTTAGTTTACTATCATCTTGTTGATCATATGTGGCTGCTAAGAAATCATGAGTTCGTACTTGCGCCCAGTCTTGGCGTAAACCGGTAAGTAATATCCAATTTTTCCATTGGATCTGATCTTGTAAATATAATCCGATTTGATCGCGTTTTTGCAACTGATCTGTTGCAGGTTTCTGTAAGTTCATATTAATCGGATAATTATAATTAGGATCACGCCAATCCAGATCGTACTCTGAGCCTGTAGCCCTGCGTAAATTATCTTGATCTTTACTCCACTGATAATCAATACCTGCAATCACCGTATGATTAAGTTTTGCCGTAGTAAAGTCGGCTTGTAAGCGAGTATCTATTCCTAAAGTATCTGTTTCTCGTTGCTCTTGTTGCGCTCGGCGCTCAAGGACATAAGGGTTATCTTTTTTTAAAGATCCAAATACAAGATATTTATATTTCTGATTAATATGGCTATATCGTGCATTTTGTACAATTTTTAGTGAGTCACTAAATTCATGTTCAAATTCATAGCCTACGCCATATTGTTGACGCCACGATTGGTGGTAATCAGGGTTGTTTACGTCGAAATCAAAAGGAATAGTACCCTCAGGTGTTTTTTTCACCGTACCATAAGCGGGTAAAAAGTTACGATAACCCGCTTCAGGCTCTTGCTGAATAAAGCTTAATAACGTTAAACGTGTTTGTTCATTAGGTAAAAAAGTAATAGCAGGAGCGAGGGCAAAACGCTCTTCTTTATAGTTTTTTATTTGAGTGTGCTGTGTTTTGGCAATACCATTTAGACGATAAAGAACACGATTGTCATCACTTAATGCACCTGAAAAATCAAAAGCCGTTTCTGCCAATTTATCATTACCAGCTCGTATTTGAATGTGGCGAATAGGGGATGCAGTTGGTCTTTTACTTGTCATTGCAACGAGGCCGCCTGGGTTTACTTGGCCATAAAGAACAGATGCTGGCCCTCTAACAACTTCAACGCGCTCTAATAACCATGGGTCAAGTGCTCCTGTTGATGATGATGCTCCCATTCCATAGCTTAGGCCGTCAAGAAAACGTGGTGCATAACTGTATCCACGAATAAAAACCTCGTCATTACGATTAGAACTCCCTCGATATTCGGTGAAAACGCCGGGTGTATAACGTAGCGCTTGAGAAACTGAACTGACATCTTGAGCGTCCATTTGGTCACGTGTGATCACGCTAATGGATTGCGGTGTTTTTTCAATTTCAGTTGGTGTTTTATTTGTTGATAGTGTTTTTGTGGCAATAAAGCCTGAAACAGGAGATTGTGGGTCCTGTGATGGAGCGGAGGTGACAATTATCTTTTGATTAACTGCCGCATGAATTTGAACAGAGAGTAAACTTAAAGGTAAGGCGAGAATGACGCTAGCAACGCAATTTTTGTTAGACACAATAGGACCCTTTGGATTTTTATTTTTTAACTTTAAATGCGGAAGGCATGAAAATACCACTCAATAAACATTAATGCTAATGATAATAATTAGCATTCTATAAATTATCTTTATTAAGATTATTTCTTTATTCCAAAATTGAATAAGTTGGATTGGTATTTGTTCTATAAGGAATAAATTATGATACTTAAGGAAAATAGAGTGTGTAGAGGGATAAATTATTTCTTTATGGTAGCGTTAGTAACAAAAAACCCGCCAATTAAGCGGGTTTCATTATGATATTTAAAGCAAGATTATTTAGCAGGGATCGC
Organism: Proteus sp. G2673; assembly: GCF_009915125.1. NCBI lineage: Bacteria > Pseudomonadati > Pseudomonadota > Gammaproteobacteria > Enterobacterales > Morganellaceae > Proteus > Proteus sp. G2673. The sequence goes on from NZ_JAABLT010000024.1 coordinate 487,430, forward strand.
TTTTAAAATTGCTGTTAATAACTGCCAGTATTGACCAACGCTTTTAATGTGAACGCGTTCGTCTGGTGAGTGAGCACCACGGATTGTTGGTCCAATAGAAACCATATCCATATCTGGGTAAGGTTTTTTGAATAGACCACACTCAAGGCCTGCGTGGATTACCATGATGTTTGGCACTTTATCAAACAGTTGCTGATAGGTATCACGAACTAAATGCATAACAGGTGAGTCAGCATCAGGTTTCCAACCAGGGTAACCGCCTTTTGTTTCGATATCAGCTTTAGCTAGTTTTGCTAATGCAGTCAGCATGCTGACAACATAGGTTTTTCCGCTATCAATCAGAGAACGGATTAAGCAAAGTATTTCTACTTTATCGTCAACAATGCTAACAACACCAACGTTTAATGATGTTTCAACAACACCGTCAACATCATCACTCATACGAATAACACCATTTGGCATTGCATTAAGTAGGTTGATCAATCGTTCTTGGCAGTCAGCTGTGAAAACTTTTTTATCTGTTGTTGTATCAATTAACTCAATTTTCAGATTTTTTTCAGCGATAGCTAATTCTGTTTTTAACAGAGCTTCAAATTTCGCTTTTACTGTTTCTAGTTGGCTTGCTTTATCTGCTGGAATTGCAAATACGATATTTGCTTCACGAGGAATAGCATTACGCAGTGTACCACCGTGGAAATCAATTAATTTCAGTGATAATTCTTCTGCGTGACCTGCTAAGAAACGTGCTAATAATTTATTGGCGTTACCTAAACCTAAATGGATATCACCACCAGAGTGACCACCATTTAATCCTTTCAGAACCAGTTGTTTAACAACGTGGCCAGCTGGAATTGTATCGTAAGAAAGGTTTACCGTGGTTTTAACATCAATACCACCCGCACAACCCATGTAGATTTCGCCTTCTTCTTCAGAGTCTGTGTTGATAAGAATATCAGCTTGTAACCAACCTGGTTGTAAACCAAATGCACCGTCCATGCCTGTTTCTTCAGTCATAGTTAGTAGCACTTCTAATGGGCCGTGCTTAACAGTGTCATCAGCTAAAACTGCTAATGCAGATGCCATACCTACGCCATTATCAGCACCTAATGTGGTGCCTTTAGCTTTGATCCATTCGCCATCAATGTAAGGTTGAATTGGATCTTTAGTGAAGTCGTGAACAGTGTCGTTGTTTTTTTGTGGCACCATATCTAAGTGTGCTTGTAAAACAACGGCTTTACGATCTTCCATACCTTTGGTGGCTGGTTTACGAATTAAAATATTGCCAACTGCATCGCGCTCTGCAAAAAGTCCTTTTTCACTTGCCCAAGAAAGAATATGGGTAGCTAAGGCTTCTTCATGATGTGATGGATGTGGAATCGAACAAATTTTTGCAAAAATATCCCATAGTGGTTGTGGGGATAGAGTAGATAGTTCAGACACGATGGATCTCCTCTAACAGCATCTGTGTTATTGATAGCCTACCGCTTTTTTAAGGGTTAGCTTTATTATTCTGAGCGTTATACGCCAATATAGTTGAGAATATCACTTTCTTCTGATGAATGCGTCATTCTATTCACATCTCTATCTAAGAAATTAAGTCCCCATTTTGCATTCATTTTTTATATGGTTTGTTTTTTAATCAGAAAAAGGCATTACAGAAAAAAATAAGGATAATCTCACCTGTTTTCACGTTTTCTCTGGTTTTTAGGCGCTCAAATCACTATAATCTCGCGCAACCTTTTTTTCCGCAAAAAAGCTTCTCTCGAAATTCAAGTAGCTAGGATCACAATATTATGAGCGAAAAATATGTTGTAACGTGGGATATGTTGCAAATACATGCCCGTCAATTGGCGCAACGTTTATTACCAGTCGAACAGTGGACAGGCATTATTGCTGTCAGCCGTGGGGGATTAGTCCCTGCTGCATTACTTGCTCGTGAATTAGGTATCCGTCATGTGGATACAGTTTGCATTTCTAGCTATGACCATGATCATCAGCGTGACCTCAAAATCTTAAAAAAAGCAGAAGGTGATGGTGAAGGCTTTATCGTTGTTGACGATTTAGTCGATACTGGTGGTACTGCTAAAGTTATCCGCGAAATGTATCCAAAAGCCCATTTTGTGACTATCTTCGCAAAACCAGAAGGGCGCCCATTAGTGGATGATTTCGTGGTTGATATTCCACAAAATACTTGGATTGAACAGCCTTGGGATATGGGGGTCGCCTTTATTCCGCCAGTTTGCGATCAAAAATAATTTGATAACATTTATTTGGCTGTTTTAATTGAGATCCTCGCCTTGGCGGGGATTTTTGTTTTTATGCATTTATTCTTCCTTTGTGTTATATCTTCGTGCTATCACTTGTGGTGATACACACTGTTCATGTTGATTTCATGCTATGATAAAGCCAGACTTTTAGCCCCTTTTATTCGATATCGACTGATTTGAAGAGTGATATGGCAAATAATACAAACCTTTCTGAAACGCTATTTAAACCTAGAGCAAAGCACGCTGAAACTTCAACACTAATTCAGTACACTCATCCAAAATCAAATATCAATACCTATACTGTGCTTAATGGTACAAGTCAGCAAAATTGGTATCGTACTATTCAACGTTTACTGTGGATTTGGCGTGGAATTTCTCCTATTGAAATAGAAGAAGTGTTAAGTCGAATTGCTGTACATGATGCCCCTCGTAGTGATGATAAATTTATTGATACTGTTGTGGGTTACCGCAAAGGTGGCTGGTCATATGAATGGTCACATCAAGCGATGATTTGGCAACAAAAAGCATTGAGAAAAGAGTCAGGAGATGCGGCCGCTGATTGTTGGTTGCGGGCTGCACATCTGTATAGTATTGCTGCGTATCCTTTTATTAATGGTGATTTTTTAGCAGATCAAGCCGTTACTTTGTCGATGAAAGCATTTGAGAATGCGACAAAATTTTCATCCTTTGAGGTGAAAAAACTTACATTTAAATTAGAGGGGAAAGGGTCGACAACGGGTTTTCTGCATTTACCTAAAGATTGTAGAGGTCCATATCCTACAGTATTATTTTGTGGTGGGTTAGATGGTCTTCAAAGCGATTATGTCAGCTTCTTCCGTGATTACCTTTCCTCTAAAGGTATTGCAATGTTAACACTGGATATGCCTGGAATTGGTTATTCAGTAAAACAAAAACTAACGGAAGATACATGCCAATTACAAGGTGAGGTTCTGAAACAACTTTCTGAAGTGCCTTGGATTGATCATACTCGCGTTGGTGTGATGGGCTTTCGCTTTGGCGGTAATATTGCTGTGCGATTGGCTTATATCTACCCAAAATTAATTAAAGGTGTTGTTGCTTTAGGTCCTTTGATCCATGCTTTCTTTACCCAAGCTGAATTGCAGAAAAAGATCCCTGTGATGTATCTTGATGTATTAGCAAGTCGCTTGGGGTTATGGAATATTGATGAGAATAATCTTCGATTATCGTTGAGCAGTTACTCCCTGAAAAACCAAGGCTTGATTGGGCGACGCATGCCCGTTCCTATGATGGGCGTTTACTGGAAAGGGGATGAAATGAGTCCTAAAGAGGACTCTCAGTTAATTGCTCGCTCCTCTATGGATGGTGATATTCTTGCTATCAATGAAAAACCGCTTTATGAAGGTTTAGAGCTAGCGTTACAAAAAAGTGCTGATTGGATCTATGACAAATTAATATAATTAATTATGAACAATAACTTGCTAATTACATTAGATTATATAACAGTAGAGTTTCTAAGGAGACTGAATTTATGACTTCATCTTTGAACCCTACCCGAGGTAAGTTATTAAAGCGTTTTGCTCAAATCGGTCCTTATATCCGAGAGCATCAATGCCAAGAGAACCAGTTCTTTTTTGACTGTTTAGCTGTTTGTGTAAATAAGAAAATCGTACCAGAAAAACGTGAGTTTTGGGGCTGGTGGATGGAATTAGAACGCAACAATGAACAGCTCATTTATCATTATCAGATTGGGCTATTCGATAAAAATGGTGATTGGATACATCAGAATATAAGTAAAAATGATGTTGTTGAATCAATCAATGAAACACTGATCCGTTTTCATCAATTTCTTAAAACGGCAGCGAGTGAATTAGATATGACACTTATGCCAGATGAAAAAATGAACAATTTTCCGCTCCCCATCCAGCCCTAATTTTGTGTTAGGGCAACTTTTCATAGATTTTGCGTTATGTCGGTTGGCATAACGCTTCTCTCCTGATAAAACTGTGTATTATCTTTTTAAATAATCAACAAGAATGGTAAATGTTATGAGTAGCAGCCAAACACTGGTTGTTAAATTAGGGACAAGTGTACTAACTGGTGGTTCACGACGTCTGGATCAGTCTCATATTGTTGAGCTGGTTCGCCAATGCGCTAAACAACACGAAAAAGGTCACCGGATTATTATTGTTACTTCTGGTGCAATTGCAGCAGGGCGTGAGTATTTGAATTATCCTGATTTGCCGGCAACTATTGCTTCAAAACAGTTGTTGGCCGCTGTAGGGCAAAGTGCCTTAATTCAAGTATGGAAACAGTTATTTGCTATTTATGGTATTCATATTGGTCAAATGCTATTAACGCGTGCTGATATTGAAGATAGAGAACGTTTCCTAAATGCGCGTGATACATTACATGCACTGTTAGATAACCATATTATCCCTGTTATCAATGAAAATGATGCTGTTGCTACCGCGGAAATTAAAGTGGGTGATAACGATAATTTATCAGCATTAGCTGCTATTTTAGGTGGTGCAGATAAACTGTTATTACTAACCGATATTGAAGGGCTTTATACAGCTGATCCGCGTAGTAATCCAGATGCTAAATTGATCCCCGAAGTTTTTGATATCAACGATAAATTACGCCAAATGGCTGGTGATAGCGTATCCGGCTTAGGTACGGGGGGCATGGCAACAAAACTGCAAGCAGCAACTGTTGCAGGGCGCGCGGGTATTGATGTTGTCATTGCAGCCGGTGTACAACCTGAAGTTATTGCTAAAGTTATCGATAATGAACCTGTTGGAACATTATTCCATGGCTTAAAAAGCCCATTAGAAGCGCGTAAACGGTGGATCTTTGGCGCGCCAATTGCTGGTGTGATTGTGGTTGATGAAGGAGCTGAAAAAGCAATTAAAGAAAAAGGTAGCTCCCTTTTACCAAAAGGTATCAAAGAAATTAAAGGCGATTTCTCTCGTGGGTGTGTTATCCGCGTTCAAAGTTTACAAGGTAAAGATCTTGCTCATGGTGTTGCCCATTATAATAGTGATGCACTGCGTTTAATAGCAGGACACCATTCACAAGAAATTAGTCAAATTTTAGGTTACGAGTATGGCAGTGTTGCTGTGCATCGTGACGATATGATTGTTAGCTAAGGAGCCTTCTGATGTTAGAACAAATGGGTAAATCTGCAAGAGAAGCCTCTTGGCATTTAGCTCAACTCTCAACAGAGCAAAAAAATCAGGCATTATTAGTCATGGCTGATTTATTAGAACAACATGAGGCCTCAATTCTTGCGGCGAATGAAAAAGATATGCAAGCAGCTCGTGAAGCCAATATTAATGCCGCTATGCTTGATCGTTTATTGCTAACTTCTGAACGTTTAAAAGCTATTGCTGATGATGTTCGACAAGTATGTCGCTTGGAAGATCCGGTAGGTCAAGTTATTGATGGCCGTATGTTAGACAGCGGTTTACGTTTAGAACGTCGCCGTGTGCCGTTAGGTGTTGTTGGCGTTATTTATGAAGCTCGCCCTAATGTTACAATTGATGTCGCTTCTTTATGTTTGAAAACAGGTAATGCTGCCATTCTTCGTGGTGGAAAAGAGACTCACCATACCAATCAAGCGGTAGTTGCCGTTATTCAACAAGCTTTAGAAAAATGTGGTATTCCTGCTGGTGCTATTCAGGCGATTAATAAGCCTGATCGTGAGTTAGTCGCTAAAATGCTAAAAATGGATGAGTATATTGATATGCTTATTCCTCGTGGTGGTGCAGGATTGCATAAACTTTGCCGTGAACAATCAACTATTCCAGTTATCACCGGTGGCATTGGTGTCTGTCATACTTTTGTAGATGAAAGTGCAGATTTAGAAAAAGCATTAACGGTTATCGTAAATGCAAAAGTACAACGCCCAAGCGCGTGTAACTCTTTAGAAACGCTCTTAGTACATGAAAATATTGCAGATCTATTTTTGCCACAGTTAAGTGATGCCATGGCTACTCAAAAGGTAACTTTGCATTCAAGTGAGAAAGCATTGGTAGGGCTGAAAAAAGGCAGAGCTACTGTAGTTGATGTGAAAGATGCTGATTATTGCGATGAATGGTTGTCACTTGATTTAAATGTAGAAGTAGTGAGTGGGTTAACAGAGGCAATTAGCCATATTCGCCGTTATGGTACCGCGCACTCTGACGCTATTTTAACACAATCTATCTCTAATGCTGATCGTTTTGTTCGCCAAGTTGATTCTGCTGCTGTGTATGTTAATGCAAGCACACGTTTTACCGATGGTGGACAATTCGGTTTAGGTGCCGAAGTTGCTGTTAGTACACAGAAATTACATGCTAGAGGCCCGATGGGATTAGATGCTTTAACGACCTATAAATGGATTGGTTACGGCGATAATACAATTCGTAGCTAATTATTAAGATAATGAAATAAGCCATACTTTCTAAAGTGTGGCTTTATTTTTTTGTTACATCAGGTATGATATTTTATACTTTACAGTATGTAAACTTTTAATTACAACCCTAAAAGGGAACACACTATGGAGATAGTGCATTTTATGGAAAGTACAATTTACCTTATCGGACCTCGAGGTGCAGGGAAAACAACAGTAGGTAAAGCGCTTTCTCTCTCTTTAAATTATAGATTTATTGATACGGATTATTGGATAACCAAAAAATATCAACAAACTATATCTTCTATGGTGGAAGAGAAAGGTTGGGATTTCTTTCGTCAAATTGAATCAGAAGCACTAATCCAAGTAAGCCAACCTAACCAAGTTATTTCAACGGGTGGTGGTATGGTTTTAGCAGATAAAAATCGCGCTTATATGAAAACCTCGGGTGTTACAATTTATTTACAGGCCTCACTTGAAACATTAGTTGAACGTTTATCCCAAGATCCAAATGAAGCACAAAGACCTAGTTTGACAGGTAAAACATTAGTTTCAGAAATGCATGATGTTTTAATTAAGCGCGAACCTTTATACATGCAATGCGCAGATATTATTGTTGATGCTGGGTTATCTATTAATGAAATTATTGCGGTAATTCTCGCAAAACTTGCCAAATAATTAGGAAGTCGTCTGATATAAAGGACAAAACAGAGGTCATCTATTTTATTTTCATCACATCCTATTTATAGTAAGGCTAATTATAGCAAAATGAGATATGGATATGATGTTAATAGCGTTTTTTAAAACACTATTTAAGTTCTTATTTAGAATAAGAATTGAAGGACTTGTTAATCAGTTTTCCCAATATGAAAAATGTATAATTACACCAAATCATACTTCTTTTATTGATGGTATATTATTACGTTTATTCCTACCTATTAATCCTGTGTTTGCTGTTTATACTTCAGTGGCTTCTGCAAAAACGACAAGATGGTTAGGTCGTTATGCTGATATTGTACCTTTAGATCCCGCCAATCCAATGGCCGTGCGCCAGTTAGTTAAAGAAGTGGATAAAGGTCGTCCAATTGTGATTTTCCCAGAAGGAAGGATCACAGTAACAAATGGTTTGATGAAAATTTATGAAGGTGCTGCTTTTATTGCCGCAAAATCAGGCGCTAAAGTTGTTCCTGTTAGAATTGAAGGGGCTGAATTCAGCTATTTTTCACGAATACGTAAAAGTTTACGAGTAAAGTCTCAATTCTTTCCTAAAATCACTATCAAGGTGCTTCCTGCAGTTAATTTACCGATGCCAAAAGCTGAAAAATCTTCTGAGCGTCGCCGATTAGCGGGGGAAGCTATGCGTGATATCATGATGGAAGCCATCATGCAAACACGCCCTAATCTTACGTTGTATGAAGCATTTTTACAGGCAATGTCTCAATATGGCCGATTTAGTCCGCTAATTTCTGATATCAGCTTAAAAGAAGATTCTTATCAAGGGTTACTGAAAAAAACGTTAGGGCTCAGTCGTTTGATTGAACGCTACACAGAACCCAAAGAGCGTATAGGTTTACTGCTTCCAAATACAACAGTAACTGCGGCTGCGCTATTAGGTGCAACAATGCGTCAACGTGTTGTTGCAATGCTCAACTACACGGCAGGTAGTTTAGGTGTACAAAATGCGATGAAAGCCGCATCAATCAAAACCATCTTTACATCACGCCAGTTTTTAGAAAAAGGGAATTTATTACATATTCCTGAGCAAACCCCTGAAGCTAATTGGGTTTACCTTGAAGATCTCAAAGATAGTGTGACGAGTGAAGATAAACGCTGGATCCTCAAACACCTTATTACGCCACATAAAGCGATGTTACCGCAAGATGCACATGATGCAGCCGTTATTCTATTTACATCCGGATCGGAAGGGACGCCTAAAGGCGTTGTTCACAGCCATTCGAGTTTACTGGCTAACGTTGAGCAAATTCGTGCTATTGCTGACTTTTCACCGAAAGATAAATTTATGTCAGCATTGCCGTTATTCCATGCATTTGGTTTAACAGCTTGCTTGCTAACTCCCATTTGTTTGGGGGCACGTGTTTTTCTTTATCCCAGCCCGTTACACTATCGAGTTATACCCGAATTAGTCTATGACCAAAACTGTACGGTGTTATTTGGGACATCAACCTTTTTAGGAAATTACGGAAAATTTGCTCATCCTTATGATTTTGCCCGAGTGAGATATGTGGTTGCTGGCGCTGAAAAACTCTCTGAATCAACTCGTGTTTTATGGCAAGAGAAATTTGGTATTCGTATTTTAGAAGGTTATGGTGTAACAGAATGCGCACCTGTTGTGTCAATCAACGTGCCTATGAGTGCCAAAACTCATACTGTAGGGCGTTTATTACCCGGCATGGAAGGGCGTTTAATTCCAATGAATGGCATTACTGATGGCGGTAGACTACAACTACGTGGCCCTAATGTAATGATGGGGTACTTACGCGTTGAATCCCCTGAAAAATTGGAAACCCCAGTCGCAGCTAATGCTGAAGGTATTGATGAGGAAGGTTGGTACGACACCGGTGATATTGTTGCTATCGATAGTGAAGGTTTCTATACAATTAAAGGACGGGTTAAACGCTTTGCAAAAATTGCAGGTGAAATGGTTTCTCTCGAAGGGGTTGAGCAACTTGCACGCAAAGCATCTCAAGGTGAGCATGCGGTTGTATCAATAAGTGATAAGCGCAGAGGTGAATCATTAGTTCTTTTTACAACAGATAAACAATTAGATCGTAGTGTACTATCAACACTGGCAAAATCTGAAGGTGTTGCCGAAATCGCTGTACCAAAAGACATTCGTTTTATCAAAGAGATTCCTGTATTAGGAAGTGGAAAAACGGATTTTGTTTCATTGAAGAAACTTGCTGAACAGGAAAATAATTAATGCCAGAGAATATTAGTCAGCCTCCTTTAATGAGTAGGGGAATGAAAGCGGTACTTTTGTCGCAATTTCTTTCTGCTTTTGCCGATAATGCCTTACTGTTTGCTATTCTTGCGCAGTTTAAATCATCACTGTATCCAGAGTGGAGTCAGCCTGTTTTACAGATGGTTTTTGTGCTGGCTTTTATTCTTTTAGCTCCTTTTGTAGGGCAGTTTGCTGATCGTAATCCTAAAGGTAGGGTAATGCTCAGTGGTAATCTGTTAAAATTTGTAGGCGCATTTCTTATTTGCGTTGGCTCTGATCCTTTCCTTGGCTATGCTCTCGTTGGAATTGGTGCCGCTGTTTATTCTCCTGCTAAATATGGCATCTTAGGTGAATTAACCGATGGCGAACGTTTAGTTAAAGCAAATGGTTTAATGGAAGCTTCTACTATTGCCGCTATTCTATTGGGATCTGTCATTGGTGGTTTACTATCAGATTGGAGCATTGTTTTTGCATTAGGTGTTTGTGCGGCAATGTATGGTTTAGCGGTATTTGTTAACTTTGGTATACCTAAATTATCAGCTGCTCAAATTGGTCGTGGTTGGAACATTAAAAGAATGTTTACACAGTTTCTTGAGGCTACACGTACTTTATGGGCTGATAAAGAAAGTCGCTTTTCTTTAGTGGGAACCAGCATGTTTTGGGGGGCAGGAGTAACATTGCGCTTTTTACTTGTGCAGTGGGTACCTATTGCTTTAGGTATGACTGATAATACAACCCCAACAGTATTAAATGCGATGGTTGCGATTGGTATTGTGGTCGGTGCTGGATTAGCTGCTAAATTTGTGACTCTGAAAACAGTACGGCGCTGTATGCCTGCAGGTATTTTAATTGGTCTTGGTGTTGTTTATTTCTCATTGCAAACTTCAATTATTCCATCCTACTTAATTCTTATTATCATCGGTGTTTTTGGTGGCTTCTTTGTCGTGCCATTGAATGCGTTATTACAAGACAAAGGAAAGCACAGTGTTGGTGCTGGTAATGCTATCGCTGTACAAAATCTCGGTGAAAATACAGCAATGTTATTAATGCTTGGTTTATTCTCATTGGTTACAAGCATTGGTGTATCTGTTGTTGCTATCGGAATAGGCTTTGGGGCTATTTTTGCCCTAGCAATTGGTGGTCTATGGTTATGGGATTGCACTAGGAAGAAATCTTAAACACTGAGATTTATAATAGAGGTTAGATGAACCTTAATGATAAATTACGATGAAATGACCCGTCTAAGTATTGAAATGGGTAAAGTGTTACTTGAAAAGAAGCGTACGATAACAACAGCTGAATCTTGCACTGGCGGATGGATTGCGAAAGTTATCACTGATATTGCAGGAAGCTCTGAATATTATCAGCGTGGCTTTGTAACATATAGCAATGAAGCGAAGCATGAAATGATAGGTGTTGATGAGCAAACCTTGATTAAATACGGCGCTGTTAGCAAAGAAGTTGTTCTTCAGATGGCGAAAGGCGCACTTAGCGCTGCAAATGCAGATTTTGCTGTTTCAGTTAGTGGTATTGCAGGCCCTGGTGGTGGTAGTGAAGAAAAACCCGTTGGTTTAGTTTGGTTTGGCTTTGCAATGAAAACATCAACAGGTATTCAAACTACGGCAACACACTGTATATTCAGTGGTTCTCGAGATCAAATAAGAGCTGAATCTGTTATTTTTTCTTTAAAATCAATTCTTAAAGAAATTATTAATAATTAACTTGATACTGTATGATTATACAGTATAATGAGTTTCAACAAGCAAAATCATATACGTTTTAATGGTAGTGACCCATTTTTATGCTTCACTGCCCAGAGGGAGATAACATGGCTATTGATGAAAACAAGCAAAAAGCATTGGCCGCAGCACTTGGTCAAATTGAAAAGCAATTTGGTAAAGGGTCTATCATGCGTCTGGGCGAAGATCGTTCCATGAACGTTGAAACCATCTCTACGGGTTCTTTATCATTAGACGTTGCTTTAGGTGCTGGTGGTTTACCACGCGGGCGTATTGTTGAAATCTATGGCCCAGAATCTTCTGGTAAAACAACATTAACACTACAAGTTATCGCTGCTGCTCAACGTGAAGGCAAAATTTGTGCATTCATCGATGCTGAGCACGCTTTAGACCCTATCTATGCTCAAAAACTAGGCGTAGATATTGATAACCTGCTCTGTTCTCAGCCTGATACTGGTGAACAAGCCCTAGAAATTTGTGATGCATTATCTCGTTCTGGTGCAGTTGATGTTATCGTTGTTGACTCCGTTGCAGCTTTAACACCAAAAGCAGAAATTGAAGGTGAGATTGGTGATTCACACGTTGGTTTAGCTGCTCGTATGATGAGTCAAGCTATGCGTAAGTTAGCGGGTAACTTGAAAAACTCCAACACTCTGCTTATTTTCATCAACCAAATTCGAATGAAAATCGGTGTTATGTTTGGTAATCCAGAAACCACAACAGGTGGTAATGCACTTAAATTCTACGCATCTGTTCGTTTAGATATTCGTCGTATCGGCTCTGTTAAAAACGGTGATGAAGTTGTTGGTAGTGAAACACGCGTTAAAGTGGTGAAAAACAAAATTGCAGCACCATTTAAACAAGCTGAATTCCAAATTATGTATGGTGAAGGCATCAATACCTTTGGCGAATTGATTGATTTAGGCGTTAAACACAAATTGGTAGAGAAAGCTGGTGCATGGTACAGCTACAATGGTGAGAAAATTGGTCAAGGTAAAGCCAACGCAACAACTTATCTAAAAGAACACCCTGAAATGTACAATGAGTTAAACACTAAACTTCGTGAAATGTTATTAAATCACGCAGGTGAATTTACTAGCGCAGCTGATTTTGCTAATGATAGTGATGACGCAGCAGATATTGAAGAAACAGAAAAATAATTTTTTACTAATGCCTAAATTGCACATTGAATGTATATTAAAACATATTACGATCATTGCAGTTGTTAACCATTAGCCAATTAATGTGATTTAACTCACTTAAAAAAGGAAGCTCTCAAATGGCTTCCTTTTTGTTATATGTTGTATCTTTTATTCAAAAGAGGATTAAAATTAGTCTTATTTTGTTTCCTTTCCATGAAAAATAGCCTTTAACACTACTTTATTTAATATAACGATATTTTTTACTAATTTGTTTTTGATAGTTATATGAAAATTTATATAGTGAAATTTTGGTGATATATCCTTGCCAATAAAAAATAGAAATAAGAATCATTATTATAATCTGATTGCACCAGATAATAAATAATTGACATATAAAGATAAATATCTTCAATATATTTGGATCTAATTTAAATTGTATTTAAAGATTTGTTGAGATGTAAGGTGTGTTTTTTAGTAATAAGTGCTTTTATTTTAGTAAGTTATCGCTATATCAACATATTGTTTAAGTAATAATTCTTATGTTTTTGTTACTACTTGCCATGAGAAAAAGAGATTATTCAAAGGAAAAAAACGTATAGCGAGTCATCTCATAAAAAAGCAGTAATAACAAATACTTTTTAATAATTACAAAATGAAAATACTTTAAGTTGCTAACATTTTCCAAGATAATTGCTCTTAAATAGAGAAAAGTCCCATTCTCAGATAACAATCCCACTTTCAGAAAAAAACTAGACGATTTACAATGTCAACACGAATAAGTTTATCGGGGGTTTTACTTCTGACAGAAGAAATTCTATCTTATCCCTACTTATGTATTCGTTGGCTAAGTAGAGGTAATAATAAACCTCCTCTAACTAGATTTCTAATTTCTGTTTTTCCAGCTTGATTTCGGGATAATTATGAGCAAAAGCACCGCTGAGATCCGTCAGGCGTTTCTCGACTTTTTTCATACTAAAGGACATCAAATAGTACCTAGCAGTTCTTTGGTTCCAAATAACGATCCAACATTGCTGTTTACAAACGCAGGGATGAACCAATTCAAAGATGTATTTCTTGGATTGGATAATAGACCTTATTCCCGAGCGACAACTGCGCAACGCTGTGTGCGCGCAGGTGGTAAACATAACGATTTAGAAAATGTGGGTTATACCGCTCGTCACCATACTTTTTTTGAAATGCTAGGTAATTTCAGTTTTGGTGACTATTTCAAACATGATGCAATCAATTTTGCTTGGGAATTATTAACAAGCGAAGAGTGGTTCAATTTACCTAAAGAAAGACTTTGGGTAACGGTATATGCCACAGATGATGAAGCTTATGATATTTGGAATAAAGAAATTGGTATTCCAGCAGAAAGAATTATCCGCATTGGTGATAATAAAGGTGCACCATTTGCATCAGATAACTTCTGGCAAATGGGGGATACAGGCCCTTGTGGACCTTGTACCGAAATATTTTATGATCATGGTGATCACATTTGGGGCGGACCTCCTGGATCACCAGAAGAGGATGGCGATCGCTATATTGAGATCTGGAATATCGTCTTCATGCAATTTAATCGTCAGTCAGATGGCACTATGGATCCACTGCCGAAACCATCTGTTGATACGGGAATGGGGTTAGAGCGTATTACTGCTGTTTTACAACATGTAAACTCTAACTATGACATTGATTTATTCCGTTCTTTAATTAAATCTGTTGCACAAGTGACTAATGCAACGGATTTAGAAAATAAATCATTACGCGTTATTGCCGATCATATTCGTTCTTGTTCATTCCTTGTCTGCGATGGCGTTATCCCTTCTAATGAAGGCCGTGGCTATGTTCTGCGTCGTATTATTCGTCGTGCAGTACGTCATGGTTATATGCTTGGCGCCAAAGATACCTTCTTCTATAAGTTAGTCGCTCCATTAATTGAAGTTATGGCAGAGGCAGGTGAAGAATTAAAACGTCAACAAGCTATCGTCGAAAAAGTATTAAAAACGGAAGAAGAGCAATTTGCTCGTACATTAGAACGCGGTCTTCAATTATTAGATGAAGAACTGGCTAACTTAACAGATGACATTCTTCCGGGTGAAACCGCTTTCCGTCTTTATGATACATATGGTTTTCCTCTTGATTTAACTGCCGATGTTTGTCGTGAAAGAAATATCAAGGTTGATGAAAACGGCTTCGATGTCGCGATGGAAGAGCAACGTAAACGTGCGCGTGAATCTAGTGGTTTTGGTACTGACTATAATAGTCTAATCAAAGTGGATAGCCGTAGTGAGTTCTCTGGTTATGATCATGATGAACAACAGGGCACAATCACCGCTATTTTCCATAACGGACAATCAGTCACTGAATTGAAAGCAGGCGAAGAAGGTATTATCTTCTTAAATAAAACCGCATTTTATGCAGAGTCTGGTGGACAAGTTGGTGATAAAGGTGTTTTAACAGGTAAAGATAGCCTGTTTGAAGTCACAGATACGCAAAAATACGGTAAAGCGATTGGTCATATTGGTAAAGTTAACGTAGGGTCATTTATTGTTAACCATAAAATTAATGCCACTATCGATATTGCTCGCCGTGATGCTATTCGTTTAAATCACTCTGCGACGCACTTATTACATGCCGCATTGCGCCAAGTTCTGGGTACGCATGTTACTCAAAAAGGCTCCTTGGTTAACGATAAATATCTGCGTTTTGACTTTTCTCATTTTGAAGCAGTTAAGCCAGAACAATTACGAGAAATTGAAGATATTGTCAATGCGCAAATCCGACTTAACTCACCAGTTGTCACTGAGTTAATGGATCTTGAAGATGCGAAAGAAAAAGGTGCGATGGCACTCTTTGGTGAAAAATACGACGAACGAGTTCGTGTTTTAACAATGGGTGACTTCTCTACTGAACTTTGTGGTGGTACTCACGCTTCTAGAACGGGGGATATTGGTTTATTCCGCATTGTCAGTGAGTCAGGCACTGCTGCTGGTATTCGTCGTATTGAGGCAATTACTGGTATTGCAGCAATTGAGAGTATTCATGAACAATCAGATCTTATCTCTCTTGTTGCACAAGTTCTAAAAAGCGATGGTACAAACTTGGTCGAAAGAATCAAAACAGTCCAAGAAAAATATCGTTTATTAGAAAAAGAACTCCAACAACTAAAAGATCAGCAAGCTGCTCAAGAGAGTTCCTCTTTAGGTAGTCAGGCTAAAAATGTGAAAGGTATCAAACTTTTAGTTCGTGAGCTTAATGGTGTTGAGCCAAAAATGTTAAGAACAATGGTTGACGATTTAAAAAATCAATTAGGTTCTGCAATTATTGTGCTTTCCACTATTTCTGATGGTAAAGTGAGCTTAATTGTTGGGGTCACTAAAGATTTAACTGCTAAAGTTAAAGCAGGTGAGTTAATTAGTTTTGTAGCACAGCAAATCGGTGGTAAAGGTGGCGGTCGCCCTGATATGGCTCAAGCTGGTGGTACTGATATTGACGCTTTACCTGCGGCTTTGGCAAGTGTTGACGAGTGGGTTGAATCGCATCTGTAAGCGATAATAACCTGAAAAAAAGGCGCTATTCCTGATTTATAGGGATAACGCCTTATTGAGATATTGATAATCCGTTAAATAATCATTCACTAAATTTATATTTTGTTATGAAGTATAAGTTACTTGTGATAAATAATGATTATACGAATTGACAATGTATGATGGATAATGGCCGGGAAATTCTAGAGACCCGACTCTTGTAAATTTTCAAGGAGCAAAGAATGCTTATTCTAACTCGTCGAGTTGGTGAAACGCTTATGATAGGCGATGATGTGACCGTAACCGTTTTAGGGGTTAAAGGTAATCAGGTACGGATTGGCGTAAACGCACCTAAAGAAGTATCTGTCCATCGTGAAGAGATCTATCAACGAATTCAGGCCGAGAAAACTCAGCCTACTGATAACTACTAAATAATTCCTATTTTAGTTAGTCACAATTCATTCGTAAGCGTCCACACTTTTGCCGGGTTTGGGCGCTTTTCTCTTTATAAGACGTTTGATTCCCTTCTTTGTTCCTATCTTCTCTTTCCTTGAACTGTATTTATTATTGCACTATCCGTTTATTCTGATTGACAGAATTGAAAGTCTTTTTACCTCTAATAATTCGATTCATAATAATTTGATGTGCGAATGAATTTATTAACTAAGAGAATAAAATACTTGAATGATTTTTCATCAGCGATATCATTGTGTTCAGGACTTTTTTAGCCAATCTTGCTGATAAACGCATCAGTTTGTTTGTGAAGTGTTCAAACAAACGTATATTCGTAAAAAGTTGAGAAAAATCGTTTGACTTCTTAGGCTGAGAAAGTAATATGTGCGCCACACAGAGACGAGATGTTCAGTAAGAACTTCTTCGAGTGGTTCTAAATATGGTGAGATGGCCGAGAGGCTGAAGGCGCTCCCCTGCTAAGGGAGTATGCGGTCAAAAGCTGCATCGAGGGTTCGAATCCCTCTCTCACCGCCATTTAGATTTGCATCCTTAGCTCAGCTGGATAGAGTACTCGGCTACGAACCGAGCGGTCGGAGGTTCGAATCCTCCAGGATGCACCATATTCCAACCCCATGATTAATGTATGGGGTTTTTATTTTGGTGCAAATGGTGAATAATTTGCATTAAAAGCGTAAAGTATTAAAACGGCGCATCCTTAGCTCAGCTGGATAGAGTACTCGGCTACGAACCGAGCGGTCGGAGGTTCGAATCCTCCAGGATGCACCATCTCATTACTCAGATTGCTAATTGCAATATGAGCAGCTAGAAAAATAACTACGATGCATCCTTAGCTCAGCTGGATAGAGTACTCGGCTACGAACCGAGCGGTCGGAGGTTCGAATCCTCCAGGATGCACCATCTTTTATTAGATAACTTAGTTTAATTATTTCTAGCAAAAACGTCAGACCTGCATCCTTAGCTCAGCTGGATAGAGTACTCGGCTACGAACCGAGCGGTCGGAGGTTCGAATCCTCCAGGATGCACCATATTAAAAGCCCCGCTATTGCGGGGCTTTTTGCTTTCTACCATTCTATTATTTTGCATAAATGACGTTTTTGTTTAGCACCAACTAACAATGCTAACATCATCTAATAAGCGACAATTTAGTGACTTTGCGATAAAGTAACTCCTATCTATTTACTAACATCAATCAACGCGGGAGGTCACCTTTGATCCCGGACGTATCAAAAGCGCTTTCTTGGTTAGAAGCACACCCTAAAGTTTTATGTGGCATCCACCGTGGTATAGAGCGTGAAACTTTAAGAGTTACGCCAGAAGGCAATTTAGCATCAACAGAGCATCCTATTTCATTAGGTAAATCATTAACTCATAAATGGATCACAACTGATTTTGCTGAGTCTCTATTAGAATTTATTACACCTGTTGATGACAACATTGCACATACCTTGCATTTTTTAGGTGATTTACATCGCTATACAGCACGTCACTTAGATAATGAACGTATGTGGCCTATGAGTATGCCTTGCTTTATTGAAGCGGAAGATAAGATTACGCTGGCTCAATTTGGCACATCAAATGTTGGGCGTTTTAAAACACTCTATCGCGAAGGGCTTAAAAATCGTTATGGTGCATTAATGCAAACCATTTCGGGTGTGCATTACAACTTCTCATTACCTATCGAATTTTGGCAAGCATGGGCAAATGTAAAAGATGAAGAGAGTGGAAAAGAGGCGATTTCTGATGGTTACTTACGTCTTATTCGTAACTACTATCGATTTGGCTGGATCATTCCATTTTTCTTTGGTGCATCACCAGCAATTTGTGGATCTTTCTTAAAAGGAAGAGAAACAAATTTACCATTTGAAAGTACGCTTAAGGGGGCGAAGTATTTACCTTATGCAACTTCATTACGTTTAAGCGATTTAGGGTATACCAATAAATCTCAAAGCGATTTAGATATCACCTTTAATCATCTTGAAACTTATGTCAAAGGGCTCAAAAAAGCGATTCATAAGCCTTCAGAAGAGTTTGCTAAATTAGGTGTTAAGAAAAACGGTGAGTATATTCAGTTAAACACCAATGTGTTGCAGATTGAAAATGAACTCTATGCACCTATTCGTCCTAAACGTGTGGTTAAGGGGGATGAATCGCCTTCTGATGCGTTATTACGTGGTGGTATTGAATATATCGAAGTTCGTTCACTTGATATCAATCCATTTACCCCTATTGGTGTTGACGAAACACAAATTCGCTTCCTTGATTTATTCCTGATTTGGTGTGTATTAGCTGATGCTCCAGAAATGGATGCTTCTGAATTAGCGTGCTGCCGTTCAAATTGGAATAACGTTATTCTAGAAGGGCGTAAGCCAGGTCAAGTTATTGGAATGGGTTGTGGCGAAAGAAAAGAGCCATTAGCGCAAGTAGGTAAAGCCTTATTTGCTGATTTAGCACGTGTTGCTAATGTTCTTGATTGTTGTTCAGGCACTAAATATATGGAAGTTTGTGTTAAGTTAGAAGAAATGTTCGATAATCCTGAATTAACTTTTTCAGGCAGACTTTTAGACAAAATTAAAACACAAGGCATTGGTGGTTTTGGCTTGTCTTTGGCTGAAGAATATTACCAAGAATTAATTAAAACACCTTATGAAACGTTAACTGATGAAGCTTTTGAACATGAGAGAATTTCATCCATAAAACGTCAAGAAGAGTTAGAAAAGAGTGATACCATTTCTTTTGATGAGTATTTGAAGATCCATGCGGGGACTAACACCGATAATGTGGCTTCCTAAACTTAGATAGAAAAAAGCCACACTAAGATTTGTGTGGCTAAAAAATTCTATAGAGAAATAGGGATGATAACATTTTGCGCGTATTCGTTACTAAGACCGTGCTACTTGTAGAAAGTTTCATTTTTTCTTAAAAATATTTAAATTTTTCTTAGGAGGTTTTTTATGCCTTTATTGGATAGCTTTACTGTTGACCATACGCGTATGTCAGCACCTGCTGTACGCGTTGCTAAGACCATGAAAACGCCATCAGGTGATACTATTACGGTATTTGATTTACGTTTTACGGTACCAAATAAAAAAGCCATGCCTGAGAAAGGAATTCATACTCTAGAGCATCTGTTTGCTGGATTTATGCGTAATCATCTTAATGGTAATGGTGTTGAGATAATTGATATTTCCCCAATGGGATGTCGTACAGGATTCTACATGAGCTTAATTGGGCAACCTGAAGAGCAACGTGTAGCTAATGCATGGAAAGCCGCAATGGAAGATGTTTTGAAAGTAAAAGATCAAAACCATATCCCAGAACTAAATGTGTACCAATGTGGTACCTATGAAATGCATTCGCTGACAGAAGCACAAGATATCGCACGTGATATTTTATCTCATAGCATTGGTATTAATCATAACGATGAATTAGCGTTGCCTGAAGAGACTTTAAAAGAGTTACATATTTAAGTAATCGCTAATTTATAATATTAGGGGATAATAGATCAGGAAATTCGCATTCTGATTTATTGTCTCTTTTTTATTTGCAGGCGTGAAGAATATGTAGCTGATTATTCTTATCAACCAGCATTAAACTTAGTTATGTGGGTTAAAAATCATGGTTTTTTATTCTGATTATCAACAAGTAAAGCCAGCCAAATTAGTACAAGAGCAAGCGATAGAGCCTTTCTATATGAAATCTGCCAGAGAGTTTGATTTTCGTAATAGCAAATTACGATTTGAGTTAGGATAAACAGCCAAAATAAGCACCTTTTAAGGCTAAGGCGCTTATTTCTTTTTACTAATGATGTGGGATTGAAAGATGGCGAATTAACGCCTTTTTGATGACGTTATCCTGAACTTCAAGTATTTCAAATTCATAGTCACTCACAGTTATTTTATTACCAACAACAGGTAAGTCACCTAACTCTTCAATAATAACGCCGTTGATCGTTCGAGCTTCATCTTCAGGTAAATGCCAACCGAAAGCTTTATTGATATCTCGAATATTTGTCGTACCATCAACTAATAATGAACCGTCTTTTTGAGGAATAACTTCTTCAGCTAAAGATGGGGACATCGAAGTAGTAAAGTCACCAACAATCTCTTCAAGAATATCTTCAACGGTTACTAAACCTTGAATTTCACCATATTCATCAACCACAATCCCCGCTTTTTCATTGTTACGTTGGAAATTGACGAGCTGTAGGTTTAATGGTGTGCTTTCTGGAATAAAGTAAATTTTATCGGCAGCTTTCATCAGAATTTGTTTGGTAAATTCTTTTTTCTCGGTCATTAAGCGATAAGCTTCTCGTACTCGCAACATACCAATCGCATCGTCTAAAGTATCACGATAAAGCACAATCCGACCGTGAGGAGAATGAGTTAACTGTCTTACGATAGATTTCCATTCATCATTGACATCGATACCAAAAATTTCATTTCTTGGCACCATAATATCGCCAATCGTCACTTTTTCTAAATCTAAAATCGACAGCAACATATTCTGATTTCTTTGCGAAAGTTTTGATTTAGATTCATGAACGATAGTTCTTAACTCTTCTTTTGAGACTGCATTCCCTTGTATTACTGGAGATTTGATACCAAAAATGCGCATTAATATTAATGTGAGTTTATTAAAAAACCAAACAATAGGTAGCATCAATTTTTGTAAAGGAGAGAGAATTACACTGCTTGGATAAGCAAAACGCTCTGGATAAAGTGCTGCGATTGATTTTGGGAGCACTTCAGCAAAAATAAGGATAATAAAGGTCAGTACACCCGTAGCTATTGCTACACCTGCATCACCATATAAACGCATACCGACAATGGTAGCTAGCGCAGACGCAACAATATTAATCAGATTATTGCCAATCAATACTAAACTAATCAATCTGTCAGGACGTTGTAATAATTTTTCTACACGTTTTGCAGAGCGATTTCCTTGTTTCGCAGCATGACGGAGACGATAGCGATTAATCGTCATCATACTGGTTTCAGTCCCAGAAAAATAAGCTGAGGCAATAATCATACAGACAAGTATGATAATGAGCGTAGTTGTCGACACATGCTCCAAAATTGAGATCCTTTTGCAACCCTAAAATAGAAAATTAATTAAGTACTAACTCTTGTAATAAACGATTACCAAAAAAAGCTAATGTCAAAATAAGAGCGCCAATTAAATTAAAAATAATGACTTTCTTTCCTCTCCAGCCTTCTCGGAAATGTCCCCATAATAAAATGATGTAAACAAACCAAGCAATGATAGAGAAAATAGATTTATGGATGTTTTCTTTACCAAAAATATTATCCATATACACCAAACCTGTACATAAGGTCAGTGTCAGTAATACCACACCCACTTGTGTGATATGAAACATTTTACGCTCAATTGACATTAATGGTGGCATTTGAGGTGAGAATTTTAGTTTCTTATTTTTTAGTTGATAGTCGAGCCAACTAAGTTGTAATGCATATAAGGCGGCTATTAACAGAGTGGCATAGCTTAATAACGCCAATCCAATGTGAATAAAGAGTGATGTGCTACTTTCAAGATGTGTAACAAATTCACCCGGCATCAGTGCTGCAATAACAAGATTGACTATTGCGAAACAATAAACAATAGGCAGTAAGAACCATGCACGACCACGAGAAGCCACAATCGTCATGATAACGCAGACCATTAGGCTAACAATTGCACCTAGATTAGTGAGTGAAAGATTCTGTCCACTGTGAGGACGGAAAATTAAAAATTTTAATGAGATGGCATGTGCAACAAGTGCAATTACCGCAAATAGCAGAGCTAATCCGCGGTATCCATTCTGCTCTTTTCGTAACAGACCGGGTAAAAACATTACCAGACTGAGTAAATAAGCGCAGACAGCGACGATAGAGATTGATATAACGGGCATAGTTTCGCTTACATATATTGTTTGAATAACTTCCTAGTATAGCGCTAGGAGCATACGGCTCCAACTATTGAAGTCATTAAGCTTAAATCTCTATGCAGAGATCCGCGAGTCATCGTGATATAATCGGTGGCATACATGACCGATAAGCCCAACTTTAACACTGAGCTAAGATAATGTTTGAGAATTTAAGTGACAGACTATCGCGCACATTGCGCAATATAAGCGGTCGAGGAAGACTGACCGAAGAAAACATTAAAGAGACACTGCGTGAAGTGCGTATGGCTTTATTAGAAGCTGACGTTGCCTTACCCGTGGTTCGTGATTTTATTGCGCGCGTCAAAGAGAGCGCAGTAGGGCATGAAGTTAACAAAAGCCTGACACCGGGTCAGGAGTTTGTGAAGATTGTTCAAAATGAACTCGTCAATGCGATGGGGGAAGTGAATACTGACCTTGACCTATCAGCACAACCGCCAGCTGTTGTGTTAATGGCTGGTTTACAAGGTGCGGGTAAAACAACCAGTGTCGCAAAATTAGGTAAATTTTTAAAAGAGAAAAAGAAGAAAAAAGTTCTTGTTGTTTCTGCCGACGTTTATCGTCCAGCAGCGATTAAACAGCTTGAAACGTTAGCCGAAACGGTTGGCATTGATTTCTTTCCTTCGACTGTTCAAGAAAATCCAGTCACAATTGCAAGTAATGCATTAAAACATGCGCAACTTCAATTCTATGATGTATTGCTGGTGGATACAGCAGGTCGTTTACACGTAGATGAAGGCATGATGGAAGAGATCCAACTTCTCCATAAAGCCATTAATCCTGTGGAAACCTTATTTGTTGTTGACGCCATGACGGGTCAAGATGCGGCAAATACAGCAAAAGCATTTAATGAAGCATTGCCATTAACCGGGGTTGTATTAACCAAAGTTGATGGTGATGCGCGTGGTGGGGCGGCATTATCAATTCGCCATATCACTGGTAAGCCAATTAAATTCCTCGGTGTTGGGGAAAAAACAGAAGCTTTAGAACCTTTTCACCCAGATCGTATCGCCTCCCGCATTTTAGGCATGGGTGATGTTCTGTCTTTAATTGAAGATATTGAAAGCAAAGTTGATAGAGCACAAGCTGAAAAGTTAGCGACAAAACTTAAAAAAGGTGATGGCTTTGATTTAAATGATTTCTTAGATCAATTAAAGCAAATGAAGAACATGGGCGGCATGGCAAGTATGCTGAGCAAAATGCCGGGTATGTCTCAGGTGCCAGATGCAGTGAAATCACAAATGGATGATTCAATTTTAGTGAAAATGGAAGCGATTATTAATTCCATGACTAAAAAAGAACGCCAAAAACCGGAAATCATTAAAGGTTCCAGAAAACGCCGTATTGCTACAGGTTCTGGAACACAAGTGCAAGACGTCAACCGTTTATTAAAACAGTTTGATGATATGCAACGTATGATGAAAAAAATGAAAAAAGGTGGCATGGCTAAAATGATGCGTAGCATGAAAGGTATGATGCCACCTGGATTCCCTGGCCGATAAAATCAAAAAGCTGGAAAAAAAACGTGCTTTGGATTGCTTTTTTCGCCAAAGTGAGTAAACTTTTCGGGCTTTTTATATGACAACCGGACTCCGTTCCTCGATGGCGTCTGGTTGTTTTATTAACTAATGAGGATGTTATGGTAACAATTCGTTTAGCTCGTGGCGGCGCAAAAAAGCGTCCGTTTTATCAAGTAGTAGTAACCGATAGTCGCAATGCGCGTGATGGTCGTTTTATTGAACGCGTAGGCTTTTATAACCCACTGGCAACCGGTAATGCAGAAGAATTACGTTTAGACGTAGACCGTGTTGAACACTGGGTTGCTCAAGGCGCAACTGTTTCAGAACGTGTTGCTGGCCTGATCAAATCAGCGAAGAAAAGCGCTTAATCTGTCGCGGTGGTAACAATGAGCGAACAAAAAACCTTAAAAGAGCCTGTAGAACCTATTGTTATGGGTAAGTTGGGCTCACCTTACGGGATCCGTGGTTGGCTCAGAGTTTTTTCTTCCACCGAACACGCCGAAAACATTTTTGAATATCAACCGTGGTTTATTCAGCGTCATGGACAGTGGGAAACCATTGAAATTGAAAGTTGGAAACATCACAACCAAGATATTATCGTCAAGCTAAAAGGTATTGATGACAGAGATGCGGCTAACTTCCTGACTAATTTTGAAATTGTCGTGAATGCTTCGCAACTTCCAGAACTTGAAGGTGAATATTACTGGAAAGATCTGATGGGTTGTCATGTGGAAACGGACAAAGGCTACGATCTGGGTGTCGTTACAGACATGATGGAAACGGGCTCAAATGATGTCATGGTGATTAAAGCGAATCTGAAAGATGCGTTCGGTATCGGGGAACGGTTAGTTCCGTTTCTTGATGGGCAGGTTATCAAGAAAGTCGATCTCTCAGCGAAAAAAATTATCGTTGATTGGGATCCTGGTTTTTAGATTATCCGGTTAACGGTTCTCAATAGTGGGACACTAAAATGTGGATTGGGGTAATTAGCCTATTTCCAGAAATGTTCCGCTCTATAACCGAGTACGGGGTGACTGGTCGGGCAGTGAAGCATGGTCTGCTCAATGTAGAATGTTGGAATCCCCGAGATTTTACATACGACAGACAC
Organism: Proteus sp. G2673; assembly: GCF_009915125.1. NCBI lineage: Bacteria > Pseudomonadati > Pseudomonadota > Gammaproteobacteria > Enterobacterales > Morganellaceae > Proteus > Proteus sp. G2673. Next base: position 512,485 of record NZ_JAABLT010000024.1, read on the forward strand.
AATACTGTTGATGATCGCCCATATGGCGGTGGTCCTGGTATGTTGATGATGGTTCAACCTTTAAGGGAAGCTATTCATCAAGCAAAAGCTGCGGCAGGTGATGGAGCAAAGGTGATTTATTTATCACCTCAGGGACGCAAACTCGATCAACAAGGAGTTTGTGAACTGGCAACAAATGAGAAGTTAATTCTGGTTTGTGGCCGGTATGAAGGTATAGATGAGCGCGTCATTCAGACTGAAATCGATGAAGAGTGGTCTGTTGGTGATTACGTATTAAGTGGTGGGGAACTACCTGCCATGATAATGATAGATGCAGTAGCGCGTTTTGTTCCGGGGGTTCTCGGACACGCAGCCTCTGCGAAAGAAGATTCTTTTGCTGAAGGTTTACTTGATCATCCTCACTATACTCGCCCAGAGGTTTTAGATGGTATGGAAGTTCCGGCTGTTTTACTGTCAGGAAACCATGCACATATTAATCGCTGGCGTATGAAACAATCACTGGGTCGAACCTGGCTAAGAAGACCTGAGCTTCTGGAAAGCCTAGCTCTGACTGACGAGCAAAGAGTGCTGTTAACAGAGTTCCAACGGGAACATCTGTCAGGAACAGCAGAGTAAGTCTGACACAAGATGTCATTAATATCAGTTTACCTAGGGTAAGAGAATTATTATGAGCAATATTATTAAACAAATCGAACAAGAACAGATGAAGCAAGATGTTCCTTCATTCCGTCCTGGTGATACTTTAGAAATTAAAGTATGGGTTGTTGAAGGTTCTAAAAAACGTCTGCAGGCATTCGAGGGCGTGGTTATCGCTATTCGTAACCGCGGTCTGCACTCTGCATTCACTGTTCGTAAAATTTCTAATGGCGAAGGTGTTGAGCGTGTATTCCAAACTCACTCTCCAGTCGTAGATAGCATCACTGTGAAACGTCGTGGTGCGGTTCGTCAAGCTAAACTGTACTACCTGCGTGAGCGTTCAGGTAAGGCTGCTCGTATCAAAGAGCGTCTTAACGCTAAATAATACGCTTTCGCACATCCGAAAGTTATTGTTAAAAGGTCAGCATTTGCTGACCTTTTTTATATCTCCCGATGTTGCAAATATTGTTTGTGAGTTTTTCATCTCTGTTGCCTCTATCTTCCTATCTTATTTATTATTCTTATATTGAGATTCATTAAAAGATAATCTGTAAATATATTATTACATTTTGGTGTTTTGGTTCAATGTTTATCACATTATCTTTATTCTATTTATTTATTATAACTTATTGTTATTTACTGTTTATTTTTGACCATTACCTTTTGTGTAATCATAAGTTTACGATTTTATCGAAAATGTCAAAAATATGGATTGATTTCTTTACATCGCATGTTATCTTATCTTTCAGACACACAAAAATCACAATGACAGATATAAAAAGGTAAAGATTATGATCATGCAAAAAGACGCACTCAATAATGTGAATATCAGCGAAGAGCTGGTTTTAATTACTCCAGAAGAGTTAAAACAAAAATACCCATTGAGTCGCAATGATCTGCATGCCATTGCTCAGTCACGTCAAACAATTTCTGAAATTGTCCAACGTCGTGATCCTCGCTTACTCGTGGTATGTGGGCCTTGTTCCATTCATGATATTGATGTTGCGTTAGATTACGCAAAACGTCTGAAAGTCTTAGCCTCTGAATTAAGTGATAGCCTGTACATTGTGATGCGTGTCTACTTTGAAAAACCTCGTACTACTGTTGGCTGGAAAGGTTTAATCAGCGATCCATTTATGGATGGCAGCTTTGAAATGGAAAAAGGATTACATATTGCCCGTAAGTTATTGACTGAACTAGTGCAATTAGGTTTGCCTTTAGCAACAGAAGCGTTAGATCCTAACAATCCACAATACTTAGGTGATTTATTTAGTTGGTCTGCTATTGGAGCCAGAACAACAGAATCTCAGACTCACCGTGAAATGGCATCGGGGCTTTCAATGCCAGTTGGATTTAAAAATGGTACAGATGGTAATCTAGATACTGCAATTAACGCGATGAAAGCGGCTTCTATGCCACATCGATTTATGGGAATTAATCAATCAGGGCAGGTTTGTTTATTGCAAACACAAGGTAACCCAGATGGTCATGTGATTTTACGTGGTGGTAAAACACCAAATTATCATGAAGAAGATGTTGCTCAGTGTGAAGCTCAGATGGTAAAAGCTGGATTAAAACCATCATTAATGATTGATTGTAGCCATGGTAATTCTAATAAAGATTTCCGTCGTCAAACGGCGGTAGTTGATTCAGTGATTGAGCAAATTACTAAAGGTAATGAATCTATCACTGGTATTATGTTAGAAAGTCACATTAATGAAGGCAATCAATCGTCAGAGCAGCCTCGCAGTGAAATGAAATACGGTGTCTCAGTAACAGATGCATGTATTAGTTGGGAAACAACGGAATCAGTGTTAAGAAATTTACATGCTCAACTTTCCCCGATTCTGGCTCAGCGTGAAGCACAGTTAAAAAAAGTTAGTTAATCATAAATAAAAAGAGGCAAGCATAGATGGCTGAAGAATTACAAAATTTGCGTGAGCAAATTGATCAGGTAGATAAATCACTGCTTTCTTTACTCGCAAAAAGAATGCAACTTGTAGCTGAAGTGGGAGAAGTTAAAAACCGTTATGGCTTACCGATTTATGCACCTGATAGAGAGGCCTCTATGCTTGCTTCTCGTCGTAATGATGCTCAAATGATGGGGATTTCCCCAGATTTGATTGAAGATGTGTTACGCCGAGTAATGAGAGAATCCTATACTAAAGAGAATGATAAGGGATTTAAAACGCTTAATCCTCAATTGGGTAAAATCGTTATTGTGGGCGGAAATGGGAAAATGGGTAAACTATTTTCTCGTTTGTTTACACTCTCTGGTTATCAAGTTGAAAGCTTAGAAGCTGATGAATGGCAAACTAAATCACCTGCTATTTTTGATAATGCAGGAATGGTAATAATTAGTGTACCTATCCATTTAACCGTTGAGGTTATTGAGAAGCTTCCTCCTTTACCTGAAAGTTGTTTGTTAGTGGATCTCGCTTCTATTAAAAAACAACCTTTAGATGCAATGTTAAAAGCACATAGTGGGCCAGTTTTAGGTCTTCATCCAATGTTTGGCCCTGATGTGCCCAGTTTAGCAAAGCAGGTTGTGGCTTATTGTGAAGGACGAAATCATCAAAAATTTGAATGGTTGTTAGAGCAATTAATGGTATGGGGAGCAAGAATTGAGGCGATTACGCCGGAAGAGCATGATAAAAATATGAGTTTTATTCAAGCACTTCGACACTTTACAACCTTTGCTTACGGCCAGCATTTAGCAAAAGAAAAAGTTGATTTAGCCAGTTTACTGCGGCTTTCATCTCCTATTTACCGGTTAGAATTGGCAATGATAGGGCGCCTATTTGCTCAGGATCCACAACTTTATGCTGATATTATTTTGTCATCGAAAGAGAATATTGAATTAATTCGTCGATATCATCAGTCATTAGGTCAAGCTATCGATTTATTAGATATAAATGCAAAGAGTGAATTTGTTCATTCGTTTAATAACGTGAGTTATTGGTTTGGTGATTATGCTTCTCAATTTATGAAAGAAAGTGGAATCTTATTACAAAAAGCAAATGATAGCCGAATATAATTTAAAGCTTCATTTTATAAAAAAACAGTCAATTAATTGTGTGAAGTGAACTGACTCTAGTTTATTGGACTGTTTAAATTAGTTAGATAAAGACTGAGTTCGGTATTGAACTGGACTCAGTCCTTTTAATTTTATCTTGATCCTTTCAGTATTGTAATACTTGATATATTCATAAAGTTCTTCTTCTAATTCATCTACATCTCTAAATTATTTAGTATAAAAATATTCTGTTTTTAATATGCCAAAAAAATTCTCTATTACTGCATTATCTAATAATCCTTAGGATTAGGACATGGGCTAACAGTACAATGAAGCTGGTTTATCGAACTTACTGTTACTTCAGAATAAGAAATTTGTGATGCATAAGCATTTGCTGTGAAAAAAATAAAAATTACATTTAAAATCAATAATATAAATTTATTCATATAACCATCCTATTTATGCTTAAAGCATAATTCTATTTTATCTAACAACCTCTCTGGTATTTCATAAGAAGTAAACCAATCATGTATACGTTATATCGGAAAAGTAAGTGATTAAACTTCTATTTTTAATAGGATTTTAATGTTTTTTGATAATTGGAAATTATTAATTTTTATATACAGTAATGTCTTGTTATTTAATTGTTATTACTTGGTTTAATTACATAATAATTAATGTTCAATATTGTCTCTTCGTTAAAAGTTATTTGTTGATGAGATCTTAAAACTGAATGAAATTGAAAGGTATTATGTAAACTATAACAATGATCAAAAAAATGATTATAACAATTATCGTAAATTATATTTTATAGACTCTTTTTTTTGCAAGAAGTGCTAAAAATTCAATTGTATTATTTTTTATTTATATTCCGACGTGTTTTTCAAGGGGTAATTTATGGATTTTTTAATACAACTCGCCATTATATTAGTGTGTCTATTTTATGGGGCTAGGAAGGGCGGAATTGCATTAGGTTTATTAGGTGGTGTAGGTCTAGTTATTTTAGTTTTTGTTTTTAATCTCCCTCCGGGAAAACCACCTGTTGATGTAATGTTAGTTATTATTGCCGTTGTTTCTGCATCAGCAACATTACAAGCATCTGGTGGATTAGATGTTATGTTGCAAATAGCAGAAAAATTATTACGAAAAAATCCCAAATATATTTCTATTGTTGCACCACTCGTAACTTGTACTCTTACAATATTATGTGGTACTGGGCATGTTGTTTATACTATATTGCCAATTATCTATGATGTGTCGATAAAAAATAATATTCGCCCTGAAAGACCAATGGCAGCAAGTACAATCGGTTCGCAAATGGGGATTATTGCAAGCCCCGTTTCCGTTGCCGTTGTTACATTAGTCGCAATGCTCGGTGATGTGACTTTTAATGGTAAACACCTTGAATTTTTAGACTTATTGGCAATTACTATACCTTCTACTTTTATCGGTATTTTAGCCATTGGTATCTTTAGCTGGTTTAGAGGAAAAGACTTAGATAAAGACCAACGTTTCCAAGAGTTTGTTTCAGTTCCTGAAAACCATGATTATGTTTATGGAGATACAGCGACACTTCTAGATAAAAAGCTCCCTATGAAAAACTGGGTGGCAATGTGGATATTTTTAGGTGCAATTGCTGTTGTTGCAATATTAGGTGCTTTTTCTGAAATACGTCCTGTATTTAATGGCAAACCGTTATCTATGGTGCTCGTTATTCAGATGTTTATGTTATTAGCAGGCGCATCAATTATTATTATCTGTAAAACCAATCCGTCTCTTATATCTAAAAATGAAGTATTCCGTTCAGGGATGATAGCAATTGTTGCTGTATATGGTATTGCTTGGATGGCAGAAACCATGTTCTCTGCACATATGAAAGAAATAGAAGCAGCATTAGGACAATTAGTACGAGAATATCCTTGGGCTTATGCCGTTGTCTTACTATTGGTATCTAAGTTTGTTAACTCTCAAGCGGCAGCTTTAGCTGCAATTGTTCCTTTAGCACTGGGTATTGGTGTTGATCCTGCTTATATCATTGCATCGGCACCTGCTTGTTACGGTTATTATATTCTGCCAACTTATCCTAGTGACTTAGCGGCAATTCAATTTGACCGTTCTGGTACAACTCGAATAGGGCGTTTTGTTATTAACCATAGCTTTATTTTACCAGGGTTAATTGGTGTAACCGTTTCCTGTGTCTTTGGCTGGGTATTTGCTGCGATGTATGGTTTCTTATAATTAATTTTAAAATAAGAGCCAAAAAGAAAAGCCAGATAGTTATATGCTATTTGGCTTTTATCTGCGAGTGAGTTTATTTTACTTCAACAGGAACAACATTTTCTGAAGGGTAACAGCCTAGTATTTTTAATGAACGTGTTGTTTGTGATAAATCGTGTAAGGCCTTTTGCATATTGATGTCACGTAAATTTGCTTGAACATCAATATAAAACATCTCTTCCCAAGGTGTGCCATTAATAGGACGAGATTCAAGTTTTGTCATAATAATGTCGTATTTTTTTAAAATCATTAATGCATCAACTAATGCACCTGCTTGTTGTCCTGTTGCCATTAAGAAGGTTGTTTTAGCAGGTACTTGCTCTGAAACATCTATGGCTTTTCGTGCAATAACAATAAAGCGTGTTACGTTTATTTGCTGGTTTGCTAAATTATTAGCTAAAGGTTTTAAACCATAAAGAGAGCCACCAGCTTCACTACCAATAGCCGCAATATGTGGCGATTGTGCGAGAGCCACTTTTTCCATTGCAGCGGCGGTACTTTCACAGTATTCAATTTTCCAGTTTGGATACTGGTTTAAATAATGGCTACATTGTTGGAAGGGTTGAGGGTGACTATAAATAGTTTGCAATTCTTCTGTACTGCTATCAACACTTGTTAAAAGCGCATGATTAATAGGGATGCGAATTTCACCAACAATAGAGATTGATGTTGTTTGCAATAAATCGTAAACATCATTAATTGCGCCCGAACTAGTATTTTCAATGGGCAGTAAACCGTAATCAGCTTGACCTGTATCGACAAGTGTAAAAATGTCATCAAATTTCTGACAAGTGCAATCAACGTAGGTATCAAAATGGCGGGCTGCATATTGACGGGCAGCAATATGTGAATAAGAACCTTTAGGTCCTAAATAAGCAATTCTGGCTGATTCATTGGGGGTTGCATTAAGATGTTGTTGTAGAATGGCTTGTTGCGTTAATACAGAGTCTTCAATGATCATTTGAAAAATACGACTAATATAAAAACCATCTAGCCCAACTTTTTTTCCTTTCTCAATTAATAAATCAAGTAATTCACGCTCACGATTTTTATCTCTAATAGGGCGATGTGTATTCAATTTAAATTGAGCTACGTCAGCAGATAATTGGCGTCTGTTTGCTAACAACGTTAGTAATTCTGAATCTAACGTTGTAATTTTATCTCTGATTGCTAATAAATCGAGTTTTTCCATGTTTAAGCCCTATACCGTTATGTCATACCATCATAAATAAAAAAGCCTCCAACTTGGAGGCTATTGTCGTTCTTACTTTTCTTTCTGAAATGACAAAGCCTCTTAATGAAAGAGTAGAAAGAAAAAGAAGAAAGGCAAATGTGGATATTTGTTCATTATATTGATTGGTAAATTATTTAACATATCGCTATCAAACATGATGATGTGAAAGGAGTCAAGAAAAATACAACAAAAAGCGCATCACGAGGATGCGCAGAGGCGTTTTGAGTCAGTGATTTATTCTAATTTTTAATCTTGCTTTACTATTTACATTTCATCGACAAGTAAATTCTCTTCTTTCAGGCTGTTATTCGCCCGGCGAGATTCATTTTTATGCTGAACTTTGTTTAATTGACGTTCAAGTTTTGCGAGTAAGTCATTAATTGCAACATACATATCGGCGTGTTGTGCATTAGCGACCAATTGCCCATTTGGAGTATGAATGCTGGCATCAACACTAAAACCCTTAGGATCTTTCGTAAGAATAATATGAGGATTGATTAAATTCACCTGCCATTTATTAAGTTTAGTTAGACGGCTTTCAATGTGTTCTCGTAGTGCTGGGGTAATTTCCATTTGTTTGCTAGTAATATTTATAATCATATAGTTACCTCTTTATTACTCCATCTTCGATAAATTCAGAATATCGTGATACACAATTTAAAACATGATCAAAATCACTTTTTGTTAGATGTATGTGTAACTAGTAATAAAAACGTGACAAATGATAAATAGCTGAAAAAGACCGCTTGTTAAGTTGTATTTATTCGGTCATATTAGGAAGGTTGGGCTGATGAAAAGTAAAGACAATTTAGCTAGCAAAGAATAAAAAAACAGCAGCGATAAGCTGCTGTTTTTGATAGTGAGGCTTTAATTAGGCTGGATTGGCTGCAATCAGTGAAGCTACTTTTTCTGCTTCTTGTGTCAGACCTAATTCTTTATAAGCGTTTTCCATATAAACAAGCGCGTCGCGAGTGGCTTGTGTATCAGGATAATCACGCATCATTTGCTCTACTCTATTAATAACCGCGACATAAGCCCCTCGTTTAGTATAGAATTTTGCAACAGAAAGCTCATACTTCGCTAAACGGTTTTTAAGAAAGACAAGACGTTTAGTTGCATCAGCGGCATAAAGGCTGTCTGGATAGTAGCGAACTAATTGACTAAAATCTTTGAATGCTACAATAGCATGTTGAGGATCACGGTCTGAACGATCAATACCAAAGAACCCTTGTAATGCACTATCATCTAATGCCTGAGCCGTTAAGCCACGCATATAAAGAACATAGTCGATATTAGGATGGGTTGGATTTAATCGCATAAAACGGTCGATTGCCGAAATCGCCATTGGTAGTTCCGCTGATTTATAATAAGCATAAATCAGATCGAGTTGAACTTGTTGCGAGTAAGGGCCAAAAGGATAGCGATTATCGAGAGACTCTAATTGTTTGATAGCCGCTCCATAATTGCCATCTAGCAATTTTTCCTGACTGGTTGAGTAAAGCTCAGAAGGCGACATATCGGCAGTAGCGTCTTTGTCTGAACTCGAACAGCCAGCAAGTAACAGGCTTACAGTGGCCGCTGCCACTAGGTATTTAATGCGTCTCATCACGTATTGATTATCCTCTGAATAGGTTTGGGGAGTCTCTCCGTGAAGCTCCCCTGAAATCGGTTACACTATAACTCATTTTAAATGAAACGGCTGTGCCGTCAAAACACTAACTTAATTAATAGAAAATTATTTATGTCTCAACAAATACGACTTAATGCTACAGTCGCAGATTCACAGCTGGGTCAACGCTTAGATCAGGCTTTGGCCGAAATGTTCCCTGATTATTCAAGATCTCGTATAAAAGAGTGGATCTTAGACAATAGAGTGCAGGTTAACGATAAAATCATCAATAAGCCAAAAGAAAAAATGCTTGGCGGTGAAAAAATTGAAATCGATGCCTTAATTGAAGAGGATGTTCGCTGGGAGCCTCAGAATATTCCGTTAAATATCGTTTATGAAGATGATGATATTTTAGTTATCAATAAGCCAAGAGATCTTGTTGTACATCCTGGTGCGGGTAACCCTGATGGCACCGTATTAAACGCATTACTTTATCGTTATCCAGAGATTGCTAATGTACCTCGTGCTGGTATTGTCCATCGTTTGGATAAAGATACAACAGGTTTAATGGTTGTTGCAAAAACAGTTCCTGCTCAAACGCATTTAGTCGAAGCTTTACAACGTCGTGAAATCACGCGTGAGTATGAAGCGGTTGCAACAGGAAGAATGACAGCAGGAGGATTAGTGAATGAACCTATTTCTCGACATCCAACTAAACGTACACATATGGCTGTACACCCAATGGGTAAACCTGCAGTAACACATTATCGTGTTATGGAGCATTTCCGTGCTCATACACGTTTGCGTTTACGTTTAGAAACCGGTCGTACTCACCAAATTCGTGTTCATATGGCACATATACATCATGCTTTAATTGGTGATCAGCTTTATGCAGGAAGACCTCGCCCTTTAAAAGGGGCTTCAGATGAATTACGAGAAACGTTACGTTTATTTGATAGACAAGCTTTGCACGCAACGATGCTACGTCTTTATCATCCAATAACAGGTATTGAAATGGAATGGCATGCACCATTACCTGATGATATGGTTAAGCTTATCGATGTGCTAAAAGCTGACGTTGAACAGTTTAAAGATGAAATGGATTGGTAAATGACTTCATTGGTTTTTCCAGATTGGCCACAGCCTGAAAATATTGGGTCTTGCAGTACCTTGAGAGAGGGGGGGGTTAGTCTGCCACCTTATAATAGCCTCAATCTAGGTGCTCATGTTGGTGATAAATTATCTGATGTTGAAGAAAATAGACGCAGACTTTGTCAGCAAGCTCAACTGCCTGAAATGCCATTATGGCTTGAACAAGTTCATGGTACCCATGTTGTTACGCTAAATACTGAGAAAAATAATGAAGTACGAGGTGATGCCCTTTATACCGCTACTGAGAAAAAAGTTTGTGCAATTATGACGGCAGATTGCCTACCTGTTCTTTTTACAACTATTGATGGAACAGAAGTTGGCGCAGCTCATGGTGGATGGCGAGGGCTTTGCCATGGTGTATTACAAAATACACTAGCGAAGTTTAAAGCACCAAAACATCAAATAATGGCATGGTTAGGGCCAGCAATTGGGCCAACTGCTTTTGAGGTAGGCTCTGAAGTCCGTTTGGCCTTTATTGAAAAAAATAAGGCCTTTGATCCTGCATTTATTCCTCATAATGGTAAATATTTAGCTAATATCTATATGTTAGCGAGAATAATTTTACAGGAAAATGGGGTAACTCAGATTTACGGTGGTAATTTCTGTACTGTGACAGAGAAATCGCGTTTCTTTTCATATAGACGCGAACAGATAACAGGTCGAATGGCGTCATTAATCTGGATTAAATAAACTTCTCTTAACCGTTTTTCTCACTTATCTCAAATACTGATAAATATTTTTGCTCAAAATTTTTATTTTGAGCTTGAATATTGTCAAAATGACCTCATCTATTCTCCAGTTACGAATTTTACTTTAAATTTTACTTGGAGGTGTTATGCGTCTGGATAAATTAACCAATAAATTCCAGCAAGCTCTCGCAGACGCCCAGTCATTGGCACTTGGGAACGATAATCAATTTATAGAACCCATACATTTACTGAGTGCGTTATTTAATCAACAAGGTGGCTCAATTCGCCCTTTATTAACATCTGTAGGTGTTAATGCATCGCAATTTAATGAGCGAATTAATGATGCTTTATCTCGATTACCTAAAGTCGAAGGTGCTGGTGGAGAGGTTCATCCCTCAAATGATTTAATTAAACACCTTAATTTGTGCGATAAGTTGGCACAGAAAAAAGGTGACGAATTTATTTCGTCAGAGCTCTTTCTTTTAGCTGCCATGGAAACGGGTGGTCAAGTTGCTGACATGCTAAAAGCGGCCGGAGCGAATAAAGCGACTCTTGAGATAGCGATTGAAAAAATACGTGGTGGAGAAACAGTGAACGATCAAAATGCAGAAGACCAACGTCAGGCATTGAAAAAATATACTGTGGATTTAACGGAAAGAGCAGAACAAGGCAAACTCGATCCTGTTATTGGTCGTGATGAAGAAATAAGAAGAACCATTCAAGTTTTACAACGTCGTACTAAAAACAACCCTGTACTTATTGGTGAGCCGGGTGTAGGTAAAACGGCGATTGTTGAAGGTTTGGCTCAACGCATTGTTAATGGTGAAGTCCCTGAAGGTTTAAAGAATAAGCGCGTACTTTCCTTAGATATGGGCTCGTTATTAGCAGGTGCTAAATATCGTGGTGAGTTTGAAGAGCGTTTAAAAGCTGTTTTAAATGATTTATCTAAACAGGAAGGCAGTGTCATTCTGTTTATTGATGAATTACATACAATGGTTGGTGCAGGTAAAGCCGACGGTGCTATGGATGCGGGAAATATGCTAAAGCCTGCATTAGCTCGTGGTGAATTACACTGTGTGGGGGCAACAACACTTGACGAATATCGTCAATACATTGAAAAAGATGCTGCATTAGAGCGTCGTTTCCAAAAAGTGTATGTGGCTGAGCCTACAGTTGAAGATACTATTGCTATTTTACGTGGTCTAAAAGAACGTTATGAACTTCATCATCATGTTCAAATTACAGACCCAGCTATCGTTGCAGCTGCGACTTTATCTCATCGCTATATTTCTGACCGTATGTTGCCAGATAAAGCAATTGATTTAATTGATGAAGCGGGTGCAAGCCTACGTATGCAGATGGATTCAAAACCAGAAGCACTAGATAGACTTGATAGACGTATCATTCAGCTCAAACTTGAACAACAGGCACTGCAAAAAGAGTCTGATGATGCAAGTAAAAAACGTTTAGAGATGCTAAATGAAGAACTTGCTGAGAAAGAGAAAGAGTATTCTGTTTTAGAAGAAGAGTGGAAAGCTGAAAAAGCAGAGCTTACTGGCACTCAACATATTAAATCTGAATTAGAGCAGGCTCGTATTGCTTTAGAGCAGGCTCGTCGTAGTGGTGATTTAGCGAAAATGTCGGAGATCCAATATGGACAAATCCCGACATTAGAAAAACAGCTTGCTGAAGCAAATAAAGCTGAAGATAAGCATATGAAGCTGTTACGTAATAAAGTCACTGATGCTGAAATCGCTGAAATTTTAGCGCGTTGGACAGGTATTCCTGTATCTAGAATGTTAGAAGGGGAACGTGAAAAACTGCTCAGAATGGAACAAGAGCTACATAGACGTGTTATTGGTCAGGCTGAGGCTGTAAGTGCAGTATCAAATGCGATCCGCCGTAGTCGTGCTGGGTTGTCTGATCCTAATCGCCCAATTGGTTCGTTCCTATTTTTAGGACCAACAGGGGTGGGTAAAACAGAATTATGTAAAGCATTAGCAAACTTCTTGTTTGATAGTGATGATGCAATGGTTCGTATCGACATGTCTGAGTTTATGGAAAAACACTCCGTTTCTCGTTTAGTGGGTGCGCCTCCAGGATATGTTGGTTACGAAGAAGGTGGATATTTAACAGAAGCAGTTCGTCGTCGTCCTTATTCAGTCATCTTATTAGATGAAGTTGAAAAAGCGCATCCAGACGTATTTAATATCTTATTGCAAGTATTGGATGATGGTCGTTTAACGGATGGACAAGGTAGAACAGTCGACTTTCGTAATACAGTTGTGATTATGACATCGAACTTGGGCTCTGATTTAATTCAAGAACGTTTCGGGACAATTGATTATCCAGAAATGAAAACTATTGTGATGGATGTTGTTGGCCATCATTTCAGACCAGAGTTTATCAACCGTATTGATGAAGTTGTGGTATTCCATCCATTAGGCAAAGAAAACATTGCAGCGATTGCACAAATTCAGTTGCGTCGTTTATACCAGCGTTTAGAAGAGCGTGGTTATCACGTTACTATTACTGGGGCTGCATTAGAGAAATTGAGCGAAGTTGGATTCGACCCAATTTATGGTGCTCGTCCATTGAAACGGGCTATCCAGCAAGAGGTTGAAAACCCATTAGCTCAAGACATCTTGTCTGGTAAATTATTACCAGGTAAAGAGATTATCTTAGATTTGGACAATAATAAGATAATTGCAAAACAGTAATAGAGCATCCTCTCTATAGTAATAAGAGATGTCGTGAAACTGAAAAGAGGCTTATTTAAGCCTCTTTTTTATGCTCTTAATTTATAAATGAAGATTTAACCGTTAAATCGCTAAGAATCACAGATAAAATTGAAACTTTTTTAAACAAACGATGTCTATTTTTTATACCAATATGGGGTGTTTGCTTATAAAGCATTCGCTTGGTAAGTTTTTTTAAAAAAACACTTGCGCTAATCCGAGATCTCCCTATAATGCGCATCCACTGACCGGCGATGAGCAAACAACAAGCCACGCAGGACGGTGAAGAGAAAAGAAAAAAGTTTGAAAAAACTCTTGACTCTTCAGAGGAATAGCGTAATATACGCATCCTCGCAACAACGCAGAAGACCGGAAACGGCAGCGAAGGTTGCACTGCTCTTTAACAAATTATCAGACAATCTGTGTGGGCACTCGCAGAGACGATATCTTCTAAAATATTAGATGTATCAAGTCTTGAAGAGTGAACAACAAAAGTAAATTCATTTATGAATAGCTAAGTTTTCGATTTCTTTGAGCATCAAACACTTTTAATTGAAGAGTTTGATCATGGCTCAGATTGAACGCTGGCGGCAGGCCTAACACATGCAAGTCGAGCGGTAACAGAAGAAAGCTTGCTTTCTTGCTGACGAGCGGCGGACGGGTGAGTAATGTATGGGGATCTGCCCGATAGAGGGGGATAACTACTGGAAACGGTGGCTAATACCGCATGACGTCTACGGACCAAAGCAGGGGCTCTTCGGACCTTGCGCTATCGGATGAACCCATATGGGATTAGCTAGTAGGTGAGGTAAAGGCTCACCTAGGCGACGATCTCTAGCTGGTCTGAGAGGATGATCAGCCACACTGGGACTGAGACACGGCCCAGACTCCTACGGGAGGCAGCAGTGGGGAATATTGCACAATGGGCGCAAGCCTGATGCAGCCATGCCGCGTGTATGAAGAAGGCCTTAGGGTTGTAAAGTACTTTCAGCGGGGAGGAAGGTGATAAAGTTAATACCTTTATCAATTGACGTTACCCGCAGAAGAAGCACCGGCTAACTCCGTGCCAGCAGCCGCGGTAATACGGAGGGTGCAAGCGTTAATCGGAATTACTGGGCGTAAAGCGCACGCAGGCGGTCAATTAAGTCAGATGTGAAAGCCCCGAGCTTAACTTGGGAATTGCATCTGAAACTGGTTGGCTAGAGTCTTGTAGAGGGGGGTAGAATTCCATGTGTAGCGGTGAAATGCGTAGAGATGTGGAGGAATACCGGTGGCGAAGGCGGCCCCCTGGACAAAGACTGACGCTCAGGTGCGAAAGCGTGGGGAGCAAACAGGATTAGATACCCTGGTAGTCCACGCTGTAAACGATGTCGATTTAGAGGTTGTGGTCTTGAACCGTGGCTTCTGGAGCTAACGCGTTAAATCGACCGCCTGGGGAGTACGGCCGCAAGGTTAAAACTCAAATGAATTGACGGGGGCCCGCACAAGCGGTGGAGCATGTGGTTTAATTCGATGCAACGCGAAGAACCTTACCTACTCTTGACATCCAGCGGATCCTTTAGAGATAGAGGAGTGCCTTCGGGAACGCTGAGACAGGTGCTGCATGGCTGTCGTCAGCTCGTGTTGTGAAATGTTGGGTTAAGTCCCGCAACGAGCGCAACCCTTATCCTTTGTTGCCAGCGCGTGATGGCGGGAACTCAAAGGAGACTGCCGGTGATAAACCGGAGGAAGGTGGGGATGACGTCAAGTCATCATGGCCCTTACGAGTAGGGCTACACACGTGCTACAATGGCAGATACAAAGAGAAGCGACCTCGCGAGAGCAAGCGGAACTCATAAAGTCTGTCGTAGTCCGGATTGGAGTCTGCAACTCGACTCCATGAAGTCGGAATCGCTAGTAATCGTAGATCAGAATGCTACGGTGAATACGTTCCCGGGCCTTGTACACACCGCCCGTCACACCATGGGAGTGGGTTGCAAAAGAAGTAGGTAGCTTAACCTTCGGGAGGGCGCTTACCACTTTGTGATTCATGACTGGGGTGAAGTCGTAACAAGGTAACCGTAGGGGAACCTGCGGTTGGATCACCTCCTTACCTAAGAGATACGTGTTATGTG